>SVEI01000007.1 GCA_015057445.1 Lachnospiraceae bacterium | reverse complement strand
CACGATACACATTTGCCTGTGCCACTATTCCCTCTTCCATAGCCTGAACCAAGGATAGTCCAGTCTTGTAGCTGCCGAATACACTTTCCAGTTTTTTCTTGTCCGGTCTTTGGTCCGTGGCAGTAAGTCCTATCATAAACTCTGGTGTAAAATACTGTATCACTCTCTTCAGCATAGGTGCCACTGCATGATGGGCCTCGTCTATTACCATGTAATCATACTCATTTGGCGAAATGTTCGTATAGTTTCTTACTATGTTCGCAAATGTTTTTACCTGTATACAGTCCTTATATTTCTTCAAGGAATTTTCTATCCTATGTCTCCAGTCTTCTACAATATTTATATTTGGTGCCAACACCAAGGCCTTAAACTTCTCTCTTCCCGCTGCAAATGCCTGTATGTCCTCTTCTACAATCTTAGACTTTCCACTTGCCGTTGGAAATACAATCAAAAATGTTTTTACCCCCGCCAATCTCTTCTGCTCAATGGCCTGGAGAGTAACCACCTGATGATCATACAATTCCACAGGTCTATCTATAATCAATCCATTTTCTTCATATTTGCTTATATCATCTCCGAAGAATGTACGAATATCATCCTCTATGCGATTGTCAAACTGACAATCCTCTGTAGAAAATCTATACAGCTTTATGCCCCACTTGGTACAGGTATTTTGCTTTAGCAACTGGTTTCTATATCTGTCTATTCCAATTATCTGTGGATGGTGATATGACACACCATTTTCTTCTACCGCAACTCCGCCATCATCCTTTTGGGCATAATAATCAAGAAAGAAATTATGACCGTCCTTATCAACAACGCCATATTCCTTCCTTAAATATTTTAGGCCTTCCATGCCATATACATTTGTAAATTTCTCTTCGAACAAAAACTCCAATGGTGATGCATTTGAGTCTTCTTCACGATTCACAGTGCGTATGGAAAAATTAATGTCTGTATTGTCATCAGCATTTTCCAAAAAGCTCTCAATAGCATCCTCGTCTTCGCGCAGGAATCTATACACCTTACCATATCGATGCATATAAGAGTTTTGCTTTTCAGTAATCAAAGTGTAAGGAAATGCATCTTCTTCCGAACTACATTTACAAATCCCCTCATCCACAATAATTGCTGTCTGATCAACAACATAGAAATAACTCTTTCCACCATTTGGATATTCAACTATTTCTTTCGGAGAAAGAGATTTAACCATTTTTCTTCACCTCGACCCGGTCTAACATCGGATGTTACCCACATTTCTTCTACATCAAGTCCACCCACATCCTGAAGCAATTTTTCTAAACTTTCTTCTGTCATATCTATAAAGTATCTACCATTTCTAACACCTTCAAAGCTTCCGTATTTGAAGGATGTGTAGATGATTCCTGTATCCTTAAGTGCCACTTTCATCTTCTTCATTACTTCCACCAATTCTTCGTACGGAAGATGCAGTATGGAAGAACAAGCCCAGATTCCATCGTATTTTTCAACATCATGAAGCTCCTGGAAAAACATACGCTTCACTTCAATTCCCGTATACTCACTGGCAAGCTTGCACAATTCTTCCGAACCATCTATTGCCTCAACCATGTAACCTTTCTCAAGGAAATACTTTGTATCACGCCCTGCTCCACAACCAAAATCCAATATGGATGAGCTTGAAGAGAGTTTATTCAAGAATTTGTCCTGAACATTTGTAAAGTCCACATTTATTGTGCTGGCCGTGAATTCTTCAGCATTTTCGTTGTAATAGTTTAGGGTTGGTGTGAGTTTCATACGGGTGTTCCTCCTTGGTGGGTTGTTATGGGGATATTATATAACATTTTGAGGGGAAAATATACGAAAATAACTACTTCATTCTTACAAATACGGCCTCAACTTCTCCACCAATTCATACACCTTTGTGCCTGGAGCCGCCTTGGATGGTGTTTTCCCATGGTTTATCGCATCCAAACTTTTAGCATTGGCAATTGCTGTATCCATATACGGACGTAGGATGTGATACATATCTTCACGGTTTTTTGCATATTCTCCAGCACCTATTTTCTTTAAGCATTCTGTTAACTTAGGCCAATATTCGCTTCTATGAATGTCAGACTGCATAAATCCAAAATGTAGTAAAAACCAAAGTTCTATGCACTGATTAGACCAAACTGCATGATATTCAATCTCCTCTGTACTGCTTTCAGCACATAAAAATACCACTCGGTCAATATGCTCTGCTGGGAAATCATCCGTATCATAAACCACCCAAACATGACGATATCCATTCGGATTATCTTTTGCCAATCGTTTTGCTTTTTCAAACAAACTTACTGTGTTGTCACCTAACCCACATACCTTTAATTGTATTTTCTCAGGATAATCCTTATTGATAATCTCCCGAATAGCTCCAAAGTAGGCTGGCTCTGTATCAGTCCCTTCCGTCACAATCAAATGCATCTCTGGGCGAATTTTAATCTCTCTATCCGGTTTTTTCATCCAGGGTTTATTTAGATCACTTTTCTTCGTAGGTTTTAAGCTCAAAGCCAATCACCTCCGCTCAGCATGTTCTGAAGGTATGGGTCTGCCCCGTACCTACCTTCCAGATACTGCTTATCAAAAGCCGCTGTGCTCTTAACCCTTTCATTATCCTCACGTCGAATTTCATAAAGCGAATAAATCTCACTACTTCTCTTCTCGTTCAATGCTGCAAACCATATTTCATCTCTTCTGAATACAGTATTCTTCATTGTAGACATATCATGAGATGTAAAGAGCAACTGTGCTCCATTCCTATTAACCTTTGGATTCTTAAATAAAGAAATTACATATCTCAATAGCTTTGGATGGAGTTTTGCATCCAATTCATCGATAATAACCAAACGACCTTCCTGAAGCGCAATAAGTATTGCCGGTAATGCTGCAATCAACTTTCTTGTACCATCAGATTCCTCACTCAAACTTAACTCATATGGCTTTCCCTCAATTGTTCTCTTCAGGAATAACTCCTTTTCTTCATTGTCAAATCTATAATCTTCAATATCGATTCCCATATCGTTAAGAAGTGTTACTATTTGCTTCTTAACATTTGCATTTTCAGAAAACATAACTTCCATTTCTACCAAAGGATTACCATAGCTACGAATGATACAAGATTCAAACCACTCTTGTACCTCTGCGATAACAGGAATGTTATAATTTATAGCCAGAAAAGATAGATATGGCATCTTCTCATTAACCTTGGTATTTACACCTTCCTTACTTAAGGTTGGACCAAGAGTAATTACCTCTCCTTCACGATAGAAAATCTGCGCTGGCTTCTTTCCACCAAAAGTCTTTCTATCTAAAGTTTCTGCAAATATCTCATCCTTCAAAGTTGCAAGGTAGTAACGATATTCGTAATTCCCCTTTCTAAAAAATATAAGATATTCTATCGGCTCTTCTATAGTCTCAACATCATACATAAATGGCTTCGAAAAAAATCTCTGCTGTATAATGATATCTTCTCTTGTATTCCCCAAATCGCGAATAGGATTTACAACAGTCGTAATCAAACAAGCCAACGCCTGCAGAAGATTACTTTTTCCACCTCCGTTTGGACCATATATAACACTGACAGGAAGTAGATTACTACACTTTTCCTGCTTAATTAAACTTTCCTCAAATTCTGAAATGGATGTCGCCTGTAAATCAAATGTAGTCTCTTCCTTATATGACTTAAAATTCTGAAATGAAAACTGACAAAGCATCTTTATCGCCCCCTTTTTTTCTAATCTAAATATAACACTAATATACTTCATTTTCAAGTTTTATATTCGTTTTAAGAAAGTTTTTTTCTTATTTTTGATATAAAAAGTGTTTTTGACATATTTTACCTGATTCAATCTTTACGAACCATTACAAAAATAGCATTTCGGCAATAAACACACTTTACTGCCGAAATGCTACTTTCCACACTACGCCACAACCCTATCTAATTTTTCTGGCATAAACCTGGCATAAAATGCCCTTTACACCGTCTCAAACCCTTCATATCCCTAGCTTCTCACCTCAAACAACCGATGCTGCCGTGGCAGATGAAGAGTACTTTTATCATAGTTTTTCCAATCTTAAAATGCCAAGATATGCCCCATTTTACAAGGTTTTATCGCGCTTTCTGACATTATTACTTCTATATATATTTACTACACCTTCTGACATAAAGTGGCATATCTTAACACACTTTTTCTTTGTTTTGTAAAATATAGTCGTACTAGGGGCATACAACTGCGATTTTACCTCAAAGGGGGTTCATATTAAAAAGTGACCATTTAGAAACACCAACCACTTTTTATTTTACTATATTTCCTATCCCTGCTCTATTTTTTTCCTTTTTTATTAAAATGTCTAATACTTTATTAAAAAAGACATAATATTTATCTACATACTCGAAAATAGATACAATCGACATATTTGTAGGTTCATTTTTCTTCTCATTAAGATGAATGGGATAATCCACCCCTCTTTCAGCGTCAAAAAAATACGTTGAACAAAAATCTTGATAGTGCGTAATAGAATCCCTCGGCTTTACACATTGTTGTATCCAATCATTATATTCACTGTAAATCAACTCCAATAATACATCCTTTTCTCTATTGTTCAATACTAAACCCATTAATCCCTTGCCTTTTTCTGTTCCATCTTCTTTTATGTCTATATGACCAAAAGTAGAGTAGGGAGCAATGCCTTTATAATATTGTGCAATAAGTTTCACCATTCTATCCAATCCCATTTTTATTGACAGCAGACAATTTTGCAGTTCCATTATGATCATAGCTTCTCTCAATGACGAACTTATCCACGCATCTTCTTCTATAGTATATTTGATATCATCCCAATATACATCACCCAAATACGCATCCACATACTTATTAAAATTATATGCTGGACCTACAAAAGACGGTCTCATTCCTCGTAATAACACGCTGATTTCGCTACATTTATTAGCATCAATCTCTACTACCCCAACATTATGCTCGTATTCTTCATCACTTTTCGTCCATAAACAAAAAGTAAAATCATTTTCCCATTTCATCAATATTTTTAAAACTTCTTCAACATCAAATTTCATATCTAAGAAAAAATTTTTTTCCATTTTTCTTTGTTCCAAATCATCTATCTTAAATTTGTCCATTTTTGTATTGTATAATTATACAAAGCTTATAATCATACCCGCCTTCCTTTTTTACTGACTCATAATACCTTCAGATACTATGAACTTCGTTATTTCCTATAACTTTTTTATGGCTATAGACAGGATAAATTATATCACAAATTTTCATAATAAAACAGGCCAACTGGATTGTTCCAGTCAGCCTTGATTCAAATTTTGTTAGGTTACAATATTCATATCAGATATTTTAGTGATTCCATATCAGAAACATCTCATTTTACATTAAATCAAAAATTGATTATGATTCTTCAAGTATTTATCTCTTTTAATATCCATTCTCGCACCTCTTATATTGAATATTTTTGACGCATACGACATTTTTATTCAATAAAGAGCAAATTAAAAGCATACTCAATACTTAAAAATTGCTCTCTCTTCCACACTACGCCACACCCCTATCTATTTTTTCCATCATAAATCTGCCGAGTTTTATCTCTTTATAGTGACCCCTATGGGACTTGAACCCAATACCCCAGCCTTGAAAGGGCTGTGTCCTGACCTTTAGACCAAGGGGCCATAATGAAGACTGGTGCTGTACCAATTGAGCCAACCCTGCAAAATAAAAACCGCTCATCTCATAAAAGATAAGCGGTCTGAAAATCTATGTATTTATGTTACAATCGTATCCTATGCTAGATAATACTACTGTTCATAATCCACAGTTATTCTTTGCTTTATCTTAAATGAGCGCATGAAACTATACCACTCGTCATAATTTGAGTTTACGAGTGATTCATAATAACTTTCACTATTAAGGTAATATGCAAATCTAACTGTTGTCATTTCTTTTCCTTTCCGCGAATCTTGGTTCGTTTTTCTCAAGCCGCATAATCAAATTTCTTTTGTAAAAGGTTGCTCTTACTTGAAACATTTCTACCTTTCATATTATCAATATAACACGATTATTTGGATGTGTAAATTATACTCGTAATATAATTCATAGTACTACTAGTCTCACATACCATTCACCTGTATACTTGCCATAATCTCCGCACAAAATCTCGGATAATTTGCATATCCCAAAAGCAACATTTTAGACTTAAGTTCATTCAATGCTTTTATAAATTCATTCTCGTCTTTTTTTCGTATTTTACAAAAGATAATTAGAAATTTCGTTCCCTGCTTTTCATATTCTTGCATGAACCATACTCGTACTTTATGTTTTATAAATAGCCTAACCCCATAATACCCTCCCAAAAAAATCTATTATGATTATAACAAAAAAAGCCCATTTCAGCCAACCTACAATACAATTGCATTTTAACTGAAATGGGCTTCTATCTACTACCCTGCTAACCCTAAGATAGCATCCTCAACAGGAGCATACCTTGGACCATCCAAAACCGCAAGAAGGCTTTGATATGGATCCTTAATCTCCCTGTTTGTTGCTATCTTCATGGCATTCTGGGAGAATCCTGACAAAAGGCATATACCTTCATCATTGTCCAACTTAGGAATTGTGTTTGTTCTTCCACACACATTCCAGAAGATGAGACGTGGAAGCTTGTATCCTGCTGCCTCAAACTTCTCTTCTATGACACCAAACAGTGTCTGGGCAACCTTCTCCTTGTTTAAGGTGGTTGTATGCCAGGTTCCTGTGGTTGCCATATCAAATTCCATATCGGAAATGATAAGTACCTGCTTAGGTAACTCACTAGGGTCTACCTCATTGCTAACAGCCATATCTAACAGCATGTCAAACACTGCTTCAATGTTTGTGTTAGCAACTTCATCGTATGCGTTCATAATCTCCAGCTTATCCTTTAGTGTTTTACCTTGTTCAAGGTCTATAAACTGAGGATTCACACTAAAGGAGATTGCCTTGTTATGGAACACACCTTTAAGCTGTTGGGCAAAATATATTGCCAGTGAATGACAGATTTCTATGGCTGATACCGTAGTTGAGCCCGATGCCTTGTTGTACATGCTACCAGAACCATCTGCCACAACTATACAGTCCTCAAAGCCCCAATCATTGTCAAACCCTTCCTGCAATATGTGTTTCCACATAAGCTCACCCAAAAGGTCTTCCTTTAATGTTCTAGAGAACCAATTATTTGCCATAAAGCGGTGAACAATCTCATATGGCATAATTCCATTGCCATTAAGCTTTGCTTCTCCTGTTGCCACCTTAAATAGGTAGTTAACTCGACGCTCTTTGTCGTGTTTTTCAAAGGCAGCTTCATACTTAAGGTTTGCCTTGGCTGGAACATGTTCATATTCAACCTGGTCCCATTTGTTAGATGAGACCTTAATCTCTAGAACATCTATGTACTTTCTTAATGCCGATAATGTCTTGCGGTAATTTCTCTCGCTGAGCTTAAGTTTCTTAGCTATTATTCTACCGTATCGGCGAGCCTCAACTGATGAGGTGTTAATGCTTGGAAGCCATTTTCCAAGTAATGAAATCTGTCTTCCCTTGGCCATACCCTGTAGGTCATGGTCAAGCTGTTCCTTAATAAGCTTACATATATCGTCCACTAGGGGTGTATCAAGCAGAACAAGTAAATCGTCGCATCTACCGTATTTTGGTATTAGCTTTATTACCGCTTTGGCCACATCCGGATGGGACTGTGCCAAATATTTCATACACACTCGAAATGTTCTTCTCTCTCCCATTCCCTGAAGAATGTCTCTTAGGAAAAACAACCATTTCACTGCGTATTTAGGTTCATCATAATATGCTTTGATGAACTCCTTGACTATATTTTCCTCACTCAAATCTCTCAAGGAAGATACCTTGAAATTCAAGTCAAGCAACGGGCGTGTAGTAGTCTTATAACCCACAGCACCATTTGTTGTGACTGAGCGATTGTTATAGTTCTTCATGAATTTAATTGATGACTTCACTGGTCTGATGTAGCTTGACATCTCCTTAGACAAGTCTTTTCCTTCGAATCTCTTTGCTCTATACATGGTACCCTCCTTAATAAATCAAATTACTAGACGCGAAATATATCTGCACTTATCATAATAATTTTTCCTCTAATTTAATGATTTGCTGTATGCGTCTAAATATTAAGTTATCTAGACGCATTAAATAATTTGTGGAGCCTAAGCCCACTTGCTTTTATATTAGAATAATCGATAATTTTTAAATGCTGTATGCGTCTATATGAGTATATTAACACCAGAAATTTGGAAAAGCTATTAACCGGTGGTTTAATATTCTAGATATTTTTCACGCACTTATCTGTACGTCTACTTGCTTGTCAACAACCAAAATATCATCAATCTTAACCCCAAGCAAAGTTGCTAGCACAACCAAGTTATCAATAGTTGGCATTGCTGTGCCGTGTTGCCACTTGTAAATTGCCTGTGGTGTGGCAAAGCCGAAGACATCCTGCAAATCCTTAACAGAAAGTCCCGCTTTCTTTCTCAAGACAATTATATTTTGTCCTGTCTTTATCATATCAATTGCTGGTATCGCAAACATTTTATCTTCCTCCTGTTCTGACCTTTAGCAAAGCAAGCCAAAACAGAAGTGTCTCCTATTTGCTTGCTCCACTAAGAAGCCTTAAAATTATATATTGGTTTCATAACATCAATTACATCTACAGAATCCTTGATTACATCAATAATATCCTCAAGTCTCTTGTATGCCATTGGTGCCTCGTCAAGAGTAGCTTCATTTACAGAAGTTGTATATACTCCTGACATTACTTCTTTATATTCATCCATACTTAATGTATCCTTTGCCTTAGAACGTGACATTACACGTCCCGCACCGTGTGGTGCGGAATAATTCCACTCTGGATTCCCCTTACCTATAGCCAGTACGCTTCCATCCCTCATATTAATTGGAATCAGCACTTTCTCACCATTATGAGCTGCAATAGCTCCCTTTCTCAAAATCATTTCATCTGTATCAATATAATTATGAATAGTATGGAATCTGTCTGTGCCAATTAGTCCGGTTCTCTCAAGTAAAATATCCGCTATTAACTCACGGTTTCTCTTAGCAAATCTCTGACATATCTCCACATCATGAAGGTAATCCTGAAAATATGTTCCATATAAGTGACAAAGGTCCTCTGGAATAGATGCCTCTCTCATCTCCCAAGCAATTGCTTTAAGAGCTGCCTGTATCTCACTCTTTCTTCCCTGTTCCTTATATGTTCTAATAATCTCATCTCTCTGCTGAAAATATGTCTCCTTACCCTTGTTAAGATCAATTGCAAGCTGCTGATATATTTCAGCCACCTGCTTACCAAGGTTACGGCTACCAGTATGAATAATTAAGTACTTTGTCCCATCTGTAGCTACGTCAACCTCGATAAAGTGATTTCCACCACCAAGGGTACCTAAACTTCTCTTTAATCTTTTTGAATCTTTAAGCTGTCTGTAGCATCTCAGATTCTCTAAGTCAAAGTTTTCCTGTTTCCCTTCCCACACATTTTTTCCACTTGGAATATAGTGGGCTGCCTCATCTAGCTTTTCAAAATCTATATCAACTTTGCCAAGATTCACAGTAAGCATTCCGCAGCCAATATCTACACCCACAATGTTTGGTACTGCCTTGTCCACAATAGTCATGGTAGTACCTATAGTACATCCCTTACCTGAGTGTACATCTGGCATAATTCTAATCTGTGTTCCCTCTGTAAATTCGTAGTCACACATTCTTCTAATTTGCTCTATTGCTTCATCCTCTACAACCTTCGCATAGCAAAGCGCTGTATTTACCTTTCCTTTAATCTCAAACATTTTTTTACCTCCAAAAATAAAACCGCTTATCTCTATCATTCATAAAGATAAGCGGTTAATGATTCATCAATATATTATAAGCATATTTTACTTACAACTCTGTTAATCTATGTCTACAAAAGCATCAACTTTTACATGCTTTTTTATCCCTACTTACCTTATCTTTATATGAGTACACGCAATCAAAGCCCTGCTTTGATGACCAAAGCATAGCATTACTATAACGTTCCACTATTTTATTTAGGCTTAATCTAATTGTTCTCATATTTTTTCCTTTCCAGGCATTATACTTTGCCTTTTTTCGTAATTCTATATGGTACTATAACACCTTTTCCTTATTTTGTCATTATACTTGTGGTATAAATTATCTATTTTATAGCAGCTTCTCTAGTCTCTCTTTCGCCATATTGAAATAATGCTCATCATATTCTATTCCAATAAACTTTCTGTTGCACTGTAAAGCCGCGTCGCCTGTACTGCCACTTCCCATAAATGGGTCCAATATAATCTCTCCTTCATTGGTATGTATCTTTACAAGCTGTTCCATAAGCTGGTAGCTTTTTTGTGTTGGATGTCCTAGCTTCTCCCTACCTCTTACTATAGGCGTTGTAAATAGAGCTCTTAGGTACTTTTTGTCCTCTGGCTTATTAAACACCCACCTGGCATTTTTCTTAATGGCCCAAACCGCAAACTCCATATCCTGTACATATCTTCTATTTATGTTTCTAGGCATAGGATTTGATTTTTGCCATACCAAAACATCCTTTACTTTCATTCCTACTTCCTCAGATTCTAAAGCATCTATTATATGACTAATAAATCTGTAAGAACAAAAGATTATCATAGAGCCATTCTCGTTAAGTAACTTACTATACTCTAAAATCCATGAATACAAGTCAAAATCACCACGGTCCCAATCACCAAAATCCACTCCCGCTCTAGGCTTCTTCATAGTTGTAAAATAATTGTCTTTTGAGATATTGTAAGGTGGGTCTGTTATTATATGATCTACCTTAATTCCCTGTTCCTGTAATTCATATACCAATTTGTAAGAGTCTGCATTGTATAATTTTAATTTATTCATTAACCTCACCTTAACAAGCCTATGTTTGCGTAATATTTAACCACTTCATTGTATATGAACCCATACATTTTTTCAAGGGCTACCTATATATGTAAAAGTCTCTTAGATAAAGAAAATCCCCGTCAAAGACGAGGATATCTTCAATACTAGTATGTAATACTTTGCTTAGTATCAGTAAATTGTCAACACTTGGCAATGACTTCCCTGATATCCACTTATATACAGCCTGTGGATTTTCAAATCCCATAACCTGCTGGATATCTCTTACAGAATAGCCATTAGTCATAAGCAATTCCTTGATACGGTTTCCGGTTTCTTTTAATTGGATTGATAAATACATAGGTTTCATAGTATGCCTCCTTAGTACATCAGTCTCCATCCCGTTACACAAAAGTTATTCTATCACTTTAGATACATATTTTCCAGTATTTTTCCATCATTTTCTTTAAACCAATGGTTTAAAATAATTTACTACAGAAGTTTTCAATAGTCCTAGCTGTTCTCTACATCAATTCCTTCGCAAGCGCTAAAAGCTTAGCTCTGCTTTCTTCATTTAAAGCTGACATAATCTTTACCTCTGTCTCCGCATAAGTAAGATTCTTGCTCTTTTCTAACATACCCTTCATAACCTTTGTAGCAGTTGGAGCCCAGCTACCATTCTCTATAAATGCAACTGTTCTGTTGCTATAATTTCTCTCAGTAATTGCATCTATAAACTGTCTCATAAATGGGAATATATCTCCATTATATGTAGTTGTTGCCAGCACCAGCTTGCTATATCTGAAAGCGTCCTCCACAACCTCTGCCATATCTTCTCTTGCAAGATCATTTACCACAACCTTTGGACAACCATTTTCCTTAAGAAGCTCTGCTAATTCCATAACTGCCTTCATAGTGTTTCCATATACTGAAGTGTAGGCAATCATTACACCCTCTTCCTCAGGTTTATAGCTTGACCAAGTATCATATAGATTAATATAATAGCCTAGATTCTCAGAAAGAACTGGACCATGAAGTGGACAAATAATCTGAATATCTAGGTTTGCTGCTTTCTTGAGAAGTGTCTGTACTGGAAGGCCATACTTTCCTACAATTCCTATATAATATCTTCTTGCCTCACAAGTCCAGTCCTCTTCCACGTCAAGAGCACCAAATTTACCAAATCCATCTGCTGAAAAAAGTGCTTTATCTGTCTTGTCATAAGTTACAATAACCTCTGGCCAATGCACCATAGGTGCTGCTACAAATGAAAGCTCATGCTTTCCAAGAGAAAGAGTATCGCCCTCTCCTACAACAATCTGCTTGTCTGCAAAATCATCACCAAAAAAATTCTTCATCATAACAAATGCCTTAGCAGATGATACAATCTTAGCCTCTGGATATTCTTTTACAAAACTAACAATATTAGCAGAATGATCTGGCTCCATATGTTGTACAATTAAGTAATCTGGCTTTCTATCACCTAATGCTTCTTTAATATTACCAAGCCACTCATCACCAAATGCTGCATCTACAGAATCCATAATGGCAATCTTCTCATCTATAATTGCATATGAATTATATGCCATACCATTTGGTACAATGTACTGTCCCTCAAATAAATCAATATTGTAATCGTTAACTCCTATGTATCTAATATCATTAGTTATTGTCATACCAGTTACCTCTTTCTTTTAGTTTACATAATATCAAAACAGTATAAATACCATTCCAACATCACTATACTACCATATTTTAATTAATTTTTCTTCACAATTAAACACATTTTTTCTAAAATTCAGTGGAAAATACTGGTTTATTATTACAATGCTTTTAAGCCACGTCAGATTCCGCCTTTATTTCCTGGATACTATCTATAAACACCTTGCTGTAACTATTCTCAAGAATTTTGGCTAATCTATCGCAGTCTATCTTTCTAGTCATCTCCACACAACATTCCAATTCTCTCTCCTTAGACTTTTTAAGATTCCTAAGCATCTTCAACTCTTTAAATACCTTATAACTATCTAATGACTTGTAATTTTCACATTCGATTCTATAAAGAATATCTTCAATATCAGATCCTATCTCAGCTATATCTATCTTCAAATTATAGATATGTTGCTTCACATCTCTATAAAATTCCATCTGCTGTCTCGCAAATCTCTTAATATCAATATTCTCCCTATCAAATGTTGTTGTAATTCTCTCTGTACTCGCCAATTCCTGATTCTTATCAATTCTCTTGTTCATTATATATTCCTCTCTTTCTTTTTACCCGTTTTCGGCTTATGTAGAAATTTTAACCGACTCAATGTCCAAAAAAACTCCCGCCAAATCAAAAAGTATTAATAATTTCGCTTTTTAACCACTTTTTTACTTTTATTTCTTTGCCCCATCTTAACCTTATACATAATATAATACAGTTGAAATTGTAGTTTATATTTCAAGAATGGTACCTAATAGACAACTTATTTCAAATGTACAGTACAAATGTTGTTACAATCATTAATTATTCAGAAAGGAATTTTTATGGATTCAATTATAGTTTTTTGGAATCAGATGACAGGTAATCCCCTTCTGTTTCTCGCCGTAACATTAACCTTAGGTGTCATATTAGTTAATGGATGGACAGATGCTCCAAATGCCATAGCTACCTGCGTAGTTACTAGGTGTATGAATCCAAGGTCCGCAATCATTATGGCAGCAGTATTTAACTTTCTAGGAGTATTTGTAATGACTCTTATAAATGCCACAGTGGCGGAAACTGTTACTAAGATGGTTGATTTCGGTTCTGACTCAAATCTGGCAATTATAGCACTAAGTGCTGCTTTATTTGCCATAGTCTTGTGGGCTACTATAGCCTGGGTATTCGGTATACCTACCAGCGAAAGCCATGCACTTAGCTGGTCTTACAGGCAGTGCCATAGCAATACATAATGGTTTTGAAGGTGTAAATAGCTCTGAATGGATTAAGGTTATATATGGTATTGGTATTTCCGTAGGTCTAGGATTTGGACTTGGTTGGTTAGTATGTAAACTTGTCACCAAATTGTTTTATAACGCAAACCGCCCTAAGACGGATCCTTTCTTCCGTGGTGCCCAGATTGTTGGAGCTGCGTCGATGGCATTCATGCATGGAGCACAAGATGGTCAGAAATTCATGGGTGTTGTACTCCTATGTGTTTATATGTCTCAGGGGCAATCCCTTCCTGCAGATATTCATATACCAATGTGGCTAATGATAATCTGTTCCGTTGTTATGGCTGCCGGAACTGCTATGGGTGGTAAGAAAATAATTAAATCCGTTGGAATGGATATGGTCAAGCTTGAAAAATATCAGGGATTCTCAGCAGACATTGCCGCTGCCATTTCCCTTTTCTTCTGCTCAACCTTTAGTCTCCCAGTTTCAACAACCCATGCTAAAACTACATCTATTATGGGTGTTGGTGCTGTAAAAAGAGTTTCAGCCATCAATTTTGGTGTAGTAAAAGAAATGGTACTAACCTGGATTCTTACATTTCCTGGCTGTGGTTTGGTAGGATTTTTGATGACAAAGTTATTTATGTTTATATTCACATAAACCAGTTAACAACAATCAAATTTTGAATTTAGTAAATAATTATTATTTATAGAAAGGATATATATCATGTCAAAAAGCGATAAGTTTTATTTTGAAAATTTTGCTATGAGCACATCTCTTGCTAAAAATGCAGCTTCTTATCTGGTAGAATGTCTTGAAAATTATAATCCTGATAATATTAATAAAATGCTAGATGAGATGCATATCATTGAACACAACGCTGATATAAAAAAACATGAGATGGCCGCAGCACTTGCCAAAGCCTTTGTAACTCCCGTCGATAGAGAAGACCTTGATATGCTAAGTCATAAGCTTGACGATGTAACTGATATGGTAGAAGAAATACTCCAAAAGTTCTACATATTTAACATTAAAACTGTTACACCTTCCGCCATAGACTTTGCAAAGAAAATTGTTAAATCCTGTGAATATCTGTGCGAAATAATGGGTGCACTTGAAAACTTCAAAAAATCAAAGGACATACATCAACTAATCGTTGCAGTTAACGATGTAGAAGAAGAATGCGACAAACTGTATCTATCTTCTATGAGAGAGCTAACTCAGAATACAACTGATGTACTTGAAACTATATCATGGAGAGAAATCTATGATTGTTTTGAAGCTTGCTCAGACGCCTGCGAGAACGCAAGTGAATGTGTAGCTTCCGTTATTATGAAAAACACCTAAATATTAATCATAAAAATAACACAGCATTGAAGAATCAATGCTGTGTTATGTAAACTAGCAATTTATGTATCTATCTGTGTTGTTAATACTAATCTTCACTATTTTCTGCAACCTTAGCAGCTCTTGCCTCTACTTCCGCCTTCTGGATGTCACTAGGTACTTGTTCATATCTCACAAACTCATATGAGTAGTCTCCTCTACCACCTGTCATAGCACGAAGAATTGTACAGTATCCTGTAAGTTCCATCATTGGAATATCAGCCTCTATCTGCTGCTTGCCCTTTCCAGCAGGATTCATTCCCAGTACTCTACCACGACGTTTATTTAAGTCACCCATAACATCTCCAGTGTACTTCTCTGGAACTACCACCTTAAGGTTCATAATAGGCTCTAAAAGAACCGGACCTGCCTCCATAATACCCTTCTTTAATGCCTGTGAAGCTGCCTTCTTAAATGCCATTTCTGAAGAGTCTACTGCATGATAAGAACCATCATATAATACTGCGCTAATGCCTACAACCGGATAAGCAGCAAGAGGACCTCTCTCACATGCCTCCTGAATACCCTTTTCTACTGCTGGGAAGAAGTTCTTAGGAACTGCTCCACCAACAACTTCCTGACTAAACTCATAAGCCTTATCAGTCTCACCTAAAGGTGCAAATCTCATCTTAACGTGTCCATACTGACCATGTCCACCAGACTGTTTCTTATACTTGTACTCAACATCAGAGTTTTTCTTAATAGTTTCTTTAAATGCTATCTTTGGCTTAGAAAGCTCTATCTCACACTTATACTCATTCTGAAGTCTGCTCTGTACAATCTCTAACTGCTTCTCACCAATACCATAGAGAAGAAGCTGCTTATTCTCAGCATCATTTACAACCTTAAGAGTTTGGTCCTCATGAGTCATCTTCTGAAGTGACTGTGCTACCTTATCGATATTGTTCTTATTAGGAACCTTATATCTCATAAAGGTATATGGCTTAGATATCTCAAACTTACCATACTCAATTACACAAGCCTTTGTGGAAAGAGTATTACCGGTTCTAGCAGCTGTAAGCTTGGCAATAGCACCAATATCTCCTGCATGAAGCTCTGGAACCTCAATAGCCTTACCACCCTGAAGCACATAAAGCTTGTTAACCTTCTCCTCTATATCCTTGTCCTTATTGTATATAACATCATCAGATTTAAATACACCTGAACAAACCTTAATGAGTGAGTATTTACCAATAAATGGATCTACAATAGTCTTAAATACATATGCAGACTTAGCTTTAGCAAAGTCATAATTTGCCTCAAACACCTCATTGGTCTTCATATTAAATCCTGCAATTTCCTTATTCTCAGGACTTGGAAAATACTTAACGATATCATCAATAAGTGTAAATGTACCTTGGCAAAGCGTATTAGAGCCCATAGAAATAGGAACTAAGCTACTTCCGATAACATTTGTACGAAGAGCTGCACGAATTTCCATCTCCGAGAAAGTATCTCCACTAAAGTATCTATCCATAAACTCTTCACTAGTTTCAGCAACTGCCTCTAGCAATGTTTCTCTGTAAAGGTCAAGATTTTCTCTAGAATAATCAGGAATATCACATTCTACAACGTCTTTTCCTTCCCAGCGATTACCAGTTTCACTGATTACATTTATGTAACCTACAAACTTTTCATTCTCTCTAATTGGAAAATGGAACGGAGCAATCTTCTTACCATACATCTCAGTAAGCTTCTCTACAACATTCTTAAAGGATGCATTGTCAGCGTCCATACCAGTAACATAAATCATACGTGGAAGCTTATACTTCTCACATAGCTCCCAAGCTCGCTCTGTACCAGCTTCTACACCAGCCTTACCATTTACAACGATAATAGCTGCATCTGCTGCACTTATAGCCTGCTCAACCTCGCCGATAAAATCAAAATAACCTGGTGTATCAAGAACATTAATTTTAACACCATTCCACTCTATAGGAACCACAGAGGTACTAATTGAAATCTGTCTTTTCTGTTCTTCTTTACCAAAATCACTTACCGTATTACCATCTTCAACTTTACCCATACGATTGGTAATACCTGCCAGATAAGCCATAGACTCCACTAAACTTGTCTTTCCACATCCACTATGGCCTAATAAAACTACGTTTCTAATCTTGTCCGTTGTGTAAACATTCATGCTAGCTACCTCCTGATTCTAATTATTAAGTTACTTATTTCTTTGCATATAATGCAAAAAATGCACCTATTCCTCTTCTCAACCAACTTATATGGGGTTGTCAAAGTCTAGGTGCAGCGTCAATAAAGTTCCTATGTACAATTGTACTCTATATGACATATATATTCAAGAAAAATTATGCAAATGACACATATTTTTTTATATTTTTTAGTTTTTATATACAAAATACACAAAATTCATATTAATCACAAGCTTTCCCATCAGTTTTTTTGCTAGGAAGCTGTGCCAACACTACCGCCACAAATATAAGCATACATCCTAATAGCTCCTTCTGACTAAGCTTTTCTTTTAATAACACCCAACCAGCTAGTACAGAGAATACTGATTCTAGGCTCATCAGTAAGGATGCTATAGCTGGATTCAGCCCTTTCTGTCCTATTATCTGCAGGGTGTATCCAACTGCACAGGAAAATATTGCTGCATACAAAAGTGGTATCCAGGCGTCTAGATTTCCAAAACCACCTAGCCAACCTTTAAAGTCACCCTTTATCTCAAAGAAATACATAGGAATAGCAGTTATAATTCCTGTAACCATAAACTGAATACAGGACATTCTAAAACCATCAACCATTGGAGTAAAATGGTCTATAATCATTATGTGAAACGAAAAGCATAATGCACACAGCATAAGTAAAATATCTGGTGTCTTAATAACAAACTCTCCATCTATGCACAAAAGATATAGTCCTACAACTGCAATCACTACTCCTATCCAAACATTGATTCCACATTTTCTCTTAAGAAATATTCCCAATATTGGAACCAATAGTATATAACAGGCAGTTAAAAATCCTGCCTTTCCAACTGGAGCTCCTATGCTTATAGCAAGCTGCTGAAGATTTGTGGCTATACAAAGAGCAAATCCACATAGAACCCCACCGAGAAGAAGGGTTCTCTTCTGTTCTTTAGTTTCTGGCTTTTTAGTAAGTATCCCAATCTTATCAAAGATTACAATACATAGCATCAAAACCAGGGAGCCTATAATAGAACGGATACTGTTAAAGGATAGTGGCCCTATAGCATCTCCACCCTCACTTTGTGCCACAAATGATATACCCCATACAAAAGATGTAAATATTAATATGGCTGAATTACGTGTCTGTAATTTTTTATCTGTATTATTCATAACTTCATTCATCTCTTTTTCATTTTTTCACAAACAATACCTGTAACCAAAACGCAGTTACAGGTATTGCTTTATAAAATATTCAAATTATAGATAAATTTATATCTCTATTAATATAAATTAACAATCTTCTAGTCTTTCCTCACTAAGCAAGTCATTTTTTGTAACCTTCTTAATTATAAAGATTACTCCTACCATAAGGAACATAACAATAGGAAGTGACCAAAGAGCCATCTTACTATTAGTTAAGTATCCGATAACACCTGCCACAAGGAAACCTGCAAATGAAACAAATGCTGATAGCAATGCGTATGGAAGCTGTGTAGATACGTGATTTACGTGATCTGACTGTGCTCCAGCTGATGCCATAATTGTAGTATCTGATATAGGTGAACAGTGGTCACCACATACTGCACCCGAAAGACATGCAGCTATAGATATAATAAGCATTTCCTGCATATCTTTTCCTGCAAATACAGGACAAACTATAGGTATAAGAATACCAAATGTTCCCCAGCTTGTTCCAGTTGAGAAAGCAAGGAACACTGCTACAAGGAAGATAATACATGGAAGGAACATCTTTAATGCTCCAGCTGAGTTTGCAACTAATTCTTCAACATAAATATCCGCTCCAAGAAGTCCTGTCATACCTGAAAGTGTCCAAGCCATTGTAAGAATAAGAATCGGTGCAACCATAGCCTTAAATCCTTCTGGAATACATTCTGTAAATTCCTTAAATGTCATAACTCCACGAATCATATAGAAGCAGAATGTAATAATAAGAGTTACCATACTACCGAATACAAGTCCCATAGAAGCATCTGCATTTGCAAACGCATCTATAAAGCTTTCACCTTGGAAGAATCCTCCAGTATAGATCATTCCAATTATACAACAGACAATAAGTACAATTACAGGGAATACAAGGTCAATAACCTTTCCAACCTGAATAGATTTATTATCCTCTACATCACCATAAGGTCTAGCTGCAGTAGTAAATAAATCATTGTTATGAATAGCATTTCTCTCATGAAGCTTCATAGGACCAAAATCAACCTTCATAGTAGTTATGAGAATAATCATAAACAATGTACCTATGGCATAAAAGTTGTATGGAATTGTCTGAAGAAACATAGAGAATCCATTGATATCTGAGCCCTCTGGTACGGATGATGTTACAGCTGCGGCCCAGCTTGATACAGGTGCAATAATACACACTGGAGCTGCTGTAGCATCAATAATGTACGCAAGCTTTGCACGAGATACATTATGTCTGTCGGTTACAGGTCTCATAACTGAACCAACAGTAAGACAGTTAAAGTAATCATCTACAAAAATAAGTACACCAAGTAACATAGTTGCAAGCTGTGCTCCAACTCTGCTCTTAATGTGAGATGCTGCCCACTGACCAAATGCAGCTGAGCCACCCACCTTATTCATAAGAGCAACCATAATTCCAAGAATTACAAGGAATACAAGGATACCTACATTCCAGCTATCAGCCAGCTTGTAAATCATACCACCATTCTCATTATAAAGCATAGTGTTAAGCATAAGCTCTAAGTTACCATTTGCGTAAAGAAGTGCACCAGCTACAATTCCCACAAAAAGTGATGAGTACACCTCCTTGGTAATAAGGGCAAGAACAATTGCAATAACAGGTGGTAAAAGAGCACCTATAGTTGAATACACCTTAGGTGAGTAGGTTTCTAAATCTACACTACCTGGAGTATTAAGTGTAAGCGCTATAAATATAGCTGCAATTACAATTGTTGAAATAAGAAATATAATACTTTTCTTCTTCATTAGTAATCTCCTCTCTTGATATTAATCTGTGTCAATTATAGTCGATTAATACACATTTAAGCAAGCAGGATTTTTACATGATGAAAAATTATACGAGGTATGGTATTATATTTCATGTTTAGCAATCAATCAGGAGAACAAAGATGAATTACTATTTTGCCCCTATGGATGGCATTACTGATTATTTATACAGGCAAATTGTTTGGCGTCACTTTCCATATGCAGATAAATTATATGCACCTTTTATTCAGCCAAACGAAAAACCTATTATAGTGCCAAAAGAATACAGTGAAATATGCAAAGAAAACAACTCTGATATACCTATGGTTCCACAAATTCTAACCAAGGATCCTATAGGTTTTATTGCTGTTGGAAAAATATTAGAATCCTTAGGCTACAATGAAATTAATTTAAATCTTGGTTGTCCTGCAAAACTTATAGTATCTAAAGGAAAAGGTTCAGGAATGCTTGCAGACCTTCATAAATTGGAAGAATTTTTTGATACTATTTTTAAAGAAAAATGGAATTGTAAAATCACTGTCAAAACAAGACTTGGATTAACTGATAACTCAAGTTTTGAAGACTTACTTGACGTTTATAAAAAGTACCCTATAGATGAGCTCACCATACATCCAAGATACCGAAGCGATTTTTACAGTGGTGAACCTAGACTAGAAGAGTTTTCAAAGGTACTTAAGATAGTAGATTATTGCCAGAGGGATGGTTTACATAACATAAAGATTTGTTATAACGGTAATGTCAACTCCACAGAAGATAGAGACCGTATAGTTAAGAACTTTCCGTTTATTTCAAGTATTATGTGTGGTCGTGGTGCTTTATCAAACCCTGCTTTATTTAGAGTATTAAAAGGTGGACAAGAACTTACAAAAACTGAGTTTATCAATTTTCATGATGATGTTTTTGACACTTACATTAATACTGTTGCAAAGGAACGTCATTTTCTACATAAGATGCAGGAAATGTGGACCTATTGGAATCAGTATCTTTGTCTTGATGCATCATTAATACAAAAATTAAGAGGCGTATCCTCTATATCAGAATACACCTCATTTAAAAATCACCTATTTGATGCACTAAGTTAGAATTGTGATTAATCAGCCAAGCCGTACTCGTAATAAAAGTCCACAACCTTACAGTTTGCCAACATATCCTGTGCTGTCTCTTCTGTAAAATTATCAGTCTCAATAATTGCGCTTCCTGATTCATCAAAAATTGCGTAACAATACATATAATCCACCTGAAGATTTATGATTGGAATAGAATGTAGCTCTCCCATTTCTCTAATCTTTTTGTGTTCCATATCTCTGTACTGTTCAAAAATAAGCTCGCTTCCAACAAGCTCAAAATTCATATATACAGAACCTGCAGTAAGATTAAATTTGTACTTTTCTCCATTAGGCTCATATCCTAGCCCTACAGTGTTATCTTTTATAAGTATCTTAGCTATATTAGAGCCCTGAAGCTTATAAAATTCATTCTGAATCTCTGGCTCAATGTCATAAATGATGTACTGAACTACGTAATTTCCAGCTCTTCCTGAATAACCTACATACTGGTAGCCTGCCTTCGTAATATCCTTACCTATAGCTCCTACGTACTTATCTATAGTTATCTTTTTACTATTAGTCTTAACATCTCCAGTTTCCACTTCTACATCAGTTTCAATATCTCCTACTTCCACATCTACATCAGCTTCCACATCTCCTGTCTCCACTTCTACATCAGTTTCAACATCTCCTACTTCCACTTTCACATCTGTTTTTGCATCATCTTTTTTGTCCTTGTCACATGCCACAAGTGACATTGTCATTAAAGCAAGTGCTACCCCTAACACCAGCTTTTTCATCTGTCTTTTCATATTATCATTCTCCCAAATATATATTTTGACACAAACTCACCAGTGAAAATCTATGAATAATCATACATACCCACTGGTGTAATTTCTTGTCGATATTAATGATAAATGTTTTTCTCTGATTAATCAAGTATAATTATTGAACTTAAATTAATCTTAATAATCAAATTTCCGTCGATAGATTAATTACTCTCCCTCTATAAAAAGTACCCCCAAAGTTCCAGGGCCACAATGGGACGATATAACCCCACCTGCTCTAGTCACAATGACTTCTTTAAAACGTTCCATCTTGACCAAATAGTTATATACTGAGCTTACCACCTCACTTCTGCAACCCGAATGTGTGATAAAAATTCTATCTTCTTTTGCCTTAAGTATCTGTGGCTCAAGCTCTTTAACATACTCCATAATAACATTTTCCATCTTGCCTCTATATTTCTTTGATGGTTTCATTGCCCCGTCTTCCACTACAATCATAGGGTGAAGTTTTAGAACCCCTCCTGCCAATGCAGCAACGCCGCTACATCTACCTCCACGGTGCAGATATGTAAGTGTATCTACTACAAAGCTAGAGCGCACTAAAGGTTTTAACCTTTCAATCTCTGCAACAATCTTTTCTCTAGATATACCCTTCTTGGCCATTATGGCAGCCTCTACTACAAGAAGACCTATTCCAGTAGATAGATTTTCTGAATCAATAACTGTGACTCTATCACTTAACTCAAGCTCCTGAGCAGCTATGCGAAATGCATTTGCAGTTACTGACATTTTCTCAGATATAGTGAAAACTATTATCTCATCATTTGTATCCTGAATTACTTCAAGGGCCTCCATAGCCTCTCTAAGGCCAACTGCAGAGGTCTTAGGTGTGTCATTATGCTCATCTGACCACCTATATATTTTATCCGGTGTAATATCCTTACCATCTAAATATTCCTTCTCACCTAATACAATATGAAGTGGCACTATAGTTATGCCAAGATCCTGCACCATTCCAAAGGACAAATCACAGGTACTGTCCGCTAAAATTCTAACTGTCATTTCAATTACACCCTTTCTAATTTTGTCATAATGTAAACCCTTACATCTACATACATATTTATTCTATCATACAATCCATATATTTCCACAGTTTAATTATTGTACTACTTTGTAATTTACTTACACACCAAAATACCAATTACTCATCACAGGTATAGCTAAGCTTTACCCCATAAAATTCCTCATATATTTCTTTCCACACTCTAGAATTTTCTTTCATTAACATATCAATGTTTTCAGACTTTTTCTTATCCTTCTCTGGATATATAGCTTCTCCTATATGGATAGTATAGGCCTGAACCGGAAATCCATCTCCATCCATAACATCTGTATCCTCCATAGTAACAAAGCATGGTACAACTGGAACCTTGTTACTTACTGCAAAGGTATATGCCCCCTTCTTAAGAGGCTTAGGCTTGCGATAATTCCACCACATACTTTGTTCTGGGTATACCAACACATAATGCCCCTTCTGTAGAATAAGATTTAAAGACATAAGAAATTTCTTCATAGTAATGCCATTTCTACTTAGTGGCAAGGTATTGCAATTCCTCATAAGAAAGCCATAGAATCCTGGAAAAGCAGTGTAATTTGCCTCACTGATAACTCTAAATAGTTTCTTTCTATGAAGCTTGGCTTTATCAAAGGCTAGCTGCATGGCAAAGCTATCAAAAGCATTGAAATGATTGCAGGTAATAATAGCTCCGGTGTCAAGTGCTCTTAGATTTTCTAAGCCTCTTACTTCCTTTATTACCAACTGCTTTTTCTTTATGAGATTACCAACAAACCAGTAAGCCATTTTAAATGCATACCTAGAATTAAGCTTACTCTTAACATTTCTTCTCAGATAATCAACCTCATCTGGTTTAAGTTCTCTACCCTCTGGATCATCCTCCACATCCTGATCAAATATGCCTTTCTTCTCCAGTTCTTCAATTCTCTTTAACACCTCCACTCTGGTAAGCTTAATTCTGCCACCATCACCGAAGCGATTAAAGTAATTATCTATATTATTTATCTCTGAGATAGCCAGATTTTGAAGATTTGCTCCATAAGACTCCACCCGCTTTGCATCATCTAAGTTGAAGCTATCTAGCTCTTTAAGTAGCTGACTATAGCTTGGTGTATGTTCTGCCACCTGCCAAAAATATTCTCCTAGCCTACAGCCTTTATCCTGCCAAGGCTTAACTGATAGATTATAATGAATCAGCTTAGCCTTATCCTCTGGACATGGTAGCTGTCCAACCATCTGCACATTCCATCTAGGATCAAGCCAGGCAACCTTATCCTTGCATAGGATATTTAGATAATCCTGATCCTGAGCCACCACAAATGTATATGTATTAAGTAATTCCACAAAAGATTTCAGCATGTCCTTTTTTCTAAACAGCTCACAATTTAGCATTACTACACCTGCATTAAAGTAAGCACCTCTTGATATTCCCAAAACCTTTTCCACATAATCTCCATAGACCTCGGTCTGAACCACCAGTTGGTCACGAATAGCACCAATATAATTATCCCCTAAGCTGGTACTATAGAGAATACCCAAGTCCTCCCTGATAATAGTATCACTATCCACATAGATTACCTTGTCATACTCCTTATAAAGCTCCGGAATAAATATTCTGTAATAAGTAGTAGCAGTATAGTAATCTCTCACCGCAATCTTCTTCTGGATTTTCTGAAGCTCTTTGGTTACATCCACAAATATTATTCTACAATTAGGTTTCTCAAGACTCCTTACCAACGCCTGATTCTCCTCAGAAATATCTGTGTGTAGAACATGAAGCTTGTAATATCTATTAGAACTGGCATTATCTATGATGGACTTCATTGTTACCATCATATATTTTACATAATTATCATCTGCTGCTAAAAATATAGGAACTGTTCTTTTCCTTCTAGTTAGACTTAATGCGCTTCTCATTCTCATATCTCCTCTTCAAGTAAATATATTCATATATTACGTCATCAAATTCAGTGTATTTGAACACTGAGTACATCTTTCCTACATGCCACTGTTTAATATTGTCAGTGTGTGGATATGGTAGCCAAAACAACCTTTTGGAGAAATGCCTTACCACCGTTGACTTATGCAAAAATTTCTGGTCATTGAATTTTTGTGGAAGCATCTTCTTCCTTGTTGTGCTTCTATATATGGCACTTTGGTCTGCAAACATTAGCTTCTTGGTTTTAATAAGCTGTCTGGCTTTTTCAAACAATCCGGTTTTCCTACACTGAACCATATTGAATAGCAACACCCCTGCATTAATATAATTAGGATTTAACAGATATTTTCCATAGTGGTCTCTAGCTGCTGCATACTCATAGTCTGTAATATCCTGGTTATACAGCAGACTTATGTCCCTATTAAACATAATATCCACGTCCAGATACAAAACCTTGTCTGGCATATCTGGAATCAAATCCATAAAAAGTCTTAGCAAGGTATAGGGTGAACAATAGCATTGCTCATTTGGACAGTTAGAAAATTCCTTATTATATATGTCTGTCACATCTACCTTGATTATTCTATTGTCTAGGTTATATTCCCTTACAACATTCTCCAAATAAGCAATCTTATCATCACCTATAGGCAAATATTCTGGCTTAATATGGGACACATCCATAGTAAGCACATATACACAGAAAGACTCCTTAGCATCTGTCCTCTTCAATATTGACAGAAGACAACTAAGAATTCCGTCGAAAACTTTGTCATTTCCAGAAAAAAGTAAATTCATATCCTAATCCTCTCTCTTAACATACTTAATAAGCTCCATGTTACTCTTCTTACAATACTTCCTCATAGATTGTATAACCTGTTGGTGTAGCTTCATTCGTTGCTCCTTTATGGACAGTGAGGAATTCGGATAAAATGGTCCATCTACATATGTAACTATGCGAGGAGTTTTCCTGAATTTTCTCCTCTGATATGTATTAGTAAAGGCATACACAGGAACCTGATATTTTACAGGATATCGAAAAGAAGCATCCTTATAGCTTCTAATCCCTGTATAATATGGCCAAATATGAGCCTCTGGATATATGGCTATACAGTTTTTTCTTCTCATAAGCTTGTCTAGAGAAAATGTGAAATTTCTTGATGCAACCTTGTCATCAGGAAGTGGTAATGCTCCTAAGGCAGGAGTAAGCTTTCCCAACACAGGCATAGACACATTACTTGGATGCACTATTACATAAGCTCCCTTGGGATGAGTCAGCATAGAAGGAATCAAGGCATCTGCCATGGCATTGGTATGATTGCCATATACGAAGCATCCACTATCCTTAGCTTCCCTCAAGCACTGCCTATTAATAATTCTATGACCATACTTTAGCTTAAGGAAAATGTAAGCCAAAGGTTTTGCAATTACATGATACAAAACGCCTCTTAGGAAAGGCCTTAGTGGACCACCTAAATATTTATAGCTTCCATCAATTCTCTTTGGATTTATAACCGCCTGAGAAAATTCCTCCTCTAATTCATTTTCGTAATATATGATTTTTGTATGTTTATCTCTCATAACGTACCTTCATACACTCATTTTAGTAAAATAAAAATCCCCTACTGAAAAAATATACAGTAGGGAATGAAAATATCCTTTTATATTATAATTGTAGATTGACTGACCCTACTTGTCCAAAATAGGCTTGCAAGAACATCCAATTCCTAAGGCACCCTGTCCAGTATGACAGCATACACCTAAAGACAGGTTATCACTCATAACCTCCATGTCAGGAAATTCTGCCTGAATCTCCTTTATCCACTGCTCAGTCTCCTCCTTAGTACCAGCTGAAGCTGCAAGTAAGTAAACCTGTCCCTTTTCGTACCAGTCCTTAAAACGATTCTCCAAGTCATGTCTAATAGCTTCAAGCATTATCTTCTTAGCCTTTGCAAAACCACGACATTTCTTGTAGGAATCCAGCTTACCAATATCTAACTTAAGTACAGGAGAAATATTTAGCGCTGTACCAATAAGTGCCACCGCTGGGGATATTCTTCCACCCTTTTTCAAATATTCTAATGTTTTTACAGCCAGATAAATTGTTTCCTTATCCTTATATTCTTCTAAGGTAGTCTTTATCTCTTCAGCAGAATAACCTTTATCAATCATATTAAGTGCATCTATAATGGCACAATGAGCAGGTGTAGATACACGTCCATTATCTACCACCAACACCTTACCATTAAACTCACTCTGACATGCCAATCCCTGAGCCGTCTCACATCCACCACTAAGTCCACTGCTTATAGGAATATAAAGAATCTTCTCATACTCCTTAAGACCTTCTCTCCAAGCATTCATAACATCATCTGGAGATGGCTGTGATGTTGAAACTTTTTTTCCTTGTTCTAAGTTTTTGAAGAATTCTTCTCTGGTTAATGTTACCTCTTCGAAGAAGCACTCATCATCAACATAAAATGGCATAGGAAGAACTGTCACTCCAAGCCTTTCGGCTTCTTCTCTAGTTATACTACTATGGCTATCTGTAATAATTCCTATTTTCTTCATTGCCTGCGTCTCCATAATCTATATTGTGTATTGTATCCATAATTGCTTTTTAATAAACTATTTATTCAAAAAAGCATCTAATTTTTATATATTATACATTCCAAAAATTTCCAAGACACATTATAGCACGGTATTGTTAACAATGTGTTAATATTTTTTCTAATTTTCACTTTATTTTTTGATTTTTCATCCAATATAAGCCTTTCTCAACAATTGTTGAGATTGTTGTCTTCAGTAATTCAATTTTTTGCTTTTTATTCTATACACATGAATTCCAATAATTATTAACTAATATCTCAAATGCTTTCTGTGGAAGTATTGGTTCTGATGCTTTCTTCACAATTTCATCAGGTACCACTTCTCCTCTTCCCAACAATCGACCTATCTCTCTATACCTATTAACATATAAATTTACTTGTGGTTCAAGTGGTGGTATAGCAAACATTTCACCCTGCGGACAAAGCAGGGACAGATAATTACCTTTACCACAAATAAAATTATATTCTTTAATTAAGGAATCATATATTTCTTCTGTTCTTGCATAACCACAGGTTGAAACCACAACCAGCTTCTTTCCAGACATATCAAATCTTGGTGCGTGAAATGCATTGTCACCTATAGTCATACACTCGCCTTTGTAGGTCTCCATCAGTGGCATCATACGATCTGTAAATGTTTTCATTGGGCCTGGCATTCCAAAGAAATAAAGTGGAAAGCTTTCAATAATCAAATCTGCCTTCATAATCTCTTGATAAACCGCGGTCATAACATCATCTATGACGCATTTCCCTGCAGTTTTGCCCCAACAGCTCATGCAACCAAGACATGGAGTTATATCCATATCTTTAACTGTTAGATGTTTTATAACGTTTGCTTCGTTTTCTGCAACACCTTCTAGTAACCCTCTGGTAAGCTTCATGGTATTACTTGTTTCACCCTTTGGACTTCCATTTATTACAAGTACATTCATTATTATCTATCCCTCCAGATATTTAAACCGTTATGTCATATAGTCTACGCTAACTGCGCCTCCACATAATCACAAATATCTTTTACTGTATCAATCTTCGTAGATGGCTCAAAGTTAATCCCAAATTCCTCCTCCACTGAAACTGCTAGAAGTAGCATATTAAGTGAATCTACTCCTAGGTCTGATGTGAGCACTGTCTCTGGTTTAATATCTGATGTATCCACCTGTGGCATAACTCTTTCAAATATATTCTTAAGCTTATCAAATATCATTATAATTTCCTCCTTAGCTCATAATTACTTTTGATTTCTATCAATCTTTAATGCCCCTGTTTTCTTAAATTCCTCTGTTCTAACAACAAGCTTTAGAACTCTCTTATATGGTGGCAAACTAGAATTAACCTCATCTACTATAGACTGAAGTTTAGCTCTTATCTCTTCCTCGGACATTCCCGCTGCCTCTGGAGCATAAGGTAATATCTCTATTCCTATAACTCCTTTGCCATTTAATTCCATCTCACTTACCAGACAGTCCTTAACAAAGGAATTCTTGTAGAACAGCTCCTCTATCTCCTCTGGAGATACATTCTCACCATTGCCAAGAATAATCAGATTCTTAATTCTTCCTGTTATGTAAATATATCCATTTTCATCAAACTCCACCAGGTCGCCTGTCTTAAACCAACCGTCCTCAAAGACCTTGGCATTAAGCTCAGGCTCATTATAGTAGCCAAGCATAAGATTATCTCCCCTAAGCCATAGTTCCCCGTCTACAACCTTATATTCCTGGTCGGGATAAGGCTTACCCATAGATTCTGGGTACTTATCTGTCTCAGCATTGGCAAAGGATAGGTTAGCTGACTCGGTAAGACCATAACCTGCACATAGGTTTATTCCCATATCTTCAGCAATCTTCATAAGACGAGGTGGAACTGGAGCAGCACCTACAACCAAGGTTTCCAAATCTCCTAAAAATTCCTTCCCCTTCATCTTGGCTATACTAAAAATAATATCTACAAGTCCCGGAACAAGCACCAGAACATGAGGTCTTACAACCGGTATATCTCCAACTGCCGCTTTCATATCAGTACATCCATACACCAGTGAGCCTGTGTAAAGACAAGCCAAAAAGCTTTTTATAGAGCCAAATATGTGTGATAGCGGTAACATAAGAAGGTATCTCTTATGCATAACCTTTCCAGGCTGAAACACTCCGTTAAAAGCTCCTCTCATCATAGCTCCGTGAGTCATAACTGCACCCTTTGGAGCACCTGTTGTACCACCTGTAAAATATATAGCTGCCACAGTATCCTTAGTTACATTCGCATATTCTGCCTCATTTTCACCTATGGATTTTGTTGACCAAACCTTACACTTAAGGCCTTCTGCAAGGGGCATAAATTCCTCAGCCACAAATATTCCCTCCAATCCAAACTTCATGGATATTCCCATAAGGGCTTTATCGTTAAGTGCATTAGGAAGCATAATGTATGTATAGCCAGCTGTTGCTATGGCCAAAAGTAGTTCCATAGCATCTAGATCATTTCTTGCCATAACTGCAATTTTCGCGCCAGGCGTAAGACCCTGACTGTAGATAAATTCTCGTCTTCTGGCAACTCTTTTAACAAGCTCCTTATATGTATAGGTTATAACCTTGTCACTTATCGCCGGATAATCCGGATAATCCCTTTCACACTTTTTTAGAAGCTCCACATAGGTAGGCAAATACTCAAAGGTTTCCATCTCCTCCGGATCTACCATATTGTAAAAATAATCATCTCTCATATCTTCCTTAGTACCTTCCCTTCTTAATCATATTTGTTCTTCATAGCTACTACAATGTTTCTAAATCTCTCGCACTCTCCATTAAGATATACTGAATTCATCCCCTTACCTTCACTGCTTAAATCTCGAGGCTCACCCACATATATTCTTAACCTTTTTCCCAGCAATACGTTATACTCTCCATTTATGTACAAAGGCACCACCGGAGCCTTCGTCATAACAGAAAGCATTGCAAAGCCTGCTTTAAAGTCAGCTATTTCCCCTGTTTTATTAGTGTGTCCCTCAGGAAAAATAAAAACATTCTTGCCATCCTTAATCATAGCAACCGCATCTTTAATCCAAGCAGTATCAAGATTATGTCTGTCTAAGGATATGGCAGGACGGCTATATATTGCAAAACGAATCCATTTTTTCTCGTACCAATCCTTTGCCACCATCAATGCACTATTTGGAAATAAAAAGTAACACACCGGCCCATCCTGGGCTGATACATGATTGGGAATAAAAATAACAGGATTATGTTTTATATATTTTCTTGTCTCCCGGCTTTCATAAATAATCTTTGGCCTGTAAGCAATATAAACATAAATTCTCAATATTCCTCTCAACACACCAGAAAGAAATATAATTAGTGGATTATTATCTTTTTTATCTCTAGCCAAAATATCCCCTCCATTATAAACTGTTCACAGATTAATACAAAAAACGCAACTAAACTTCAACCTTAAATCAACAATAATTTACAAATAAACATTTTCACTTGCATCCAAACGGCAGTACATCCAGCAAGTCTGCACTCCCATAAACCTTTACTAATCCCTGTGCATACGCTACTCTAGGCTTCAATCCACCTTCTAACATATTTATTATTACATCCGGTGTTGATTCAATAATCACATTTCTATCGTAGTATTCGTAGGGCTCCACATATATTTTTCCATCGTATAACTCAACATAAAAAATCCCATTCCCTTCACCCTCCACGTTGAACTGAAATGCAATATGTCCCACAGTTTTACTTATTCTCACACCACTTAATTTATTTCTAACTCTTTCTACCAATTCCTCATAACTCATACTAATCAGCTCTCTTTCATCATATTGTTTTACACATTTAACTCCATGTATCTGACAGCGATATACTTTATGCTCAGCTTTATCTGACTTACAAAGTCCTCCGGTGTAAGTTTATCATTGTCTATAAGCCACCTTTGAATAGCCACAACAACAGCATCACCAATAAATCCAACCTGGAAGTCTATATCTTTATCCTTTAAAACACTCATAATCCTATCTGCTATTATAGGCAACAGGCTTTCACGAAAGTGCTCAGAAAAAGAATTCTGTCCTCTAATTTGAAGCGCCTTGCGATAAAAAGCTTTATTTTCAAAAAAATACATGCACAATTTTGTCAACATCTTCCACACATCATCATTACTTTCATAATTAATGTCTACACTGATTTCCGTATCAAAAATCCAATTAACCAAGTCATACTTATCCTTAAAATGATAATAGAAGCTTTTACGGTTCATATCACAACCATTACATATTTCCCCAACACTTATCTTTTCAAATGTTTTATTCTTCATCAGTTCCTTTAACGACTCTGCCAAAGCTATTTTTGTTTTATTCATAGTACTTACGCTCACCTCACATACCACCTAAATCCTTAATCAAAACAAGCACACCCATAGTAATCAAAATCACTCCACCAAGCACCTCTGCCTTTGATTTATATTTCTCTCCGAATTTGCTACCAAGCTTTACACCTGCAGCAGCAAAAACAAATGTAGTTATTCCAATAATCAGTATCACAATTGCTATATTAACCTCTGTGAATGCAAAGGTTACACCTGCAGCAAGTGCGTCAACACTATCAGCTAATGCAAGTGGGAGCATCACTCTAGGTGTAAAGGAAGCATCCAGCTTCTTAATCTCTTCTTTTGACTCCTGTATCATATGAATTCCTATAATACTGAGTAATATAAAGCCTATCCAGTGGTCTATTTTCTCCACAAATTCTCGAAAGCTACTTCCTAGCCAATATCCAAGCAACGGCATAAACGCTTGAAAGCCACCTGACCAAAGACCTGTTATTGCCATGTGCTTTACCTCAATCTTCTCAACAGAAAGACCCTTGCATATGGATATTGCAAATGCATCCATTGCTAAACCTATTGCTAAAATCAACATTTCCAAAAAGCTCATATCTCTTCCTCCCTCATCTTCTTAGTAAACTATTTATAAAAAAAGACGAGACCTACCTGCATATTGCAGATAAGTCTCGTCATTTAAGTCTGGACCAGGAAATATCTCTTGATATCCCATGATGTTGAATCCAGTCACACAAGCTGTGCTGACTACTCCCTTATTTAAAATAATTATATCATTCTATTTTTTTATCCTCAACGAAAATTCGACATACTTTGTTGGACAATTTTACCCATGTGTCCAAAATTCACTCCTGCATTGCCGGAAGAACTACTGTAAACCTACAACCTGTATCAGGAAGATTCTCAGCCTTAATATCTCCCTCGTACAAATCTACAATCCTCTTAACAAGGGCAAGTCCCAATCCATTGCCTTCCTGCCTATGAGAGCTGTCTGCCTGATAAAATTTGTCAAATATATGCTTTATTGCATCCTCACTTACGCCCGGTCCGTTGTCTTCTATGGTAAATGTTACACGGTCAGCATTGCTGCTTAGCCTAAGCTTTACTGTTCCACCATGATTATTGAACTTAATAGCATTATTAATCAGGTTATCCCAAACGTGTATGAGTAGCGTTGCATTACCTATAAATTCGGTACGTTCAAGCTCCACATCTAGCTCTATATCCTTCTCTGTCCACTTAGTTTCAAGCTGCATGATGGACTGTCTTATCTGCTCATCTAATCTGAACTTCTTCTCGTTCTTAGGTATGGCCTGATTATCAATCTTTGAAAGCAACAGCACATTTCCCACAAGCTCAGATAATCTTTTGGTGTTAAATAATATCTTCTCCACATATTCCTGCTGCTCCTCAGGTGTAATCTCTTCACTTTCAAGAAGCATAGCATATCCCTCTATAGCATTAACGGGAGTTTTTATCTCATGAGATACATTGGACATAAAATCACTCTGTAAAATCTCTGTTGCCGAAAGCTCCTTCACCATAAGATCAAAGCTATCATATAACTCCCTCACCTCATTGATAGGACTGTTGGTATCTATCTTAACAGTAAAATCCCCATCAGACACATCGTTCATTCCATCCTTAAGCTTTTGTATAGGTTCAAAGAATATTCTATTAACCAGGAATGCTATAGCACTACCCATAAATGCACCAACCAAAAGCAGGAATAATGTAGTCGGAATAGTTATCTGTAAAACGCTCTCTAATATCCACTGAACAAAGGATGCAAATGCTATGGTAAATATAAACTCAACCAGCACAAGTATGGTGAAAAAAATATTAATATTTGATAGTATAAATCCTTTTTTCCTCTTACGTCTAATTAACTTCATATGAAATCACCTATAACTTAACCACCTTATAACCTACACCTCTTATGGTAACGATTTTAAAGTCCTTATTATCCCCGTATTTGTCTCTAAGTCTTCCAATATGAACATCTATGGTATGTGTATCCGTATCTGACTCATATCCCCAGATATCATCCATAAGCTGCTGTCTGGTAAATATTTTCCCTGGGAAGGATGCCATCTTGTAAAGTAGCATAAACTCCTTCTGTGGCAAGATAGTCTTCTCTCCATTGCAGGTAACAGTAAGGGAATCACACTCTAAAACTGTATCACCTATAACCTGTCTTCTCTCGTTAATCATCTGAGCACGTCTTAGCAGTGCTCCCACTCTTAAAACCATCTCATTCACATTTACTGGCTTAACCATATAGTCATCAGTTCCAGAGAGAAATCCCTGGCGCATATCATCAAACTCTCCCTTAGCAGTAATCATAAGCACAGGAGTTGTATTCCCGGATTCTCTCAGGGCACTTACCATCTCATAACCATCCATAACCGGCATCATAATATCTGATATAATAACATCAAAATATCCTTTATCTAAAGCATCTAATGCTTCCTTGCCATTTGTAACACCAGTTACTGCATATCCATTCTTGGTAAGAACTCTGGAAAAAAGCTGTCTTAATTCCCCATCATCTTCAACTATTAGTATCTGAAACATAATATTCCTCCATAGGGCATAAATCATCAAAATCATATGCACAATAATTCCTAATCTAATAAATATAATATTCCAAATTTAAGTCATTATCAACTAAACATATGTTGAAATAAGTACTAAAATACAAACACACATAAAATGACCAGGAGAAAAGGTCTCCTGGTCACTCGATATTATATTAATACTTAAGCTTACTTGTCATCGTGCTCCTTTAATCCTTCGAAATAACATATTGCACTTATTCCAAAGGCAACAACTGCCATAATTCCTACTGCTATATCCATCCACATAACATTTCCCCCTCTGTTAGATTTTATTTATCATCACTATTCATTCTATAGCCCACACCAAGTTCATTAGTTATATATCGATTTTCGCCTGGTCTCTCATTAAGTTTCTTACGAATATTTGCCATATTAACTTGAAGTTTCTTGATGCTTCCCGAATCCGAGAATCCCCAGATTTTTTTCACTATGTCAGCATATGTAAGAACTCGTCCTGCATGAATGCTTAAATACTCAACTATATTATACTCAGTTTGAGTGAGGTGGATTTCCGCATTGTCTATCATCACTCTCCTTTTATCGTAATCGATAGCAAGATTATCAACTGTGAATTTAACTCCTCTAAAATCTCCACCAGATTCTTTAATCAAGTTATTTCTAAGAGTTGCGCGCACTCGCGCAAGAAGTTCTTCCATGCCAAATGGTTTTGTAACGTAATCATTTGCTCCTAAGTCAAGGGCACTTACTTTATCCCCTTCCTTATGTCTTGCTGAAAGAACGATAATAGGCGTTTGAGACTCCTGTCTAATATTCTTTATGAACTCTATACCATCTATATCCGGAAGTCCCAAATCCAGAATTATCAAATCCGGACAATGTGAATTAAACATTATGGTTCCAGTACTTCCACTGGTAGCCTCAAAAACCTGATAACCATTAGCCTTTAATATAGTTTTCACTAAGTTCCTTATGTTTTTTTCATCTTCAATAATTAAAATTTTATGCTTAGCACTCATTATCATTTGCCTCCAAACCTAACCAAAATCTAAAGCAACAACCCTTGGGTTTGATATTCTCTACTGTAATGTCTCCACCATGGGCCTTTATTATGGAATGACATACAGAAAGGCCAATACCCATACCTTCCTTGGAATCTACTGGCTTATTCTTCTTCTCATAATAACCTGTAAATATGTGTTCTATAATCTCTCTAGGAATATCCCTTCCATCATTAGATATCTCAAATATGGCTCTATCACCTAAAGTTCTAACCTTGATGTTTATATATGATAAATCTTCGCCATGGCGTACTGCATTTTCTAATAAATTCATAATAACCTGTCCTATAAGCACAGGATCCATAGGTATAACAACGAAATCGTCGGGAATATCAACCTGAACACATATATTAGTATTAAGGGATTTGAATTTAACTAAAGCAGTGTCTATAAGTTCCTCTAGTACAATAGGTGTTTTCTTAAGGGCAACACCTTGTCCATTTATCTTAGTTACGGAAAGAAGATTTTCTACCATATTGATGAGCCATTGAGCATCCTCTTTAATTCCTTGAGCTAACTCTACTATTTCCTCTTTATCTAGATTATCAAAATTATCCGCTATACCCGCACCAGAACCGTATATTGTGGTAAGTGGGGTTCTAAGATCATGAGATACTGCCCTAAGCAGATTAGCTCTAAGCTTTTCCTTTTCAGACTCCGCCTTAACCTCTTCAGCCTTCCTTACCTTGGTGATAAGTGCGCTTGATACCATAGTGACAATCAACATTACCACCGCTGATACCAAATTCTCTGGTATGGTAAAGTTGAATTTAAAATAAGGAAATGTAAATGCATAATTCAGAGCTAATACACTAATTAATGATGCCACTATACCGTATGTAAAGCCCCTTGTAATAAGAGAAATCAAAAATACTCCCAAGGTAAATATAGCCGGTATTGGAACATATGTATTCAACCATTTTTCCACAGCTATACATAGAATAAAGCACACTACTATAATCAGAATGGTGACTAAAATATTTCTCAGATTCACCCATAATTTACTATTATATTTCATAATATCCCCCATTTCCCCTAGCACCATGCTTACACCATATTTGATTATGGTTAGGTAAAACTCTGCACATAGCTAAGAGCTATATCTGTGTCGAATTATGTTCGAATTGATTATACCACCCTATATGGTTAAGAATCAGCTAAGAATAATTATAGGGAAATAATACCATACGCTCTTTATATTTTATAGAAAAATTATGGTTAGTTTTTGTCGAAAACTTTCGTTTTAGACTTGAAATATATCCCCTTAAATGTTATGTTTAAAAAGGTGTATGACTGACGGATAAGTGGAATCAACCACGTGGAGTACACCAATCATATTTTCTATGATTTTTAGCCGACCGCCTGGGCAAGACTAAGCTATGCTTTAAGCGTGGCTATCTTTTGCTATGGGGTAGGCTTTTTCTTTACCCTAAAATATAATTAAAGAAATGAGGTACAAACCATGGAGATGAAGAATCTAGCAACTGAGTTAAGTAGTAATGCATACCCAGGACGTGGTATCGTAATCGGTAAGTCAAAGGATGGCAAGAAGGCTGTAACTGGTTACTTTATTATGGGTAGAAGTGAGAACAGCCGTAACAGAGTATTCGTAGAGGACGGAGAGGGAATCCGCACACAGGCATTTGACCCTTCAAAGCTTGTTGACCCATCACTTATTATCTACGCTCCTGTTAGAGTACTTGGCAACAAGACAATCGTAACTAACGGTGACCAGACTGATACAATCTATGATGGTATGGACAAGCAGCTTACATTTGAGCAGAGCTTAAGAGTTAGAGAGTTTGAGCCAGATGGTCCTAACTATACTCCTAGAATCTCAGGTGTTATGCACATCGAAAATGGTACATATAACTATGCTATGTCTATCTTAAAGAGCAACAACGGTAACCCAGATGCTTGCAATAGATATACATTTGCATATGAGAACCCAGTAGCTGGTGAGGGACATTTCATCCACACATACATGCATGATGGAAATCCACTTCCAAGCTTTGAGGGTGAGCCAAAGTGGGTTGAGATTGACGGAGACATCGATGAGTTCACAAATATGCTTTGGACTAACTTAAATGAGGAGAATAAGGTATCACTCTTCGTAAGATTTATCGATATTGCAACTGGTGAGTATGAGACAAGAATAATTAATAAGAACCAGTAGGTATACGACGAACGACGCGACACCGAGCATCTTTAGTTTTGGGGCGTCGGCATAGCGAAAAAGTACAGTTTAGAAAGGAATTAACGAGTTATGAACGAATTAGAATTAAAATATGGTTGTAACCCAAATCAGAAGCCATCTAGAATATTTATGGCAAACGGACAGGATCTTCCTATCCAGGTTTTATCAGGCAAGCCAGGATACATCAACTTCCTTGATGCATTTAATGGCTGGCAGTTAGTTAAGGAGCTTAAAGAGGCAACTGGTCTTCCAGCAGCTACATCATTTAAGCATGTGTCACCAGCAGGTGCAGCAGTAGGTCTTCCACTTACAGAGACACTTGCAAAGATTTACTGGGTAGATGACCTTGGTGAGTTATCACCACTTGCATCAGCTTACGCTAGAGCAAGAGGCGCAGATAGAATGTCTTCATTTGGAGATTTTATCGCTCTTTCAGATGTGTGTGATGTATCAACAGCTAAGATTATTAAGAGAGAGGTTTCTGACGGTGTTATCGCTCCAGGATACGAGCCAGAGGCACTTGAGATACTTAAGCAGAAGAAAAAGGGCAACTACAATATCATTCAGATAGATGAAAGTTACGTACCAGAGAGGGTAGAGACTAAGCAGGTTTACGGTATCAGCTTTGAGCAGGGAAGAAATGAGCTTCCTATCAACAACGAGCTTCTTGCAAATGTTGTTACAGCTAACAAGGATATCCCAGAGTCAGCTAAGATTGACCTTATCATTTCCCTTATCACGCTTAAGTATACTCAGTCAAACTCAGTATGCTACGCTAAGGGTGGACAGGCAATCGGTATCGGTGCTGGTCAGCAGTCAAGAGTTCACTGTACAAGACTTGCAGGACAGAAGGCTGACAATTGGTTACTTCGTCAGTGTCCAAAGGTTCTTAACCTTCCATTCCTTGACACTATCGGACGTGCTGACAGAGATAACGCTATCGATAACTACATCGGTGATGAGTATATGGATGTTCTTGCTGAGGGTGCTTGGCAGAGAGTATTCAAGGAGAAGCCAGAGGTGTTCACTGCTGAGGAGAAGCGTGCTTGGTTAGATCAGATGGAGGATGTTGCACTTGGTTCAGATGCATTCTTCCCATTCTCAGATAACATTGAAAGAGCTAAGAAGAGTGGTGTTAAGTACATCGCTCAGCCAGGTGGCTCAATCCGTGATGACGCCGTTATAGAGTGCTGCGACAAGTACGGAATGGCTATGGCATTTACAGGAATCAGATTGTTCCATCATTAAAATACATGCAAAAGGACCAGTGATTTACTTCTTGGCTGGCCTGCCTAGGGATAAAGCTTCGCCGACACTTAAAACGGTCGGCTCCGCTTCACCCTGTCGCGGCCAGTTCATAGTTATCTCCTGGTCCTTTTGTATATTCATTAATTCTGCTTTGAAATATATCCTTCTGTTCTTGCGGATGTAATTCCTTCATAGTTCTTTGCTGGTCCAGCTTCTCCCTTTGGAACAAGAACTATCTGAATTCCTTCAAGTCTCTTTCCATAGCCTGCTGTTCCGGCAGGTGCACCGTTTGAAACCCATCCAAGCCAGCCATAGGACTGTGCATGAACACGATAATAAATATCATAGTTTTCTGCCATTCCTCCAGTCAGATTAATACATATAGCCTCAAGTCTTTTAGCCTCTCCGCTAGTTCCACTCATCTCACCGTTCTTCTTCCAAGTAGACTGGTCGTCAAGTTTTCCTTGCCAACCATATTTCTGCACATGAGTAGTATATACTATGTCTCCATCTATGTATGATGGCATATTTGTAAGGTTGATTTCTATACCCTCAAGTCTCTTTGACTCTCCGCTAGTACCTGACATCTGACCATTGTATTTCCAGCCCTGCCAGCCATATTTCTGCACGTGAGTCCGGTAGGATACATTTATATCATTATCGCCTGGCACTTCAGGGTTGGTATTACTTGTATGAGGATAATTCACTATAGGTGACTTTCCCTCCTTTGCTACAAAAGCTTCTGTGCGGGCTGACTTTATACCATCCTTATTATTGTCAAATGTACCTCCTTTTGGAACAACAACTATCTGTATTCCCTCAAGTCTTTTTCCATATCCTGCTGTTCCAGCTGGTTCTCCATTTTTTGCCCAGCCTAACCAACCATATGACTGTGCATGTACTCTGTAGTATACATCATAGCACTCCTCATCCATATCAGTAAGCTTTATCATAATAGCTTCAAGACGTTTAGCTTCACCTTCTGTACCATTCATCTCACCATTAGATGACCAAGGCAACCATCCATAGCTCTGACAGTGAGTTGTATACTGAATTCCAAGATTTACATTCTTTCCATCTACAGCAGAATCTACTACTATATTGATTCCCTCGAGTCTCTTTGCCTTTCCACTAGTTCCTGACATAGTACCATTGGATTTCCACTTTGAAATATCCTTAGCGTCGGCTTCCCATCCATAGGATTGGATATGAGTTCGGTAGCTAACATTAACCTGTGGTACTGGCTCAACTGACACAATCATCTGACCCTCTGTAAATACACCATATGGGACGAGATAGTACTTCTTTGCTGTACTCTCTGAATTAACTATTCTTGTCTCTGCCCATTGTCCATCATAATTTTCTGCTGTGGTATTAGAGATAAATAGATTTCTCATCCATAAGTCCTTATCATTATAAACATATAAGGATGAATTAAGAGTAGGAGCTCCACTAACAGTTTCACCTGTATATTCATATCTAATTGTATAGGCTGAATTTGCAGGAAGTTCTATAGAATAAACACTCCCCTTTAATGTCTCTATCTGGTAATACTGCTCATCGTTCTCCTCATAAACTGAAAGCGTATTAACATCTTGAGTTCCCGACTTAACCGCTGTTGCCTTTCCGTCTACACTAATTGCAGTGGCAGGCATATCACTTACAAATACTATGTTACCTACAATAATCGGCACTTTATCATAATCTATATTTGGATTATAAAATGATACCCAAATATAATATGTAGCAGTTTTAGTAGTATCATTGAAAACAGGGGTAGAACTCGCCCAATCACTGAAATTGATTGCATCTACACCTAATGCTTCTTCATTGAACACGATAAACTGAATGTCACTTCTGTAATCACTAGGTGCATCCAAGGAATACCCCTGACCTGGTGCAAGAGTTGCCTTTAATAAAAAACCTCTAGTGTTTTGCTTTCTTTCCGACGAGTATATATAGCTTTTTTCAGATATAACACCCTCTATATTACCTGTTTTAGTTACTGTTATAGCCTTATCCTTAAGTGTGGCAATATTTGCAACATCGGATAAGACAATATCTACATCAGTCCATTCAAAATCATATAAAATAAGATAAGCCTGTTCTGATATGCTTATGTTTGCTATTTTATTATCGCTCCCTAGTTCAAACGGAACGCTTGATAGGAATTCCTCTCCTGCCTCATTAGTGTATGGATACAACACAGCACCAGCTATTTTTGACTCCGCACTACTACCATTATAGTTGATACTTAATTCATACACGTTACTGGATGGAACAATGATTTTGTACATATATCCGTTATCGTATCTTGTACTAATCTCTCCTGTAGTAGAATCAATACATATCGGGTAAGAATAACGTTTAATCTCCCCTGATACAGTAAGTTCACCAAGACCCATACTGGTTGTTACTTCCTGGTAGCTAATAGCGGTTTCCTCCGCTTCTTCAGCCATGGACACCAGCATCACTTGGTTTGACAGCAACATCAAAACCATAAATGAGCCAAGCATCAAAGCTAAAATTTTCATCTTCGCTTTCATAAGCATTTTCCTCCTTCATTGTATTAGTTATAATTATAATTCCTATAAAAATAAATGTAAATGACTTTGCCTATGGTAATTCGTTGCTTTTTTGCAAAAATAAAGCCTTTGCACGTTCATAATTTGAACTATGCAAAGGCTAATTAGCACTGTGCTGTCCTTACTTCACTTTTCAATTATGAATTTAGATATTCAATAACATAAAGTAATGACTCTTCTATGGTGATACAAAGTTGTTTCATTTCTTCATTTGGCTCCATCATATCAGGAACCATTATAGGCATTAGCCCACCTTTATATGCGGCACGAATACCATTGTAGGAATCCTCTATGGCATAAGCCTCATTTGGTTTAACTCCAAGTTCTGTACAGGCCTTTAGAAAAATATCTGGATCTGGCTTACTACGCTCCACCATATCTCCACAGATGATTGCATCAAAGTAATCTATGATACCTGCCCAGACTAGCCCTTGCTCTGCCGACTGTCTTCTAGTAGAGGTTGCTAGAGCTATCTTTTTATTATTTTCCTTAAGATATGTTAGAATTTCAACAACACCAGGCAGCATTGGCAAGTTTCCATTATCATATCTCTCATGGAACAAATCAGACATTTCCTTCTTATATTCCACATAAGGGAAATCCTGACCATAACGTTTTAGAAATCGTTCCTTAGCAACTATCTGGTTACACCCAAAACACTCCCTACATGCTTCTTCTATATCTGGAACACCATATTTATCAGCTATAACTTTCCAGCATTCCACTACTCTCTTCTCCGAGTCAAATATAACTCCGTCCATATCAAAAACTACTGCCTCATAATTCATATATTCACCAACTTTCCTTAATTACTGATATATCTATATTACCAAATCAATATACCATCTCAACATACGTTCTTCAACATGTTGCCCTAATCTAACTGCAAAAATCATTATAATGTATACTATAAGTTAACAAATAACACCACTAGTTTATGTATATTGAAATCCAAACAATCTATACTATTAGTATCAAATTACAACTAATTGGAGATTTTTATGGACGTCACCAGAATTGGAAAAAACATTAAAGAAAAGCGAATATCACTAGGCTTAACTCAAGAACAGCTATCAGAAAAAGCTGATGTTTCTCCAGCATATATTGGTATGATTGAGCGTGGTGAAAAGGTGCCTAAGTTGGAAACCTTTGTTAATATTGCCAACAGTCTCAACGTGACGGCGGATGAATTATTAGGTGATATGTTAAATGTTGGTTATATGTCAAAATTAGCTTCGTTTCAAATTGAGTTTGAAAAATTAAATAGATTAGATCAGTTGCGCATCACCAATATGCTCGAAGCATTTATGAAAACTGAAATTAAAAAATAGAGACCATAGGTCTCTATTTTTATTTCAGAGTCTGACTATTATTAAGAAGAGACGCACTGTATAAAAACAGCACATCCTGACTTTCAAAATCAACAAAATTCCCAACCATATTTGCTGGCAAGTATCTTATATCCACCAACGTGATTTTCTTATATCCGGTAGCAAGGAGGGGTGCAATACTACTACCAAATGAATCTCGAAATACCACCAATTCCTTTTCTGTAGTTGCTTTAGGATTTTCTATAGTTATAAGTGAAAGTGTACCATGCAAATATAACTCATACGGATCTTCCCCGTCTAGTGCTGACATATTGTAGAGGGATATTTCCTTGCTATTTTCCCAATCATAAACATGCATATCTTCTAAAGTTGTATTCCAGAGGACATACATATTTTCCCCCTTCATAGGCATTCCAAACTGCCTGTAATACACTCCTTTAAAATCATCCGTTACTAATATTTCATCATAGGCATTATCCACTGTTGCATTCATTTCTTTCGCTAGGTGCTCTGATACGTCCACTATTTTTTCTTGCCTAAAATGAGTATCTGTCTGGTAATAATCATCCATTTCCAGATAGCTCATAATATCAATGTATTCAGCATATTCCATACCTTCACACATTTTTACCACTAGCTCATTGTAGTCATAGGATGGATAAAATAATTTTTCATTAAAATAGTTTTTGTCAGGAATTATGGACATATATATGCTTGTCTTCTCATCAGCAAGATAGTTATCATATATATATCTAAACTTCCCTGTAGCATATTCAACTGATGCTTCATTAAATGGATAATCAATCTTAGATATATATCCATTACTGAGATACATATCATTATTATCTAGCCTTCGCATAACTATGGATTGGTACATCACCTTTGCACTTCTAAGCTCATTTCTAAAAGGAGCCTGATCCATAGCATATTCTTCAAACGAATCTGAAAACTCACCATTATATACAGATTCAAATGTAACCTGTGGCATCTGTGCCAAAGGTCTTCTCTCAGTAGCTGACACATCATCAGCAGGCTTTACATAACAGAGTATAGCATATCCATAGAAAATAACTGCCATCACTATCACTGTTAATATTCCTTTTGTTTTGCTTTTATGACGTTCCATTCCCATACCTCCTTAGAATCTAAAATACAGGAACGGATTAAATGAACCGTCCACTAGATGAGCCGTAGCAATTATGAATATAAGCCCTAGCACTACAGCTTCTAGTACTGCATCAAGCTTATACTTCTCAGCCACAGACATTGCCTTCACGCTTAAATGCTTTACTAAAGGAGTTGCGCCAATTATGGCTACAAATAAGGTGAATCCATAGCTAACAATATGGTATATAGACTCGTCTGTTATAAATGGAGTTCCACCTATGCCAAACATGTCTGCTAACATATTTCCTGCCTGACTAATATTTGCAGCGTCAAATATTACAAAACTTATTATTACAGCCAGTAATACATATATATGGTTAAATACCTTTGCTTTTTCAATGTATGGCAACAGAAATAACTTCTCAGCTATGAGCAAAACCCCAAAAAACATTCCCCATAACACAAAATTAATAGATGCTCCATGCCAAAGACCTGTTAACATCCAAACAATCAGCAGATTAAACACTAGCCTTCCTGATTTAACCCTACTTCCGCCCAATGGTATATACACATAATCTCTAAACCATCCACCAAGAGTCATGTGCCAACGTCTCCAGAATTCAGTTATACTAGAAGATATATATGGGTAATTAAAGTTCTCTGGGAATCTAAATCCTAATATTTTTCCTATACCTATAGCCATATCACTGTAGCCAGAGAAATCAAAATATATCTGAAGTGCCGAAGCAATAGCACACACCCATGCAAATAATACTGATGTATCCTGAACCTCTAAATAGGTATCTGCAAGTTCGCCTAACTGGTTTGCAATAAGAACCTTCTTTCCAAGACCTATGACAAATCTGAGTATCCCCTCTCTTACCATAGGTATACTATGTTTTCTTGTTTCCAAATCTGATACCACGTCCTGATAGCGAACAATTGGTCCTGCTATTAACTGTGGAAACATGACTACATAAGTAAATAGATTAAGAAAATTTTTCTCTGCATTTAAAGTTCCTCTATACACATCCACAACATAACTAATTAACTGAAATGTATAGAAACTTATTCCTATAGGCAATGTCACATTTAGAAATCCCACTGACAAACCTGTAACTTTGTTAAATCCACTGACAAAAAAATTAAAATATTTAAAAACTCCTAATATACCCAGACAACAAATCAAGGCTACTACTAAAGCAATCTTACCTGATATTTTACCCCTGCGGGACTCTATCATAAGAGCACAAAAATATCCTATAAGTACAGTAACACTCATAAGAACAATGTATTTGGGTTCTCCCCAGGCGTAGAAAAACAAACTTGCCAAAAGCAGTACTCCGTTTTTTACTTTTCTGGGTGCTACAAAGTATGCAAGTAGCACCACAGGGAGAAAGTAGTATAAAAATGTCATGCTGGAAAATACCATAGTTTACTCCTACTGAGCTAAGCTTTCCTCATATACAATTGCTGCAGAAGGATATTCTGCAGTAAGCTTAGTCTTAAATGTCTCAATAATTTCTGCATTTCCAAAAGCTGATACCACATAGGAATCACCAATTGATACTATAATCAATGTGTCAGGGAATCCACACATCCACTGTCTGTTCATTATATTATCCTTAAGCTTATCACAGAAGGTCTGCTGATTTGCTGCATCTGCAATATGATATGCTCCCGCTGTAAATGTATTTGCATTCATCATATGCATCATAGATGCTGCTCCATCTATAAGACTTGCTGCATCAGCAGGCACACCTAACATAGCATCTAAACTTTCAGTATCACTAACTGCAAATGTACCTGGTGCATCCATAACTGAATTATTATAGTCTCCACCTGCTATTGAAAACTTCTCATCATCTCCATAAGTAGCCCAAACATTATTAAAAATCTCAAGAGAATCTGTTATTGCAACTTCTTCCTCAGTGACAACCTCACTATTAGTTGTATTGTCCTTGTTCTTATCATCACCACAAGCAGCAAAGGATAACATCATCACAATTGACATTCCTATTAATCCTAATTTCTTCATAAACTCCTCCTAAATACTATAATCTTTATTATTATACATTATCTACTTAAATATTCCTAGTAAAAAAGGCAGAATACATTTTTTGTATTCTACCTTCTATAGCTTCTTATAACAAACTTTATTTCTATGCAACCTGTTTTATTCTTTTGTCGTAAAAAGCTCGTCTTTTCTTTACAGAAAGTTGCTCTTTAACCTTAGCTTCTATTATATCTCTAACCATATGTGCAATCTCTTCAGTACTCATATTCTTATATTCTTCATACTCTATAGGTTTTAAATAATGAACCTGAGTGGTAACCTTTCTAAGTGAATTATAAGAATATGGAACATATGAATCTACTATGGCAACTGGTACAATAGGTGTTTTTGTTCTCACTGATATCTTAAATGAACCTGGTTTAAATTCACCTAAATTATTACCATTGTTACTATATCCACCTTCTGGAAATATTACGTATTTTCTTCCTTCATTTACTTCTTGAACAAGCTTTTTCATAGTTTTTGCCTGGTTCCTTATATCACTCCTGTCTAATGTACTTCCCTGCACAACTGCCAAAAATGGTTTCATAATAGGAAGGTTAGATCTTACTTCATCCATTACAACGGTACATGGTTTTTCATGACCATACATAATACCCACCATATCATATTTCCCTTGATGGTTGGAGTACATTACATATCCACCATCCTTAGGGAGATTTTCTTTTCCATACACATCAGTTTCTATAAATGAATGCTTCATTATCTTATCTACAATAAACTTTGCAAATTCATATCTCTCTTCTTCTGTATATTTTCCAGTACACTTATCCATGTGCGATGACTTCACATATAATAGTATTACATATGGTATAGACACCACAATTACAAAACAAAACCTTAGCATACAATCCTCCACAATTGACTTATCATTTAAATATATTATCATAAAGATTTTATTAAAATAAAGTATTATTTTAAACTATTATCTCAACAATTGTTTACATTTGTACTGATGATGATTATATTATATTCATTTCCCCAGGACAAAAACCCTTGAAAACAAAGGATTTCATTGCATTTTACTCATATTCGTGGTATATTATGCAGATGATTAATTAAATATTTTAGGAGGATTTTTATAATGAAAAAGCTTTTAGCAATTATGCTTACATGTGTAATGGCATTATCATGTCTTACAGGTTGTGGCGAAAAGAAAGAAACAGAATCCGTAACAGCAAAGGTTATTGAAATCGACTTAACTAGTGAGGAATATGCATTTGGTGTAGATAAAGAGCAGCCAGAGCTTTTAGAAAAAGCAAATGCTTTTATTGCACAGATTAAGTCTGACGGGACATTTGATGAAATATGTAACAATTACTTCGGCGATGGTACTCCAGTAGCCGTTAAGTCTGCTAAGTATGACGAGAGCAAGGATCAGCTTGTAGTTGCTACAAATGCTGCATTTGAGCCATTCGAATATATGCAGGGCGAAGATTACTACGGAATCGATATGGAGATTGCCGCTAAGTTCGCCGAGTACCTTGGTGTAGAGCTTGTTATCCAGAACATGGATTTCGATGCAGTTTGTCTTTCAGTTGGTCAGCACAAGTGTGATATCGCTATGGCTGGTCTTACTGTAAAGCCAGAGCGTGAGGAGTACGTAACATTTACAGATTCTTACTACAGTGCTTCACAGAAACTTATTGTTAAGTCAACTGACACTGAGTTTGATAACTGTAAGGCAGTTGCTGATGTAGAGGCAATTTTAAATTCTAAGGATTCATCAACTAAGATTGGTGTTCAGACTGGTACTACAGGACAGTTCTACTGTGAAGGTGATGCTGATTGGGGCTTTACTGGTTTTAAGTGTGAGACAGTTGGATATAAAAATGGAGCATTGGCAGTACAGGATTTGCTTAACAACAACATTGATTATGTAATAATAGATTCAGCTCCAGCTAAGTGTATTACAGAGTCTATTAATGAAATGCAGTAGAGGTATATATGGGTAATTTCGAACAAAAGCTAAACAGGTTCTTAGAAATTTTCATAGAGCAAAATGGCTATAAAATGGTTTTAGAGGGTCTTAAAAACACCATTGTTATAGCTGTTTTAGGACTTATAATCGGTATTCTAATAGGTACTATTATTGCAACTATAAGAGTTATCCCAAAGTACAAGGTTCTTCCAAGAATCTTAAATGGTTTCTGTAGTTTCTATGTAGGCTTATTCCGTGGAACTCCTATAGTGGTTCAGCTTCTGGTATTTTACTATGTTGCTCTCCCACTTATGGGCTTACACATGACTGGTGTACAGGTTGCCATATGGGTATTCGGTCTTAACTCCGGTGCCTACATCTCCGAGATTATGCGAAGCGGAATCCTATCCGTAGATGCTGGACAAATGGAGGCAGGACGTGCAGTAGGCTTAAGCTTCGGTACTACTATGGTTAAAATTGTTATCCCACAGGCAGTTAAGAATATTCTTCCTACCTTAGGTAATGAGTTTATTGCTCTTATTAAGGAGACATCAGTTGTAAGCTTTGTAGGCGCCGCTGACCTTTATGTAGCATTCAACTTAATCGGTAGCAACAGCTACGAATTCATGGTACCTTACCTAGTTATGGCGATGATTTACATCGTCCTTGTATTAATAATTAGCTTAGGTATTAAGCTTATGGAAAGGAGCCTGAGAAAAAGTGATAGACGTAATTAATCTTACTAAGAAATTCAATGACCTGAATGTCTTAAATGGCATTAGCGTTAAGATTGATAAGGGAGATATCATTTGCGTAATCGGACCTTCCGGCTCAGGCAAAAGTACCTTCCTAAGATGCTTAAACTGTATGGAGGACCCAAGTGGTGGTCAGATTATCTTCAATGGTGTAGACATAGCTGACACAAAGGTTGATATCAACATTCACCGTCGCAAAATGGGTATGGTTTTCCAGCATTTTAATCTATTTAATAATAAGACTGTTATAGAAAATATTATGCTTGCTCCTGTATATACTAGAACTCAAGAGTTAAAAAAATCCAAGAAAAAGAACTCTTGGATTAAGCTTACAAATACTTTTAAGTCTGCTAATAAGAAGCAGGAGCTTGTTTCTATTAATACTACTAAGGCGCAGATTCTGCAGGAGGCTAAAGATGATGCATTAAAGCTTCTAGAGCGTATAGGACTTGCTGATAAGGCAGATGTATATCCTTCTACCCTTTCAGGCGGCCAGAAGCAAAGAGTTGCCATAGTTCGTGCTCTTGCCATGAATCCTGATGTTATTCTCTTCGACGAGCCAACATCAGCACTTGACCCAGAAATGGTTGGGGAGGTTTTAGACCTTATGAAATCTCTAGCCGAAGAAGGTATGACTATGATTATAGTAACTCATGAGATGGGATTTGCAAGAGAGGTTGCTAACAAGGTTCTCTTCATAGATGAGGGACTTATACTTGAAAGTGGCACTCCTGAGGAATTCTTCAGTAATCCGAAGCACCCAAGACTTAAGGAGTTCTTATCTAAGGTGTTGTAATAATAAAAACAAACAGGTTCCGCAAAAAGTAGAACCTGTTTATTTTTATTATTCTATTTATTTAACGCACTTTCCAATTCCTCATAATCCGAATAAATATGGTTATATAGCAATTTTGACATTCGCATTAGCTTATTTGTATCATTGTTTCTCCTACCTTAATATTACCGTACTTTAACACTGTCATATTTTGATTTTCTTTAAGCTCTGTACAAATAACTGGAGTGGACATAGCTGTGGCTGTTCCACGTATTTTCTCCATATCGAAGTACATTATTACATCGCCCTTATCAAGATGATCTCCTACCTTTGCAACTACACGGAAGCCTTCTCCATTAAGATTTACTGTATCTATTCCCACGTGAATTAAGATTTCTATACCTGAGTCTGTCTTAAAGCCTACTGCATGCTTGGTGTCAAACAACATGGTTACTGTTCCATCCTCAGGAGCATATACAGTTCCCTCTATTGGTTCTATAATTACTCCATCTCCCAGCATCCTATGAGAAAATACCTCATCTGGGGCTTCCTCCAGCTTTCTTACAAGACCAGCTAAAGGTGATGATATAGTTACTACTTTGTGTGTTCTGTCATCGTCTTCATCAAGTTTTACATTTTCCAGATCATTAAAACTCACGTCACTATCTGCATTGCAAAAGCAATAATCATTTAGGTCTTCGGATATACTTCTATCCATATAGTCCTCAAGGTTTGATTTAATAACCGATACCCTTGGTCCGTAAATTATTTGTACACCCTGGCCCTTGGCTATTATTCCTGATGCACCTGTACTTTTAAGTCTATCCTGATTTACAAGGTCCGGATTAAATACTGTACATCTAAGTCTAGTGGCGCAGCAATCTATATCAGAAATATTATCTCTCCCACCAAGTCCTATTAGAATACCTGCTGATACACGGTCTCCATCCGACATTTGTGAAGAGTTATCTCCCGTAGCTGTGCCTACACCTGTTACGCCTGCATTCTTTCTTGCATCCACATCACTTCTGGTATATAGTTTAACATTCTCTTCCTCTCCTCTTCCTGGAGTCTTGTAATTGAATTTTTTTATAAGGAACGAGAATAGCAAATAGTAAACTACAAAATAGAATACACCTACAATTATGACCCATATCCAATTGGTCTTTGCATTTCCCTGAAGTATACCAAATAGGAACAAATCAATAAGACCACCTGAGAATGTCATACCTACTCCAACATTAAATAAATGCATAAGCATGTAGGCAAGTCCCGCAAATACACAGTGAATCACATATAGTAGCGGTGCTACAAACAAGAAAGTAAACTCTATAGGCTCTGTTATACCAGTAAGCATTGATGTTAAAGCGGCAGATAACAGCAATCCACCAACCTTCTTTCTGTTTTCTGGTCTGGCACATCTATACATAGCGTAAGCCGCTCCTGGAAGGCCAAATATCATAAGTGGAAACTTGCCTGACATAAATCTAGTTGCTGATACAGCAAATTGAGTTGTGTTAGGATCTGCAAGCTGAGCAAAAAATATATTCTGTGCTCCTTCAATCAGCTGTCCACCTACTTCCAAAGTACCTCCCACTGCAGTCTGCCAGAAAGGAAGATAAAACACATGATGAAGTCCAAATGGTATAAGGGCTCTTTCCATAAGTCCGTATATCCATGTTCCTGCATACCCCGAACGTAGAACAACATCTCCAACTGCGTATATCCCAGCCTGTATAGGTGGCCAGATAAAGTACATCAATATTCCCACAAATGTGAACACTAGAGCACTTATTATAGGAACAAATCTGGTCCCGCCAAAGAATGACAATACCTGTGGAAGCTCTATTTTATAAAATCGATTATGAAGTGCTGCCACACCAAGACCAACTATAATACCGCCAAATACACCCATTTGTAAGGACTCAATACCAACGACGGATGTTACTGCTCCTTCAAGTAAGTTATCTGCACCACCATTTATGGCTATAAGAGCGCTTATTGAAGCATGCATTATCAGAAAAGCTATTACTGCTGCTAGAGCTGCAACCTCCTTTTCCTTCTTTGCCATACCGATTGCAACACCTATGGCAAAAATTATAGGTAGGTTAGCAAATACTATATCTCCAGCCTTACTCATAACCTGAAATACTGCGTTAAGAGTAGTACCTGGTCCCATTACGCCCATAAGACCATATGTCTCAAGCATTGTTAGATTGGTAAGAGAGCCACCTATACCAAGCAAAAGTCCTGCCACGGGCAAAATGGCTATGGGAAGCATAAAGCTTCTGCCCACTCGCTGTAAAACACCAAAAATTTTATCTTTCATATTATTCTCCTTTTTACCTTCAATTCATACAACAACAGGATGCGCTAATTTATTTTACTGGCCGGCCTGCCTAGGGTCGGTCCACGCTGACACTTAAAACGGTCAGCTTAGTCCCGACCACTGTCGCGGCCGGAATAAAGTTTATTTGCGCATCCTGTTTTACGCATAATTAAAAAGGCATTAATCATACAATAATTTAAGAATATTTTGTACGATTAATGCCTTAATAATTCATTATTATATAATTTTTGTGTTCTACAGCCTGTGGGGTAAGCCTTACTTTACCTTACTCTTCAACCTCTCCAGCCTTACGTCTCTTAAAGAAGTCCTTAGTCTCCTTAGCAACTACTCCACTAAGTGCGAAGAGTGCTATCATGTTAGGAAGTGCCATCATGCCATTGAAGATATCAGCGATAGTCCATACTGCTTTAACTGTCATATATGGTCCGATGAATACTGCAAGAATGTATAACCATCTAAATAACATTATACCCTTCTTATTACCACCATTTAAGTACTCAAGACATCTCTCTGAGTAGTAATCCCACCCAAGTATTGTAGTAAATGCAAAGAACACAAGGCAAAGCATAAGAATAGCTGCTGACACCTGCTCTGGGAATGGCAGTCCCTGCTTAAATGCATATGTAGTAACATCTACACCCTCAAGTCCATTTGCCTGTGCGTACTCATTAGCACCTGTAAGTACTATTGAGATACCGGTCATAGAACAGATAATGATTGTATCAAGGAATGTTCCTGTCATAGATACAAGACCCTGACGTACAGGCTCCTTAGTCTGAGCCGCTGCAGCTGCAATAGGTGCAGAACCAAGACCAGCCTCATTAGAGAAGATACCTCTAGCTACACCCTTTTGCATTGCTATGATAAATGTACCTGCCACACCACCGGCAACTGCCTGTGGATTAAATGCTCCCTTAACAATTGTTACGACAGCATCAGGTACCTCAGTAATATTTCTAATAATAAGGATAAGCGCTGCAATAACATAGATTATAGCCATAAATGGTACAATAATCTGTGATACACTTGAGATTCTCTTAATTCCTCCGATAAGCACAAGAGCAACTACGATTGCAAGTACAAATGAAGCAACTACCACTGCTATAGAATACTCACCAAGAAACGGTATGTCTATAGTATGTGCTCCCTTCGGATCAAAGAAACCCTTTACTGCTGATGAGATACCATTTACCTGAGTAAATGTACCAATACCAAGAAGTCCTGCACATACTCCGAAGAATGCAAACAGCTTAGCAAGCCACTTCCACTTGTCTCCCATACCTTTTTCTATGTAATAGAATGGTCCACCTAACGAGTGACCTGTTTCATCAACCACACGATACTTAACTGCCAGAAGTCCCTCTGCATACTTTGTAGCCATTCCAAGGAAAGCTGCCACAACCATCCAGAAAAGTGCACCAGGACCACCTGCTACTATGGCAGTGGCAACACCTACGATATTTCCAGTTCCTATGGTAGCTGAAAGTGCTGTACAAAGGGCTGCAAAGGATGAAACCTCTCCTTCTCCTCCCTCCTCATTCTTAACCATCCATTTAAGTGCTAGCGGAAGTTTCCTAACCTGAAGCAGACCAACTCTAATAGTAAGTAAAAGACCACCTGCCATAATGAGAACCATAAGTGGTACTCCCCAGACAAAATCGTCTATAGCCGTCAGGATTTCATTAAACTTTTCCATAAAAAATCTCTCGTCCTTTCTTTTGTTGTATAGTTAAATTTAAAACCTTTTTTTAGTTTATCACATTAAATCGACATATACAAACAGATTTTGACATTTTTCTTAACTAAATCTTAGCCTACAATATATTATATGTTCAACAACAGCTAAATGTTACATACCATTTCACAAAACTAAAATTATGCCTGCCATTGACTATCTTTAAATTGACTAACAATGTCGAATATGTTACGATACCAAAGGATTTAAACGCTTTAGTATGCTAATATATTACTGAAGCAACATATATTTTATGCAAAAGGAGATTTATATTATGAAGTTTAAGAAATTTGCTAAAAAAATTAGCATCGGACTTCTTGCAGTAGCTATGATGGCAACTACGCTTACAGGCTGTGGTGAAAAGAAAAAGGATACATTTACAGTAGGCTTTGATGCAGAGTATCCACCATATGGCTATATGGATGAAAATGGTGAGTACACAGGATTTGACCTTGAGCTTGCCGAGGAAGTTTGTAAGCTTAAGGGCTGGGAGCTTGTAAAACAGCCTATCGCCTGGGAAAACAAAGACAATGAGCTTAACTCTGGCTCTATCGATTGTATCTGGAATGGTTTTACTATTAACGGTCGTGAAGACGAGTACGAGTGGTCACGTCCTTACGTTGACAACAGCCAGGTTATAGTTGTTGCTGCTGATTCAGGCATTGCTGATTTTGCGGGTCTTTCAGGTAAGAAAGTGGGAGTTCAAACTGCATCTGCTGCCCTTTCAGTTCTCCAGGATGAAGAAGGCCAGAAAGCTCTTGCAGATACATTTGCCGAGTTAAATGAGTTCAGCGATTACAACACTGCATTCCTTGAGCTTGAGGCTGGTTCTGTAGACGCCATTGCTATGGATATAGGAGTTGCTCAGTATCAGATTGAAAGCCGTGATGCAGGTAAATTTATCATCCTTGATGAGCACCTTAATGCAGAGCAGTATGGTATCGGATTCAAAAAAGGTAACACAGAGCTTAAGAATGAAGTAGAAGATGCTCTTAAGACACTTAAGGAAAATGGTAAGTTTGATGAGCTTGCAGCCAAGTACGGCTTAGAAGATATGACTTGTCTTTCATTCGAGTAATTAATTAAGGATACTTTGATTTACATATTCAACTGGGGAGTTCTTCTCCAGTTGATTTAATAATAGGAACTTTTTATAGAATACAGGAGTAACATAGATTATGAGTTTTCAGGTTATGCTACAGCAGCTTTCTTCCGGAATGTTGAGTACAATGGGTATATTTTTTCTTACTCTTCTCTTCTCATTACCACTAGGTTTGGTAATAGCTTTTGGAAGAATGTCTAAGAACAAGTTAATAAGTGGTTTTGTAAGTGTTATCATTTCTATACTAAGAGGAACTCCTCTTATGCTACAGCTTATGGTTTGGTACTTCTTCCCATTTTATCTTATGGGATGGTCTATAAGTGGTTGGAGATTTCCTGCAGTTATAGTTGGTTTCTCAATAAACTATGCAGCATACTTTGCTGAGATTTACCGTTCTGGTATTGAAGCTATACCAAAAGGACAATACGAGGCTGGTCAAATACTTGGTTATTCCAAGGTGCAAAGTTTCTTTAAGATTATTCTTCCACAGGTAATTAAAATAATCCTTCCATCCATAACTAACGAGGTTATTACTTTGGTTAAGGATACTTCACTTGCTTTTTCCATAACATACATAGAAATGTTTACTTTGGCAAAACAAATTGCTGCAGCTGAAACTAGTATGATGCCATTTGTAATTGCTGCCATATTCTATTATATTTTCAATGCCCTAGTTGCATTTGTTATGAGTAGATTAGAAAAGAAAATGAATTACTACAGTTAGGAGGGTTGTTAGATGAGTTTGGATAATAGTATTCAAAAACAGATATATTTTGAAATGAACAATATTAAGAAATCATTTGGTGACCTTCAGGTATTAAATGATATTTCTCTTAGCGTAAGCGAAGGGGATGTACTTTCTATAATTGGACCTTCTGGTTCAGGTAAGTCCACACTACTTAGAATCGCTACTATGCTTGAAACTATGGATTATGGCGATATGAGTTATATGGGAGAAAAAGCAGTAACTATAGTAGATGGTAAGTCTGTATATGCTAAACCTGCTAAATTAAAGGAAATAAAGAAAAACTTTGGTCTTGTCTTCCAGAACTTTAACCTATTTCCTCATTACACCGTGTTAAGGAATATTACTGACGCTCCTATCTCAGTTCAAAAAAGAGATAAGGCTGAAGTTACCGCTGAGGCTATGGAGCTTCTTAAGAAAATGGGCTTAGAGGATAAGGCCAACGCTTATCCTTCACAGCTTTCTGGTGGTCAGCAGCAAAGAGTTGCCATCGCAAGAGCACTTGCCCTTAAGCCAAATGTTTTGTTCTTCGATGAACCAACCTCGGCCTTAGACCCAGAGCTCACAGGAGAAGTACTTAAGGTTATTAAGTCTCTAGCAGAGCAAAAGATGACTATGGTTATAGTTACCCATGAGATGAATTTCGCAAAAAATATATCTGACAAGGTTGTATTTATGGATAAAGGTGTGGTAGCATTAAGTGGAAGTCCTGAGGAGGTATTTGGCTCGGATAATGAGCGTATGAGAGAATTCTTAGGAAAAGTTTCGCATTAACACTTTGTATGTGATTGTGAGGTGCTAATTATGGGTAATAAAATAAAGGACAAAATCGAATTCACAGCGGAAATCGCATCAGGTGAGCCTAGGGAGCTTCCTGATAAGATGAAGCCAAAGCAGGCATATGCACATAACCAGAATGCACTTGCCGTGGAGAGAACTGAGCTTTCTAAAATCAGAACAGACCTTGCGTTTACTAACAGCAAGCTGGCTGTGGAGCAGACACATCTGTCCTATCTTAGAACCATCGTTTCACTTATTGGTACAGGTGCCACACTTATTAAGGCACTGCCACTGTTTGGAATATCTATGGCATTCACCATAGGAATATCAACATTCTTATTCATAGCTGCTATATATTTCATATATAAGGATGTAACCACATATCCTACTATGAAAAAGCATCTGACAGCGATGGAACAGGAGGCAAGCGAGCTTGCCAAAAAAGCTGAAAGTAGTACATTTAAGCTAAATGGGGATTTATAAATACATATGGAGAAATATTTGAATTAGAAAGGGATTTTTAAAATGAAGCTTAAGAAATTATTATGTTTAGCATCACTTATGATGATGGTATTTTTAGTAGGTTGTAAAAAGGATACTTTAGATTTAGCTGATCTTCAACATGATTGGCAATTTGTAGAGATGGAAACTGCAGGAAAAGTAACTCCACATACTCCTGGCTTTGAGTCAAGGGAGCCTAGTGTAGCATTTTCTGATGACACTATAACTTTTTCTATTAGTGGAAAAAACACCTACTACGGCGTAGTAGAGGCAGCGGAGGATTGCTACAACATCACCTTCCCTAATGATTCCGCAAAACCAATGGTTGCTAAATTATCAGATGATGGTAATACTTTAACTATTACCATTGAAAGTCTTGATATGCACTTTAGATTTAAAAAGCAATAACAATTTACATATTCCTACAAATCAGCATAATGTATTAAAAAAACGCGAAGTAATCACATAAATCACTTCGCGTTTTTACTTTACTCTATGTATTCCACATCTTCCATACTCCAAGCTTCAAACATTTCCTTGTTATCAACCAACCAATCGCCATATTTTATAAATATATCCTCTGAAGTATGTTTTTTGATATATGGTATTGCATCCTTATTTTCAAAATATTCTACACCTTCTGGTGGATTTAGGGTTGCATCATTTAATATGTTATAGAATGCTTCCTCCCCATACTCCTCACATAAAAAAGTTATAAATCGATATCCATACAAATAGTTTTCCCAACCATCCTCGAATTCTTCTTTGAACACATCTTCTGCGTTATCTCTAGTAATTTCTCTATCATAAAATGCATAGTTATAATTTGCATTAAAATTAAATGGAACATCCGAATCCTTTCGAGTAACCTTTCCACAGACATAGGTAGCAAAGCCTTCTTCCATTATTCTACCTAAATTCACCCCATTGGCAGCATGCAAACTATGTGTATACTCGTGTACCAAGGCCCAGCCTTCTCCTGCCGCAAGTTCCATATCTATATCATTTAGTACAATTGCTCCTGGCATACCACACGGAACATATTTTTCAGGTGGAACTACATATATATGGAATTTCTCGCAATTAGGATCAACTCCCTCAAAATCATTCACTTCCATAATTGACTGCGGTCCTGGCGCTGACTCACATACATATCCATATTCATTTTCCAAAGTAAGACCTGCCTCTGTTTCTGTTAACTCCATTACATATGTTATCAATTCAGGAGTATTACCATATATTTTTATACCCTCATCTAAAAACAAAATGAATTTGTCTGTCTCAACATATGATGGTTCTGTCATAACATACTCATCCTTTGGATTACCACTAAGTTTAAGTGGTTCCTTAACTGTGGTCGAGACGACCACTTCTGTAGTTGTGTTCTCTTCTTCCCCATTTACTATCTGACCATCTGTATCACCACAACCACCAAGTATCAATACACACATTATTACACATAACAACATTTTTACCTTTTTCATACGCATCTCCTTATATAATAATATATTTAGCATTTCTTGCCATCTAAATTATTATTATCATAGGATAACAAAAGGTTCATATTTTTTTCATATCGAACCTGTAATTCTTTTCATTAACCACAAACGCCACAATCACCAATACAATAAACTCCACACAAGCCACCAAATTATAATATCTTACAGGCACCAACATAAGGGGAATTGTTGCAATTAACGCTATCAAAAATCCTGCCATACCACCAATCAAGGCTGATGCACTTTGCTTTACAACCTCCACATCACTGTCCCAATTTAACTTGGGGAATTTTAGATTTGCTGCTATTCCAACCACTAGAGCGCATACTATAACAATGGCGGGAAGAACTACCATCCACAAAACTTTTGTGATGGATGGTCTTAAAGCTATGATCATAATCACCTCTCCTACCACATAAAATGGTACAATCAGCATAGCATTAAATATAAGCTTACTTTTTAGAATGTCTCTAGATAATATAGGTAATGTTTTACTAATCCAAAACTCCTTGCCCTCCATAGATATAGCAGTAGCTATAGGGGTATTCATTACTAATATTCCAGAAAACAATACTGGAATAGCAGCATTAATGTCTATATTAATCGGCAGTCCTTTAAGGGCATCGTTCATATCTACGAAAAACAGACTAGCTGCAAATATTACAGCCATAACAGGTCCTATTATAGTATTTGTAACATAAGTTCCCGATGAAAAATATCTCTTGGCCTCTCTTGACACAAGAGCCTTCATCATGGTTTTGTTCTCAAGCTCTCCTAGCTTGTAATTATGCTTGGCTGAATTTGTGTGAATCCCTCTATTAATTATTTCAAAGTTTACAGTTGTAAGGAAAATCACTGCTAGGAATGATACAAGGGATAATATAACTCCAATTATAAATCCTACCACATCACCTGCTCCTATAGCCTTAGAAAACCATGTGGTAGGTGGATATATTTTATGAAGCATATCAATGAGCTTTGATGCAACTTCTTTTATAGCTTGCATATCAAAGTTCTCCATATCCTCCGTTGGCACAAAGGCTGATAGCAAGAAAATAGCAATCACAATTCCTACAACGAATACTGTCTCAAATAACACCTTGTTTTTCATACGAGATGATATCCCTGTAATTATAAGTCCAAGTAATACAGACAGGGTTATTGGTATTATAGGAACTATTATCACCGACAATAAACCAAGTATAATTGCAAGTATTCCTGGCCTTTCAAAAACTCCATATAATATCACACCTGGTATCATAACAATACAAGCTACCATCAGTCCCTCAATATAAAGTCTTATATACCTACTTATGACTAGCGATTCTGTCTTTATTGGCATGGAGGTTAGTATATCATAGCAATTTTCCTTAAAGATTATCTTTCCTGCCTTAAAGGCACAAAAAAGCAGTGTTAATATGCTACTCAAAAATACAATATAAGCGGGAACAATATTTCCAGCTCCAAGATTTATAAATCCATAGCTCATACCACTCACATAAGCTATAGCCATCAATACGAGAAAACCTATTATACACCCTAGAGCTATTCCAGTATTCCTAGCCTTCTTATCCTTAGTGTAACGAATAACATTCAAGGAGAATAAATTAGCAAGCTCTAACTTAGTTAAAATTTTAATCTGCCTCATCACTAACCGCCTCCATAAATATATCCTCTAAGGACTGACCGTCTCTTACTATGTCTGACATATTTCCACTGGCAAGAAGCCTTCCATCCTTAATAATTGCCACCTTATTACAAAGCTTTTCAGCCACATCAAGCACATGGGTTGAAAAGAATACTGCTCCTCCATTGGCACATATTTCTCTCATCATGTCTTTAAGTATTACTGCCGCCTTAGGATCAAGTCCTACAAAAGGCTCATCTAATATTAGAAGCTTGGGCTCATGAACCAAGGCTGATATTATGGCAAGCTTCTGCTTCATACCATGGGAGTAGGTTGATATTAAATCTCCCAGGGACTCAGTTATCTCGAAAGCATCTGCATACTTTTCTATCTTATCTCTTCTCTCCTTAGCTCCCACCTGAAATATATCAGACACAAAATTAAGGTACTGTATTCCAGTTAAGTACTCATAAAGGTCAGGATTATCAGGAATATACGCAAATCTTCTCTTACATTCCAATTCATTCTCACGGAGATTAAGCCCATCTATAATAATCTCCCCTTCATCAAAATTATGGATTCCAGTTACACACTTTAGAGTTGTTGTCTTGCCTGCCCCATTGTGTCCTATAAACGCTAATAGGTCGCCTTTATTCACATGTAAGTCAAGCTGATGCACTCCCTTGTTGCTACCCTTATAGCATTTTGTTAGATTTTTAATTTTTAGCATATTCTTCCTCCTGCTAGACATCATAATTTTATCTATTTTGACCCCATAATACAACATTACCTAGGGTCACAAGCAATAGATAACCCTAGGTTATTTTTAATTTTTTAGTTTATTTTCATATCTAAAACTAATAGAGTATTCCATCATAATACTGTAGCATCAAATCCACCACAAGGCTATAGCTTGTCATACCCTCCTCAACTCCATTTAGATTAAGAGTTGTCTCAGTAAACTCATCTGATATCTCATCCACAGTGTCTGTTGAAAGGATGGCACCCTCCTCCACATCTTCCCAAGCTTCCTCAGTTAAAAATGTACTATCTGCCCATACCTGTTCTTCCACTTTAGTCTGATTTATGTAATAAAAATAATCATCTCCTATAGAATGAAAGTATGCGTTATCTATATATATCAAAACACTTAAATATCCTGAATACCTGAAGAAATCTGACTCACTATTTATACATGCCTGATATGCCAGATAATTTGCCTCATCCTCGTAAATATAGCCATGAAGATGGCTTAACTCATGGCAGTACACTGCTGGATAATTTGCTATATACATATTACCATTAGCATTTGCCTCCATAGAAAAAGGAAAATAATACCCCCCTATGTATGCCTGACTCATTATATCTGAAGACAGTAAATTCTTCACATCAGGATAATATCCTTTTAGCTTTGGAAAATCATCTGATATACCTCTCAATGCCTTCTTGGCATCTTCCTGCATATCTCCCTCAAAAACTATATTCCCATCCGCGTCTCTAGGCATAAGCTTCATGTAGTAGTTACATTGTTCCACAACATAATTTCTTAGAACCTCCAGTTCCTCTACTGTATATTCTCTATAAGACACTTTAGGATTAGCATCTATAGGTGAACAATGATACAGTATGGTACAATTTGTTGTCATAACAATACACACACCCACAAGAATTCCTGAAAAAACTCTAAAAAATCCTTTGGTAAAGCTGACAAACTTTGGCTTCTTTCTAAGAAATAAAAATGCTATGGCAATTAGTACTGCTGCCAATACCAAAACAGTTCCAAGCATTATCATTATTTCTCCTACAGAGAATGGAAATATGTTTGAAATTCTGCCAAATATATTAACTATTATTGGAGTCACATAAGTTGTATGCCAATCACAAAAAGTAGGGGAAAACCAGGCTAAAATGTTTGTTATTGTAACAAAAAATATGCCTGATATTATGTACCATTTGTATTTTGTTCTCTTCTTCATAAGGTACCTCATAAAGGATTATTTCATTTGATTTTCATATCTTCTATTAAAAAATAATACCATAACTATACCCTCTAATCAATGTGCCATGCCGATGTCTCGCCAACTAAAGTTGGCGAGCATCGCGGCGTTCCCTTCCACCTACTTCGCATTGTGCCATGTCGATGTCTCGCCAACTTTAGTTGGCGAGACATCGCGGCATTCGCCGTATACAAACGCAAAAAGAAGCCTGATATTGAGCAAGCTCATATCAGGCTTCTTTTTGCGTTTGTGCATGGCTCATTGCTTACGCTTTATCACTCTCTTCCATCCCAACAATATGTGCAAAGCTTGCATGTATCAATTCCTACAGCCTCTAGCATATCGTCAAGTCTTTGGAATCGAAGAGATGTAAATCCTAGTTTTTGTCTAATTGTCTCTACCATATTTGCATACTCAGGAGTATTATGATCTGCGTACTTATCCAATGTCTCCTGACTTACTTCCTCTGTTCCCTCAAGCTCCGCTATAACTCTTCTAGATATCAAATCCATCTCTGAGTTAGAACGTGAAAAATTAAGGTACTTACAACCATACATAATTGGTGGACAAGCCGGTCTTATATGTACCTCCTTGGCACCCTTCTCATATAAAAATTCTGATGTTTCTTGAAGCTGAGTTCCTCTTACGATAGAATCATCAATAAGAAGCATTCTTTTTCCTTTTATTATGTCTTCTACAGGAATAAGCTTCATTTTGGCAATCATCTTTCGCTTACTTTGAATAGTTGGCATAAATGATCTTGCCCAAGCAGGGGTATATTTAATAAATGGTCTTGTAAATGGCTTCTTAGATACATTAGCATATCCTATAGCATGTGGCGTTCCAGAGTCCGGAACACCTGCCACGATATCGATTTCCTCTGTATCTCTCTTAGCAAGCATCTCTCCGCATCTATAACGCATCTCTTCAACGCTGATACCTTCATAGGCCGATGAAGGATATCCATAGTAAACCCAAAGGAAGGTACACATCTTCATCTCCTTACCTGGGGCAACCAATGTCTTACAAGCATCTGGAGTCATAACAACTATTTCTCCAGGTCCAAGTTCTTTTTCCTTTTCATATCCCATATTCACAAATGCGAAAATTTCAAAGCTGGCACAATAAGCACCATCCTTTTTACCAATAACAATCGGCGTCTTTCCATATTTATCTCTAGCACAATAAACGCCCTTTGGAGTAAGTATAAGCATAGATATGGAACCATCAATAATTTCCTGCGCATACTTTATACCATCAATAAAGTTATCTTTTTGGTTAATTATAGCCGCCACAAGCTCAGTAGCATTTACCTCACCATTTGACATTTCGAAGAAATGTACTCTGTCTTTTAATATCTTCTCGATAATTTCTTCATCATTGTTTATCTTACCAACAGTTGTTATGGCAAACGAACCATGATGTGAGCGCACAAATATAGGCTGTGCTTCGAAATCTGATATACAACCAATTCCATAGTTTCCTTTCATGGAATTAGCTTCTTTAGTAAACTTAGTTCTAAATGGTGAATTCTCTATATTATGTATAGATTTTTCAAATCCATGCTCTTCCCCATATACCGCCATACCAGCACGTCTCGTTCCGAGATGTGAATGGTAATCTGTTCCGTAAAATAAATCGAATACGCAATCTTCCTTAGACGCTACTCCAAAATATCCGCCCATTGTTATATCCTCCATATGTGCTTTTACAAGCAATCCCATTTTTCGCAAGTTTGATTATATCACAATAATAAAATAATTCAATATTTACACAGGTTCTAGAACGCCGAAATTTTTAACAAAATTTAATCTTTATTTTGCATATTATTGTGTATTTTGGCAATCCTAGTAATAAGCACAAAAGTGTTTATGGAGGTATGTTATGAGATTAATAAATTATATTGCCCTCACTGTTACCATCATCGGTGCTATCAACTGGGGTCTAATAGGTTTTTTTGATTTTAATCTTGTTTCAGCTCTCTTTGGAGAAGGAACCGTATTTACCAGACTTATCTATGACTTAGTAGGTATCTGTGGTTTATATCTTATTTCATTCTACGGACTTCTTGCAAAAAGAGACGCTTAGTCAGGTTTTTAAAGCCCGACAAATGCAAAAAATATGGGCAGTGAATTTTACTTGCCCATATTTTTTCTTTCTATTTGTTCATTTATATGATTACTCTTGCATCTTAATTAGATCCTTTATAACCTCCGACGCTATTATCAATCCTGCAACAGATGGTACGAAAGCTGTTGAACCTGGTACTCGTTCTTCTCCTACAGAATTAGCTGGCTTTATAGCTTCTTCCTTAGAATAAACAACCTTTAAACTATCTATTCCACGTTTTTTTAACTCACGGCGCATAACCTTTGCCAATGGACATACCGAAGTTTTATATATATCTGCAACCTCAAACATGGCTGGGTTAAGCTTATTACCTGCACCCATAGAGCTTATAATTGGAACATTATGTTCCTTTGCTTCAGTTACTAGTTGCAACTTTGCAGTTACAGTATCCACCGCATCTACCACATAGTCATACTTGCTAAAATCAAACTGATCTTTAGTTTCTGGCAAGTAAAAACATCTTATTGCCTCAACACGACAGTCAGGGTTTATATCTGCAATTCTTTCTTTCATAGCATCAACTTTGTATTTTCCCACTGTACTAATAAGGGCTATTATCTGGCGGTTTATGTTGCTTGCAGCCACAGTATCACTATCTATTAAATCTATGGCTCCTACACCACTTCTAACCAAAGCTTCTACCACATGACCACCTACGCCACCGATTCCAAACACGGCCACACGAGAATTAGCCAGTTTTTCCATAGCCACATCACCTAATAAATTTTTTGTTCTAACGAATTTTTCGTCCTTCATATCGTCCCTTATCGCCCTTGTCATTCTGGATTTTACACATTTTTATAATCATTCTTATTTTTTAATGCATTAACTATTTGTTGCTTATAGCCTAAGAACTCCTGTGTTAAATTAAAGTCTTTAAGCTTATTCTTACCACCTTCTATAACTATTTCCTTAGTAATAGTTCCTGGTTTTCCTGTTAATATATAAATTCTATCAGAAAGCATAATTGCCTCGTCAATATCATGGGTTATGAACAGGGTTGATAGCTTTAACTCATTCATAATGTCCATATACCACCCATGAAGTTCCCCCTTAGTAAGCATATCAAGAGCAGAAAATGGTTCATCTAAGATTGCCACCTTACCTGAAAACAAATATGTTCTAAGAAATGCTGCTCTCTGCCTCATACCTCCAGACATAGCATTAGGATATTTATTCTCATAACCCGAAAGTCCAAATTGTTCAAAATAGGAAAGTGCTTTTTCTCTTGCTTCTTTCTTTTTCATTCCCTTGATTATAAGTGGAAGCGCCACATTGTCAAGTACTGTCTTATAGGGTAGTAGCATATCTTTCTGTAGCATATAACTAACTAAGCCTGATTGTCCAGTAATATTTTCACCATCTAGTAATATATTTCCACTATCAGGTAAAGAAATACCAGCGATAATATTGAACAGCGTTGTCTTACCACCACCGCTGGCTCCAAGAAGCGATACAATTTCTCCATCTCGTAGCTCTATATCTATATTATCAATTATTTTATTTTGGTCAAATGCTTTTGAAATATTTTTAACAATTAAATTAGACATATTAAATCATATCCTTCTTAGTTTACATAATACAATATTGCAATTGTAATAGCTCCTGTTTTATTTTGCACAACAATTCTCTAATAATACTGGTGATTGCTTTGTTAATTATTCTGGAAGATAATCATTTGAAAAACCTGTATTGTCAGGAATATCTTCTTCTAGCAAGTTTTCATCACTTAACCAGTTATAAAATCCATTCCATCTTACAGGGTCAATATACCCCCATCTTGAAACCTCAGCCTTATATTCATTGGCAAGATACTTCTGACTTGCAAGTACTAACTCATAATCAAGCTCACTAGCGTTATCACATAGAATCTGTGCCGCTTCTTCAGGATTTTCTATAGCATATTCATATCCCTTCTTAAGAGCTCGTAAAAATCCTTTGGCATACTCCTCCTCGTCTGCTAAAAAGTCATTATTTGCTATCAATACAGGACTATAATAATCAAACACTGGATTAATGTCCTTAAATGCAAAGTAATCTGTCTTTATACCCTCAAGCTCCATCTTAACTCCTGCCCATCCATAGAATATCCAAATGGAATCTGTAGACTTTGTAGATAGAGCACTAACCTCATCAGTTACTGTACTAGGTATAAGCTCAACCTGCGAGAAATCTCCTCCGTCAGCTGTAACAACGTTTTCCAACATAGCAATCTCTACGGAGCCATTCCAAGTAGAATAGCTGTGACCTGCCATACCACTTGGTCTATCCATACCTTCTCCTGCTCTGGAGATAATTCCTGAAGTATTGTGCTGAATTAGAGCTGCCACTGCGGTTATATCAAGAGCATCCTCTCCTATTAAAGCAGGTGCCATAGTATCCTGAAATGATACTCCAAATTCTGCTTTACCAGATGCAACTAAAACCTCTGCGCCTCCTTCTGGTGGCTGAACCACTTCAACACTTATACCTTCCTCAGTAAAGTATCCCTTTTCCATGGCCACATAGATACCTGTATGGTTAGTATTTGGAGTCCAATCAAGAACTAAGGTGACCTTTCGAGACTCATCGGCTACTGTTTTATCCTTACTCCCACAACCTGTAAAAGCCAAACAATTTATCATCATAACAAACACTAACATCAGTGCTTTAATTCTTCTATTTTTTAACATTTTTATATCCTCCGACTATTTAATTACTCCTTTTCAATCCATGGCATAGACTTCTTCTGTAAAATCTCCACCAATTTCATAAGTAAAAGACTTACAATTGAAATAAGAAATATTACTGCAAACATCTTGTCAAAGGCAAATGCTTTCTTAACTCTTGTCATATATACACCTAGGCCTTCGAAGCCACCTAGCCATTCTGATATTACTGCTCCAACTACCGCATAGGATGCAGATATTTTAAGACCAGCAAAAAACTGTCCCAAAGCTCCCGGCAATTTTATATGAATAAATATCTGAGTTTTTGTTGCTCCCATAGCTTGAAGTAACTTAACTTCATCAGAGTCTACAGATTTAAATCCATTAATAAGCCCTACAGCTATAGGAAAAAATGTTGTAAGTACAACAAGTATTACCTTTGGAAGCATTTCATATCCAAACCAAAGTACCAAAAGTGGAGCAATTGCCACGGTAGGCACTGTTTGGGTAAGGATAATTATAGGATAAAAAGCTTTATATATCACCTGACATGCATCCATAATTACTGCTATGATAAATCCCAATAATACACCAAGTCCCAGTCCTACTATTGCTTCTGTTAGTGTCACTTTAAGATGTGTCATAAGCTGGTCAAATTCCTCAATAAAAGCTTCTACAACAGCTATAGGCGACGGAAGCATAAAGCTTTCTACCAATCCAAGGCTACACACCAATTGCCAAATAAGTATCAAGAAAACAATTGCCGCAAATGACCATAATTTACTTGTGATGTTTTGTAACCTTTCTTTCAATTGTAAGTACCTCTCCCTCTGGTCTATAGCTTATCTTCACATAGGCTGATACCTCAGCCGCACCGGCTCTTATAGCAATGTGTTGACATTCCTTTATTATATCCATTAATTCATCGTAATCGCCTTCAATAGATGTTTCACAAGGTCCCACATAGTAGCTTAGACCTGTGCTTTTAATATAGTCGATTACTTCATCCACTATTCTTATTAGTTCCTCATCATTTTCGCATTTTGGTAATACTTGAATTGCTACACTTGCATTCATTTTCAATATTGTATGGGGTGACAAATCCCACACTCTCCTTTCTGAATAAATTAATTGAAAGGATAACTTGACGCAGAATTTTCTATACATCCATTGCGCGCATATCTTAAGAAGGATATAAGAAAAGCTCGATCACATGACCGAGCACAAAAATACACTTTATACCTAAATATAAAATCATTTCCTACGCCGGCATTATCCGGATCAGGTTTAAGGGTCCACAGCGACTACACTGTATCTCAGCCGGATGATTTACCAGCACCCCATTTAATTGTCATAGATAATGTACAATAAACACAATTATTTGTCAAACAATAATTATTTCATTTATAATTTGTCTATTTACAAAAATCAAAAATTATTGTATCTTTATCATTGTGCGTTAAGCCAATTATCCAATAGTTCCGCACAAATTATAGTTAAATATTATTACAAATAAGGAGAACATTATGAAAAAGACGATACTATTATTATCAACACTTGCAGCACTGTCACTTGCTCTTTATGGCTGTGACTCTAAAGAAAAAGCTACAACAGAAAAGGATATCGTAGAGGATGCCATAGAAGATGTTGAATTACCAACTACTTCTGAAGAGACAACTGAAGCAGAAGATATTTCAGAGCAGACTGTAGATGCCGAAAGAGGTGTTGTGGAAAATAATACATTTACCAACAAGGTATTCAAGGTTTCTTTCCCTATAAATGAGGATTGGTATGTATGTAGCGATAAAGAAATCGCTGAGATTATAGGTTTAACTTCTGATACAATTGAGGAAAGTGGTTCTATGACTATAGAACAGTTCGAGGCTGCTACTGCTGGAACAGTATACGACTGTGTTTTCTATTTTTCAGATATGCAGTCAAACACTAATATAACTTTCACAAGCTTAGACAAGCTTGCTATGTACGCAACTCGCCCAGTTGAAGACTATGCAGAATTAACTATGACACAGCTTGAATCTATGTCATCACCATCATATACATTTGAAGACATGACTCACGAAACTTATGGTGGTTGCGAATATGTGTGTATTAACGCTAATACAGATATGGGTTACCAGCAGAAGATGCTTATGAGAAAGGAAAATGGTTATATGGTTTGTATCACATTAACTTATTTCCCTGAGCTTGAAAGCGAAATGCAGAGTTTCCTTGATTCATTTACAGAAGTAAACTAGTACAAATAATTCTATATAAAATAAGTGCCAGGATTAAAAATTTCTCATCTAAGATTTCTTTATCCTGGCACTTATTTATTTTACTAAATCAAGTATCTCTGACTTTGATATAACACCTACTGATTTGTTATATACCTCACCATTCTTCATAACAACTAATGTTGGTATACTCATTATCTTGAACTGACTGGCAAGGTCAGGGTTCTCATCAATATTCACTTTGCAAACCTTGATATCAGTATTTTCTTCTGCAATAGCTTCTACTATTGGCCCCAACATCTGGCATGGTCCACACCAGGATGCCCAAAAGTCAATTAATACAGGCTTATCACTGTTTAATACTTCTGATTCGTAATTTTCATTATTTATAGCTATAGCTGACATATTTGTACCTCCATATAATCTATAGTTTAACCGTAACAACTAGATTATATAACAATATTATGCCTTCCACAAGCCGTGAAGATTACAATATTCGTATACTGCCACCACTGAATCACCATCATTAATTGTAAATGTGGCTTCTGGCTTATCACTTGGAGTAAGATTAACTCTCTGAATACCACCTGTTGTCTGAATATCAATCCACTGAATATAATGCTCTGGCGTCATAGGATGTTCCACGCTACCTACCTTAACAGTAACTACGTTGCCATTTACCTCATATACTGGCACATGTTTTTCTGCTGCTCCATCAGTTGTACCAGCCTTAAGCTCCATCATAGGCTGACCACAGCACATAATAGGAACTGCAGTTGCATTAATCTGCTCCACTAAGTTACCACATACATTACATTTTAAAAATTTCTGTTCCATATTATTCCCCTTTCAAATCTTAGATTATATAGCATTACTATTCTATCATATTATACCCAAAATTATAATACCCAAAATCATCAACAAACAATTCTTAACTAAAAAAAGAGTAGCCCATCATAACTACTCTTTTTTTGTTTACATAATTATTTTTCCTTACTTACAGCGCTGAACACACAGCAAAGTCCTGCATATAAAACTCCTGCCACTGCCCAGATAATCCAAGTCATATCCCATGCCTTTGTAACAAATGACACACCAAGGAAAATTGCAGTTACTAAACACCAGTAAGCTCCTGACCAAGCTTCAGCCTTCTTGTTTCCCCTCTTAGATTTAACATCGTAATCTCCCTGCTGAAGTAACATCTGATAACTTGAATGAATCATACCTGCTCTAACAAAACCATAGCATGCTATAGCTATAAGAACAAGAAGTAAATCCACTAATATTACAAGTATAAAATCATCCAGGTTAAGGGCTCCACCTACTATAAGTGGTATAATACCGAATATACACATAAGTGTGCTTCTTACCATAGTATCTCTAAAGGTTTCCTCATATTCTTCCTTCTTCTTCTCTACAATCCCCTGAACGCCGTATTGAAGTGAAAGCTTTTCCTTCTCCATATACTCATACTTATCAAGTTGCATACCATATCTTATAAAAAAGCTTACTGCAACTGCAATTATAGAAAGAAGTATTGCAACACCTATACCACACAAGAAATCCTCTGAAGCAGTATCCTCCATACCAGCAAAGGAACAAAGGCCTCCGGCTAGGATAATAAAAATAGGTGATAACACACAAAGAGTTACTCCCAAAGCTATCTTCTTTGACACCCTTTCATACAAATCCATAAAGGCGTTAGCCTCTTCTATACTTACACTTTTCACAATTTCCGAATCAATGTTTTCATCTAATGAAGCACTTGATTCTGAATATGAAATCTCCTCTATCTCATCCTTTAATAAGTAATCTGTACTAACCCCAAACAAATCACTAAGCTTAAGTATCTTATCCAAATCAGGAATAGATGCTCCTGACTCCCATTTTGACACTGACTGTCTGCTTATGCCAAGCTGATGTGCAAGCTCCTCCTGAGACATGCCCTGCTGTTTTCTTAAATTCATAATCTTGTCTGCTAAAATCATAATTTTCATCCTCCATATGCTATTTTACTACCTATGAATTTTTTGTTCAACATTTTAATCAATTTTTGTCAAATAGTGTTGCCGGCTCTATCTAACTTGGGTAAAGCATAGCAAAAACGGCAGTTGACAACTACCAAGTGCGCTTGGAAAATTGTCAACTGCCGGTTGCAAACTAAGATATTTTGTGTTTTTTACCAATCTACCTTTATAATCATAATATATTTTTCATCAACTGCTTCAGAAATTCCATCTACATTTGGGTCATAATAATCTCGATCATCAAGATGCATATAATACACCTCGTTACCAATCTGTTGCTCTTCAGTAACATATGAATCTATAAGCTTAGTAAGCTGCTCCTTTTCATCACTGTTATCTAAAAATACACTACACATTTCTAAATGAGCATCATGATTATCCTTTCCCTTTTTTTCATAATTATAAAACTGTATATTAGTTACTTTATTCCCCTCAACCAAGTACTGAATATCTAAGCGGATTCCTCCATTTTCGTTCTCTAGGATAAGTTGGTGACCCATTGCAGGCTCATCCTTACATTGATCATAATTCATCAAATAAACAAAGCCATACTCTTCTATGAAATAATCTTTAAGCTCATCTGCAGACATAGGTTCTATGGCATCATACTGAACAATCTCCTTAGCTTCCTTCTTGTCCTGATTACTGATTATTGCTACAGCTGCAGCACCTCCACCAACTACAACTGTTGCCGCAACAGCTATAGCAATTTTTGCCTTTAGTGCAAGACCTGCTGTAGCCTTTACCACAGTTGTTCCAACTGCACCAGCTGTAGCTCCGCTGGCCCCTGCTATACCACCTGTTGTAGCTCCTGATGCACCAGCCACGCCTGATGTCTCACCAGCTATACCTCCAGCCACACCACTCATGGCATATCCTGTTCCCGCTACTGCACCATTCGCAAGAAGATTTATTATACTTGGAAATACATTTGGCACCTGCAATCCCACTGCCTCTGCTGCCAATATGCTTGCCAAGAATGGCACTCCTGTAAAGGAATGAAGTCTATAGTCATTTGCTCCCTCATAATAGAGAATTCCCTGTTTTAGCTTTGCTCTAGCCACACTAAGTCTGTATGTCACTGTACCTGGTGGGCACTCCATAATGTCAGCTATCTCATTGATGGATAATCCATTGAAGTAGAAAAGTATTACTGTCTTGTACTGAATCTCTGACAGACAGCTTCTCATAATATCCATTATGATTTTTCTCTTTTCCTTATCTACTATGTAATCCTCTGGAAGAAATATCTCTCCTGGTTCTACAGGCATCTGAACAAAGTCCTCCGGATCCATAGGCATAGGAGTATTCTTTAACAATTGGTTCTTACATCTATTTACTGCAATCTGATTAATCCATGGCACAAACTTGTCCTTATCCTGAAGCTGAGATATCTTATTATATGCAGTTATGTAAACCTCTTGCATGATATCCTGAGCATCCTGCTCATTGCCCAGAAAGCTTAGGCATATGAAATATACTGTCTTGCTAGTCTCATCATAAAGCTTTTCAAAGGCTTTGTTATCGCCCTTTTCCATAGCTTCTACCAGTTTTTTTATTTGTTTATCCTTCATTGCAACACCTCACATGTATCTACTAATGTTATCTCTCATTTACAATTTGAATTATACAGCCTACCAATTGCCAGATATACACAACAACTACTACAATACTGTACCATGTTGCTCTAGGCTGTACCACGAAATTCATCATAAACCATATAAATACTACAATAAATGGTAGTAAAATTAAAGTCCTAATAAGCTTTTGCTTACCAGATATGCTATTCCATGGTTCCATAATTTTCTTCCTTCTTATCCCCATAGCATTTTAATTAATTTATCTTGGACTTAAAGTAATCTAAATCATTATTCATTTTAAGAGCATCCCAAAGCTCTCTACTATAATAGAAAGAACCATTAACCTGTAGTGCCCAATATCCATAATATCCATCAGTCACATACGCAACCAATACATACTCGTCAAATTCCCATCCTACACAGTACATGTCAATAGTATTATCAGTTTTATAGTTCTCAACGAATTCATCGATTCGCTCCTCATGAGTCTGCCCGTCCTTAGTTATAAGACAATCGAAATATGTAGGTGCACCAAACATCTTAACATAGTGAGCTAATATGTCCTCGCCGTCCTCATTATCACCATCATCTCCCAAATCCACTACGGCACTCTTATCGTATCCGGAAATATTACTGTCTCCAAAGCCATTCTCCATATAAAACCAATTATTCTCTATACATTCCTTATAAGACACTGGTGAAGTTGTCGGATTCATTACATCTATCCAATCCATTACAGGAATATGATCATACTGTCCTAGTTCTGTAGTAACACCAAAACCTATAAGTGCTAGATGCTCTCCTGGTTCTACCATTTCCATACATTCTTCATCCGCCAAAGCATCCTCTAGAGTTGAATATTCATTTTTTCCGTCAACCCTATAATATGCATAGCCTTCAAAATCTGACAAGGCCAAAGGATATAACAATATATCTATATTTTCTTCACTATCTCTTACTTCTGCTCCCATAGCATCCGTAGGTGATGCCACTGTAGGAATAGAAAAATCCTGTTCCATAATCCATCTTCGTCCTGGTCCCTCCGCAGATTCATTAGCATTTTCTTCTGTGACCTGTGTGTTGTCAATTGGTATATCTACAGCTTGTTCTGTATTCACCTCTGATGTAATTCCTATGGTGCCATCATTTTTCTTTTTTTCCTCATTACCACAAGCCGCAAGTGAGCAAAGCATTGATACACATATGACTGATAATAAAATTTTTTTCTTCATTTCTTTAGTCTCCTTTAATTATAATTTTGCATAAGATTTTTGTAAATATCTTTGCGTCTCATATATAAAGACAAGACTAATTCTAAAAATGTTGGGTTATTTTAATATTTTATTATATTTTTTCAAAAAAATATCCACCCTACCACTTTCATGATAAGGCGGATAAACTATCTAAGCCATTCCATTTGCAGTTTTGTACTTCCAAAGCATCTCTGCGTGATTCTGCTCTTCGATCTGAATATCAGCTAAAAGCTTTCTAATCTTTGTATTGCCAAATACAAATACATCTGAATTATACTCTGATGAAACAAGCTTCTCTGTACCAATACAATCTGTTGCTAAGAAGCAATCCGACTTCTTGTCCTCTGAGTCTGTAGCAGCATCATAAGTAGGTGTTGGGTTGTAATTTGCACCCTCTGTGGAATTGCAATCTACATCAGGAACATTACCATCTAATACCTGCTGAAGAGAATTGTAATGCTCCTGCTCCTTACTTGATAAGGTCTCAAATAATTTCTTAAGCTCAGGGTCCTTTGCCTGCTGTGCGTACTTACTGTACTTCTCAATACATGACTTCTCCTGAGTCTGAAGGTCCTGAATTACTGTGATTTCTTTTTCCTTTAATACCATATGTTTTATCTCCTTTTTTATTGGAATCTTTATACATAATGATTATTAACCTATTATCACTTGATTATTCAAAACCTTATCATCAAATTTACAAATCAAGTAGGCCAAATCCTACTCCAATCCACTTGGCTCATTGATAACACAAAAAGTCCAGCAGAATCTACTG
>SVEI01000063.1 GCA_015057445.1 Lachnospiraceae bacterium | reverse complement strand
CAAGGTAAATAAAAACTCACTTGTATGCCCGTCCTCCTCCTTCGAAAGCATTACTGTAGAAATTATGGCTGCAAACATTGCGCCACCTAAGCTATGTATAGTTCCAACCTCAGTGGAATAAAAGCCTGCCAATGTAGCAATACTAAGCTGGCTCATACCAAATGCATCTGCAAATGCACCCATCTGGGAGAAGCTTTCCGCCATACCGGACATAGTGTCCTTCATGGAATTAAATAGCAATATACACACAAAGCACATACCACCTACCGAAAGAGTCCAGATAAGGAAGGACTTATATAATAATTTAATCTCGTGTTTGAATATAGTTAACATAACATCATCCTCCTACTTCTCATAATAGTGCATAAATATCTCATCAAGAGATGGATCCTCTATTAAGATATCCTCTATATTGTGACCTGCTAACTCATCTACTATCTTATTCAAATCTCCCTTATATAGGAAATTTTCCTGCTTGCCATCTCTTATCATCTTTATTCTCTTAGCATTAGTCTTGGTAATTTCTGCCACAGTATCTACCTTTATAAGCTTACCCTCTCTCATAATTGCCACATTTTTGCAATAGTTCTTAACCTCTGAAAGAACATGGGTGGAAAGCATACAGGTTGCTCCCTTTTCCACATACTCCTGGATTAGCTTAAAGAACTCTGTTTGCATAAGAGGGTCTAATCCACTAGTTGGCTCGTCAAAGACAAATAGCTTAGGCTTATGCTGCATAGCACATACTATACTTACCTTCTTACGATTACCGAGAGAAAGCTCGTTAATCTTCTTCTCTGTATCCACTTTAAGTCTATCACAAAGCATAGCTGCCTCATCCCTACAATCCATCTTTCTTATATCTGCAGCCATTTTAATTACATCCTTAACCTTCATGTCAGGGTAAAACATAGCCTCTGATGGCATATATCCCACCTGTGAAAGTATCTCCTCTTTGGCTGTTTGAAGCTCCTTGCCAAGGATTTTAACACTTCCCTTCTCAAACTGTATAAGTCCTAGCATAGAACGGATGGTTGTACTTTTACCTGCCCCGTTTGGTCCCAAGAATCCGAATATATCTCCCTCTTCTACAGAAAATGTTACATCTTCTGCTCCACGATGTTTGCCGTAGTATTTTGTTAGGTTTGCTATCTCTATTACCTTACTCATTTATATGTCCCCTTTCCTTAAATGCCTTAAGATCGTTATTTAATGCCTTAGATTCTAGTGTTCTTCTAATCTTATATACTAAGAAGCCACAAAAGTAAGCAAATACCACAAATAAGAAGAACCCTATGGTGGCCGGTACATTTTTATCAAACCAGCCAAAAAACCAGGATGCTGTGGTGTATATTAGCCCACACACCATACTAAGAAGTAGCTCCTTAAGTCTGAATTCCTCTCCCTCGTCAAAGCCATTCATAAGGTATATCTGAAGATAGCACATGCCATAGGTAAGAAATATCAACTCTGCCATATGTATTATGCTTGCGTCAGTACTTCCTCCCACAAGCTTATAAACGCTGTAGAAAAACAAGTAACAGAAGAAATATATACAAGCCTTAAATTCCACACCGATTTCTTCTAAGAGATATCTCTCTAATCCGGTTAATCCATTATTTTTCTTACTCATGTTGTGCTCCTTTCTTAAGTATTCTTCTAAAATCCGATGCGTAGGTACGGGAAATTATAATATGCTCTCCATTTACCATCCTTGCATCTATACGATTAGATGGCAGACTTCTTAAGCTGTCCACCTTATCAATATTAATAATCATAGACTTGCTACACCTAAAGAAACTAATATCATTAAGCAGCTGTTCTAGCTGAGCTAATGTGTAATCAAGCTTTAAAACCTCATCTTCAGTGTAAGCAAAAGTATTTCCATCAACAGTTTCTATGTAAAGAATTGTCTTAATATCTATAAGCTTTTGTTCCTTATCCTTCCAGCCAATAAGCTTAGTCTGTTCACTCTTTATAAAATTTACAATTCGCTCTACCTCGGGAGTCATACGAAGGTAATTGACTATTACCTCGTCCTCACCGGTAGATATATTATTAATGGTGTACTTCATTATTTCCTCCAAAATGTGTTCTATGCTGTGATTTTAGCAAGGGATTAGTTTAAATTCAATACTATGTGGGGTAAGTGACACTTATTTGAGGGTTAGTGGCACTTATTTGGGGATGGGTAGTTTCTCTTTGAAAAAAGAATGGCAAGAATAATCTTCCCATTCTTTAATGTTCAGCTCTTCTCGATTTAATCACCGAAGGTTAATAGATACCGTTCTAAAAATGTTATATTAACTCAATAATGGTTAACTCAATACGAAATTGTATTTTTTACTTGATTTTGTATCAAAACTCTAATATACTTTTAAAAAAGGAACCGGTTTTTTACCGTACGTAGATATTATATCTAGCCAAGCGGGGTACTCGGTTCCTTTTTTATATTTATAATATCGTATAAATACTTCTTCCCATCCGCATCACACCTGATAATCATTCTCACTTTAAAATAGTTATATTTATCTATTTCTCCATCATTATTATAAATTGCTAAGGCAAACCGTGAATCATAACGATACCATCCATATTTTGCATCAATCGAATGCTTAGATTCAAAATTTTTACTATATATACCATTTGTTGATATCTCTATTAATTCTGGAATAGATTGTGATGCATTTGCTTTTGTTTTAGCCAATGCACCCCTTAGTTTTGCAGTGTATCTAGAATTTGAATATTCATCTGGCAAATCCTTGCCAATATAGATTTTTTCACCATCATCAGCAATAGTGTACATTTCTCCAATATATTGCTTTATATAATGTTCTACTTCTGACCAATTAATATTTTGCTTGTTTTTGAATATTGTATCATGAATAATAACTATCTTATTTCCATTGATAGCACAACAACCTAGGCAAATAATTAGAAGGAGTTCTACGATTTGCTTCCCAATCCTCCAATGTTCTCAATGGAATTCCGAAATGTTCTGAAAATTCCTTGCGACTCATTCCAGTTGCTGCTCTTAATTCTGCAATTTGTTCATTAATAGTCATTATTACCTCCACACTTCTCCAAACGCAATGCGTGGTTATATTATAAACCACCTAGCACATAAAGTAAATTATATGCTTTATCCAAATGAAAAAAGCCTTGCACTAGGCAAGACTTTATATAACTACTATTCTTTTTTCAAATACAGTACAAACTGAACAACTGTTAATCCTGACAATACGGTACAGGTAAATACAGAAAGTACAAACTGAACATCATTAACACTGGAAAATATACCGAATATACTACAGCAAACTGCTAAAAGAAAACATATTGCTGATACAAGATGATATTCCTTTCTTTTAGCTCGAATATTAGTAATCTCCTCATTCTTCTCTTGAACAATAGGCATATCCTCATCACTTTCATAATCATCATGAATTAGATAATCAGAAGACACCTTAAAGCACTCACATAACCCCAACAGATTAATCATATCAGGAGTTGAATCCCCTGACTCCCATCTAGAGATAGCCTGTCTGGACACTCCAAGTTTTTCTGCCAACTGTTCCTGAGACATTCCATTACTCTTTCTTAGCTTAATTAGTTTTTCTTCAAATTTCATAATAATCCTCACTTTCGTTTTACATATTTGTTGTAATGATAGTACTTTTCTACTGGAATTTTGTCTATCAAGCAAGTGTAACATTTCCGCAACCATATGTAACATTGACTGTATTACTTGGTTTCAGAGCGATTTCTCAGTATTATAAATCTCTAATATACCTCACATCACAACAAAAATGTGCTGTCTCAAGCAAAGGCTTATCCACTCTTTCAAATCCGTACTTTTCATAAAACTTCTGTGCAGCAATCATATTATCAAGGGTTTCCAGATAACATCTCGTATAATATAGCTTTGCGTAATTTAGAGCTATCTTCATCAGTCTATGTGCCACACCAGTACCTCTTGCTTCTGGCAAACAATACATCTTCTGCAACTCACATACATCTGCTAAACCCTCTAGCTGACCTATTCCAACACCAGCAACTACATTTCCTGCCTCATCCTCTGCAACCCAGTAGCAGTTACCTTCAGTGTTATAAATCTCTGAAAATCTTCCCAAATCTGGGTCAGCCCATGCGGTGCCTTCATGATTTCCGCCAAATTCTATGAGACAGGTACGAATTACGTTCTCTACCTGACTATTATCCTTATGCTCAATTTTTCTTATAAAGTAATTCATTAAAATACCTCTCATTAAGAACATCACTGAAACTTACACTATTCTCCAACACCATAAATATAATTATACAAAAAAATCCACTACATACAAGCAAGTATGTAGTGGATTGAATTTTCAGCATAACAATCTTATCTATAGCCAAGCTCTGTTTCAACTTCTATAATAGTAGCAATATTTGCTTGCTCTATTTCATTGAAGTAAGCATCTGTCCACTGGTCGCTTGGTATACTTGGATAATACCAACTTTTTGAATTAAAATAACTACTCAGTGTCTGACTATTAAATATATATCCATGTCGTGCATATATTTCATTTCTAGCATAAATCAATGTTTCCTTTGACATACCATACAACTCTGACTTAGACAAGTAAGCTGAGCTACTTGAAGGTATTACATAATCTCCGTAATAATAAACATCATTTGACGAAGTACTGCTAGATGAACCTCCATTCTCAGCTTCCATAATTAGAGCTAAGTTAGCTTGTTCGTAGCTATTGAAATATGCATCTGTCCAGTTGCTACTATCCAATGTTGGTTTGTACCAGCTCTTTGACTCAAAGTATGCCTTAATCTTAGGAGTTGAGAATATGTATCCGTGACGTGCATACAACTCGTTTCTTGCAAACAATAGCTGGTCCTTAGTTAAATGACTGATATCTGCTCTTGTCAAATACTGTGAATTACTAGTTGGTAATATGTAATCATTGCTTTGAGCTGAACTATTATTGTTATTTGAATTAGTTGTATCTCCTGCAACATAACCATTTAAATTAGAACAAGCTGAGCTAAGCACAGAATATTCATCTGCTATAGCCTTATCATTCATATCATATCTTACATCAGTCGGATATAAAAATACATATGAATTTGTACCATCATTACCAATATATTTATAGTTTGGTAATTCTGTATATGAATTATCAGAGTAACATACTATACTGAATAAATGACCATCATACAGTGAACCGTATGAGGCTTTCTGGTAGTAAATCAAAGCGTTCTCTGTTTCCTCTGTTACCACATATTTGTCAAAATATGCTGGAACGTAATATGTTAAGCTTTTATACTTCTTCTCTGATAAATCTGTTGACTTAGAATCTTCTGCGATGTTATTAGTAGTTTCTTGTGTATCATTACTTTCTTCAATCGCTTCAGTTGATTCTTCCTCGGCAACTCCTGTATTTTCTTCCACTACTTCCGCAGTTGCCTCTGTCTTTTTGTCTACTTTATCATTCTTCTCTTCCTTGTTATTATCAGAAATCATTTTGAACATTACAACTGCCATAATAATCAAAACAACTATTATTGCTATCATAACTATCCAAATAAGATTCTTTTTCAAACCATTGCCTTCGTTATTCATAACCCTTCCTCCCACAGTATATATTATATTAAGTATAATACTTTTTATTTAAATTTTAAAGTACTATTTGTTACATATAGTTCTCTTTGTCTTATAGTTCACTACTGAATCTTATATACATCTTTGTATAGGGTGTTCTTGATTCTACAAAATTCTTCTTTATCTATCCCAGATTCAGAAGTCATAATTCTAAGTGGTATAGGATTTCTCCCCTTAGAAATAGCTGGCTGAATGTAGGGATAATCATTGTAATATAGTCCATTTCTCTGATAGAATTCTATCCTTCGCTTAGCTATATCATTATCTGGTAGCTCAACCTCCAGGCAGACTCGTCCTGTCAGATGCTTCTTTATCTCCTGCAGCATCCTAGATCCAAGGCCAGTGTTCCGATACTTACTATCCACTGCAAAATGCTCTATAAAGCTTAAGTTCTCAAACTGCCACACTGCCATAAAGCCTTTAATTTCAAGGGAATTATCAGTTTCCTTTGCAACATAGATTTGATAATTTGTATTATCAAGAAGTTCTAGCTGTTCCTCATATGGTCTATGCTCGTCAGATGGGAAGCTTGCTTCCATTATTCTATATACTTGTTCAAATTCTTCTTTTTTTATTTTAGTTAACATAATACCAGTATCTCGTATATATCTCTCTATTTACAATAATTCCTTTAGTGCCTCTATATCCTCTGGCTTTGTACTCCAGCTTGTGGCGAATCTCACCACTGTATGATTCTCATCATATTTCTCCCAGAAGCTTACCTTTAATTCATCCTTAAGGGAATTAAGCTTACTATCCTCTATTATTATAAACTGCTGATTAGTAGGCGAATCTATAAAGAATCTGCATCCCTTTTCCTGAAGCACCTTCTTTAGCTCCTCTGCCATATCTATAGCGTGTCTGCTTATCTTATAATACAAATCGTCTGTAAACAATGCATCAAACTGTACTCCAAGCAATCTTCCTTTAGCAAGCAAGGCACAGTGCTGTTTAATCATCGTCATAAAATGCCTAGGAGCGTTATTCTTGGAAAATACAACTGCCTCACCACAAAGTGCTCCCACCTTTGTTCCTCCGATATAGAACACATCGCAGTACTTTGCCACATCAGCAAGTGTCACATCTGTATGATAACTCATAAGACCATAGCCAAGTCTAGCACCGTCCATATATAGAGGAATCTCATACTTATCACATATGTTAGACAATTCCTCTAGTTCCCTCTTACTGTACAGAGTTCCGTACTCAGTAGGATGGGAAATGTACACCATACCAGGGAATACCATATGCTCATGGTTTTCATCACCATAGAAGGAATCCAAGTACTTCTCTAACTCATCTGCCTTAATCTTTCCTAATTCCTGTCCCACAGTTAAAACCTTATGGCCTGTGTACTCTATAGCACCAGCCTCATGAGAACTTATATGTCCTGTATCTGCTGCCACCACACCCTCATAATCCTTAAGCATAGTTGATATCACTATTGCATTAGTCTGGGTACCTCCTGTAAGGAAATGTACTTCAGCCTCTGGGCACTGACATGCCGCTTTAATCTTCTCCTTGGCACTTTCTGAATACTTGTCAAAGCCATATGTAGCTAAAGATTCATCATTTGTCTCTATAAGTTTTTGTAATATAACCGGATGTGCTCCGTTTGTATAATCGCTTTCAAATGAAATCATATTTTCCTCCTTATTATGGTCCTATTGAGATAAAAGCTTCAGGATTATCCTTAAGTATCAACAGATTAATTATACCATTCCTTACCACCTCATTACAACAAAAAGGATGAACCCATATATTACTATAGGTTCACCCTTTCCTATCATCTACTTTTCCAACAAAGTGTATTTTACACTTCCGCTATTAATGTTGACCTCATCAACATCCCAATCAAATTTTACTTCTGTAATCTCATCGGTTGCCACGGACCATCTTATTCTATAACCATTTCCGTTAGTATCAAGAATATAATAATAGCAAAAATCTGTTGTTACCTCATCCATAAATTCATTAAATCCAGCATATAACTTTACCAAGTCTATATCAAGACCTAACACTTCTTCTGCATATCTAGTTACTGTTTCTTGACCTACAGGTATTTTTTCTGTAGCCTCTTCCATACTAGGAGTATAACTAGGCGCAATTACTGAACCACCAAGATTAATAGATAATAATCTTCCGTTATCTCCACATATGGTAAGCTGGTAACTTTCATTTATAATACCATCTTTTGAGTACTCCACCTCATAAATTACATCATAATCTGGATAAACCTCATCTAACCACTCCTTCGTTTCTGCATTACCTTCACGGTCATACTGATATACAGAGTATTCCCAGCTATCATTCATCTCTACTCCAAAGTATTTCATAACCATTTCCTTTGAGTAGTCATAGACATCATCAATCTCTAGCTTTCCGCCCTCATCAGCTTCTTCCACCATATTTTCCTCTGTAATAGCTTCTACAGTAGTTGGCTGGATAATATCTGATTGTTCTATCACATTTTCTTCATCAGGCACACCTGTCTCATATGGATTAGGTTCATCAATGCCTGTCTCCATAGTATATTTATTCTTCTCGTCGTGGTCAATTAACTGTAGTAGCTGCTCATCAGTCATCTCATCCTTAGGCAGATGCACTCTTCCATCTTCCTTAACAAATGCTAACTGGCCATCATTTATATCAGATATTTTATCCACTATAAGGATAGTTTCTTCAGGGAATCTACCATTCTTATACTCCTCCTGAAGCACCAATAATCGCTCTACCTCAGTATCCGTAAAAGCTCTGGTATATTGCTCTGCATCAGCGCCTATTACATTTATCTCCAGATAAGCATCCTTCTCTTCATCAGACATATTCTCCATACGATTTTGCACCGCTGATATGGCAGCATGGGTACCAAAACCACCTAAGCATACACAGCTAAAGGCTATAAACAAAACTATAAGCTTTGAATATCTAAATAGCTTATCATTTGTTCTCTTCCCCTCTTTGCAATTATCTAATATGTTTTGCTTCATTTCCTCTGACATAGTCAGGTTAGAAATGATTGGATTATTAATTCTATTATCACCGTTCATATTATATCCCCTTTCTAAAGCATTTCCTTCAGCTTATTTCTGGCTCGCTCAAGGCGTTTCTTACAGGCTGATTCAGATATGGCTAGCATCTGGGCAGTCTCCCTTATTGAGTAGCCCTCTATGTAGTATAAAATCACAACACTTTTTAGCTTATAATCAAGCTCCCATATCTCTTCTAGCTGAACCTTATATAATGGTTCCACATCTGATGTACCCATCATAATATCTTCCACATCATCTAATGGTACATAGCTGTGTCTCTTATGAAATCTAAGGAAATCCTTGCATTTGTTCTGGGAAACCTTAATCAGCCAGGCTTTTTTCTTCTCCTCGGATTCAAAATCCGGATGTTTCTTCATATATTGAATAAATGTCTCCTGGATTACATCCCCCACATCCTGCTCATTTTTCAATATAAGAAAACATATCCTATACAGCAAATCACTGTATTTTAATATTGTGTTTTCCAAATCTGCATTAGTTGCTTTGTTGCTCATTGTTCTCTCCTTCGCTTACTATAAAGTGTTCTACATGTATTACCCCTTCATAGATAAAACGATTATAATACCAAAAAGGTGACAATGTCATTATTATTTTTCCAGAAAGCTTTCACATAAAAAAGCCCGCACATTGTGCAGGCTTATATACATTACTCTTCTATTGTATCGTCATATTCCTCATCATAATATTCTATAACTGAATCATCAATTTCATTTGAACCAGTTTCTTCTACATTAGCATAAAAGAAATTAGCTAAAATAATCATAATTATAAAGATAATCAGTGGTAACAGTAATATAACACATATAGCAGTTACTATCTTTTTAGTTCTTCTATTCTTAATCACAAGCTGTTCGTTAATTCTAGAAAGCTGCTCTGCGATTTCGTTCTTACTTGCTTCAGTTTCAATATTAGCTCCAAGCAACTGGCTTACTTCCACATCTAAAACATCAGCAATTTTCTGAAGTGAATCTGCATCAGGAACTGAAAGTCCCTTTTCCCATTTCGACACTGTCTGACGAACCACATTTATCTTGGTAGCTAATTCCTCCTGTGTAAATCCTTTGCTCTTTCTAAGCTCTCTCAAATTTTCATTAAACATATCCTTTACCTCCTAAATGTTTTTGGTAAGCAAATCATATGCCCAAAACACCCGTTGCCACAAGCAACGCAAGTTAACATTGGCTATTTACAAGGATTTTTACAGTATTTTCTCCATACCAACCTTCTGCGGAACAAGCCCACAGGCCTGATAAAATTTCATGGCACTTTCATTGCAAGACCATACATTTAAGGTTAGATTGTAAAAATCATTCTTCTTGGCAAAATCAACTACATAGTCATATAGCTGCTTGCCAATATGTAAACCTCTTTTATCCTCATCCACGCAAAGGTCATCTATGTACAAGGTCCTAACATCTGTCAGTATGTTATCGTTAATATGCTGCTGATACACACAAAATGCATATCCAAGCACTTCATCACTGTCATCCACAGCCACGAAGATAGGCTTTTGATCATTCTCTATAATCTCTGCTAGCTCTTCATCTGTGTATTTCTTCACATTCGCCTTAAATAAATCTGGTCTTCCATTATGGTGCACCATCAAAACCTGATTAAGAAGCTTATTTATGCCTGGCATATCTGAAATCACTGCTCTTCTAATATTCATACAATTTGTCTCCTTATTTTAATGGTTCTGGATATTTACTAGCAAAATCCTTAACCATTTCTTCCGAAAAATCACGCAATATTACATGATTTTCATCAAACTTTTCCAGATTATTAATTCCAATACCATCTGCAAAGTCCTCATAGGATATATTTCCTCCTATATCTGGATTATCACTAGAACCAATCATAACAACAAACTTATCACACTTTAAATCTTCTCCCGTCACAGGATCCTTCATCATAAGTGGAACCTCTGGCTTAATTGGGATGATGGAATCAATATTTGCCCCTATAGCATAAGCTCCAAAATAACTACCATCCTGCATCCTATATACTCTAGATACCGCATAATACAAATCCTGAACCTGCTTGCTATGTAATAAATTAGCAAAGCCTTCCAAATCACCATTCTTTCCAAATTGATATAAGTCATATGAGTTGAACTTTAATGGGAATTTGGCACATAATATAATCCTGCTTGAATTATCTCTATCTACCTCCTCCATAGATTCTAGGATAGAAATAATGTTTACCTTATGCCGATATGCATATTCATCAATTTCATTAACAGCAACAACCTCACCATCATGTACAAAACTCTTAGCTTTCCATGTTTTACATATCCTTCTCACAATATCAAAGCACATATCAACATCATAAGCTGTGGTAGGTAAAGGCAAACGAATTGTTATACTGTCCTTAATCCCTGGTCTCCAGGTTATCTCCACACCCCTGCCAATATGCTCTGGATTATAAAATACAATATTCTCTCCATCCAGACTACCTTCATCTAATCTCCAATATTCATCCATAACTCCATATCTGTATTTACCTGCAGTAATGTCCTGAAGATTAAGTTCTCTCTTAATAATTCCACTTTGTTTTATCTCAATATCTATTGCCATTGTGTTCTCCTATTATTGCTCTTCCAACCATTCATCTCTAGTAAGGCAGGTCACATGCTCAGTTCTTATATCATCCATAAGTGCCCAGTAGAAATTCTCCTTGGTATGATGATACTTAAAGCCACATTTTTCCTGCACTCGCTTGGATTTAATATTGCCATCAAAATATCCACACCAGATTTTCTCCAGTTCTAACATCTCAAAGCCATAGTAAATCATTGCATTTACAGCTTCAGGTATTAATCCCTGACCCCAGTAAGGAACACCAATCCAATATCCTATCTCTGCTTCCTTATCAGGCAAGTTAAGGGTACTTGCCTCTCCAAAAGTAAGTCCTACACTTCCTACCGGCTTATTATTACTTTTTAATACCACCGCATATGTACCCTCCGTGGATAGTATCTCCCTGATAACCTCTCTACTATTCTCCACAGAACGATGCTCTGGCCAGCCTGCTATAGGGCCAACATCAGGATGTTTAGCTACCTCATATAAATCCTCTGCATCTTCCTCCACCCATGGGCGAAGAATTAACCTATCTGTCTCAAATGTCATGTTAACCTCCGTAAATCTATCTAATCTAATTTATATTTTTTCAGTTTAATGTTTCAATACCTTATTTAAATTACTTTGCATTACCCTATCATTCTTATATCGTTCTTCCATCCATCTAAATGTTTCCATCAGTGCATAACTATGATGGTTTAAATTTATAGAAGCCTGTAATGCAGTATGCGCCACCCTATAATTATCATCCTTCATCCACTTTATAAAATGACTTTCATAATCAATAGCATCTGGGCATTTTCCTATCACATAGATTGTAGTAGCTTTCAATTCATTGTCTATGCTTGTATTTTTAGTGAACTCTATAATATCTGAAGCTTTTCTACATTTTTGATCTCCAATAAAAAACAGCAATGTATTTGTAACGCAATCAGTACTTTCATAAAGTATTTCTATAGCTCTTTTATAGTACATTTGCTGTAGTCCCTTAGGAATTCTGAGCATAACAGCTATTGCTGCAGATACATTTTGCCCATAAATATATGTATCAAACAGCTTCATAGCTAAATCACTATTATATTTTAACAATAACTCTAATCTTAAAACAGCTGTATCTATATCCTGTGAGTTATACAAAACATTAATTGTTTTATCTGACAATCTATCAAAACGCAATAATCCCTTAAGATTATCCAACTTATCCTCATATGTAAGCGAACTTTTATAAGCTTCTATA
>SVEI01000062.1 GCA_015057445.1 Lachnospiraceae bacterium | reverse complement strand
TATGGATCAGATTATAGAGGGTATGGATAATATCGATAAGAATATTGACACCCTTTCAAAGCATATGAATAATGTTGGCGATATAATTTCAAGAATTGGCAATATGGTTAATATGATTGTTGAGATCGCAGAGGAGACAAATCTTTTATCTCTTAATGCATCTATTGAGGCTGCCCGTGCTGGTGAAGCAGGTAAGGGCTTTGCAGTAGTTGCAGAGCAGATTGGAAAGCTTGCCATAAGCAGCAGTAATGCTACTGATGAGATTTCTAAGCTTACAGCTGAGATAGATGAGACAGTATGTAATGCCATAGAATATATGAACTATAGTATGGCAGAGGTACAGTCTAATGTTCAGATGGTAGCTATGGCAAGTTCCACTTTTGAGAATTTATATGAAATAATTAACCAGACTGGCAAGCGTGTTAAGGAGATGATTAAGCTCGTGACTAAGGTTGATACTGTATCTCAGCAGGTCGAGGAGATATTTGGAAGTCAGACAGAGGCTACAGAACAGATTGTCAATTCCACAGAGGAACTAAACAATCATACTGAAAATGTATCAGCAGGTACATATACCGTTGCAGAAAATGCAGGAGAACTCAAGAGAGAGTCAAAAGAGCTTATGGACAAGATTAGTAAGTTTAGAGTGGAATAGATATATTAGTGACAAATGATAAATATGTAGAGAGGACGATACTTATGATTTGTAAGAATATAGCAGTACTTATGACTGGGCTTGATTCCGATGCTCAGGCTGAAACACTTAAAGGAATTGAAGAGTATGGGAAGAACAAAGGCTTTAATATGGTTAACTTTGTTTGGTTTACTGGAGCTAATGAGAAAGATAAGCATAATACAGGAGAGATAAACATTACAAAGCTTCCTGATTTTAATCTGTTTGATGGTATCATAGTGTTTGCCAATGCCATGCATGGACATGGGAATAGAAAGTTTATAGAGGATATATTGGCAGATGTAAGTTGTTCTGTGGTAGGTGTGGGATGTAATCCTAACGGCTCCCCAGGTGTTTTTTCAGACTGTTATACTGCCATGAAGAATGTGGTTGAGTATTTTATAGTAGAGCATAATATGACCAAGATACATTTTGTAAAGGGTGTAGAAGGTAATCCTGACGGAGAAGCAAGATTTAGAGGCTATGTGGATGCTCTTAAGGAACATGGAATACCATATGACGAAGAAAGGGTAAGTCACGGGGATTTTTATGTTACAGGAGCTGAACTTGCGGTTAATGAGATTCTAAATTCGGATTTGGAATTTCCAGAGGCCATAGTGTGCGCAAATGATATTATGGCTCTTACTGTATGTGATTTGCTTACTGATAGAGGATACAAGATTCCGGAGGATGTAGCTGTTTCAGGTTATGATTATACAAATGAAGGAAGATTTCACAATCCCACACTTATGACTGTAAAGAGTGATTTTGTGGAATTGGGAAGAAAGGCGTGTGCCACTTTGGTTGATATGATAGAAGGAAAAACTGTGGAACATGAGGTTTTGTTGCCAGACGAAATGGTCTTAGCAGAAAGCTGTGGTTGTAAGGATGAGGATATTGTTCCTTTGACTGAACAGACTAAGTTAAGATTTAGTGCCGACATAACTTATAGAAGGATGTTGCATCAGATAATAATCTTAGAGAAGGATATATTAGAAGGAGAAGGCTTTGAAAACTGGTTGGAGGCTATGAAGAATTTTATAAGAATTATAGATCCACCAGAGTTTTATTGTTGCCTAAACGACAATTTCTTTGAAAGTATTAGTGATTCAGATGCCCTATCCCAGCAGGAACTAAGTGTGGAGGAAATGCTAGAATTCTCGGAGGAATCAAAGGTTGTGTTGGCTTACAAGGATAAAAAGTTTAGAAATAAGCCTAATTTTAAGTCCAAATATGTTCTTGATAATATATTCAAGGATGGGAAGGAGCCAAAATCATATATTGTTTCCGGTATACATTTTCAGGAGAGAGAATTTGGTTATTTTGTATTTGTAGATAGTTCGTATCCTATAACTAATCCTATGTTTATTCATTTTATGATCAATATGGGACATGCTTTTGAAAATATTAGGAAGCAAAGTCTTATAAAAAATGTTTTGTCTAATATGGATGAGCTATACATTAGAGATTCTCTTACTGGAGCATATAATAGATTTGGAATGCAAAGATTTTTTGCTGATATAAAGAAGAAGTGTATTATGTCTAAACTACATATGCAACTTTCTTTTATTGATCTTGATAATCTTAAGAAGATTAATGATGAGTTTGGCCATGATGAAGGAGACCGAATAATAAATCAAGCAGCTAAGATTCTTATGGATAATGCAGGTAAATTTTATGTTGTGCGATATGGTGGAGATGAATTTATAGTCCTGGGTAATGTTAAAACACAGAAGGAAATAGAAAGCTATTGGTCTAAGGTAGAGAAAGATGTGGAGCAATATAATTCTAAATCCAGACGTAAGGCAGAACTTTCCTTTACCGTAGGTTACAAGATGTTCGAGCTTGGTCCAGAAACAACTCTTGAAGAGTGTATAAGCGTGGCAGATAATCTAATGTATGATAAGAAGAAGGCCAAGAAGTCTATAGAAAGTAAGGGTTAATTTTTGGGAGGTTTGAGATGACAGAAACAACTGACACACAAGAAACCGAAAAAAACCAATTGCAGCTAGATGTAATAAATGTTGATTCATCATTACATGAAACAATTGTGAAGAGATTTAAAGGGTTGATAGCTCCTGATGTCATATCCTTTGTGATTTTTACGGTTGTACTTACTGTATTAACTATAATAAAAGGTTTTCATATTGTTCCGGTTATATTTTTGGTGGTTTGCGTTATAGAGCTTTTTTGGAATATAAAATCCCTGTTAGCGGTTTTAAATAAAAAATATGGTTGTTACCTAGTTACCGTTGATAGGGTATGGGAAGAAGGCGGTGTTTGTCTATGCCGTATTACACCTGATACCTATGGAAAGTATGATTTCACAACAGAAATTACAATTAAGAATTTCACTAAGAATTACAAAGATGTTAAAGCAGGAGATAGGGTTATAGTTGCGGCAGGTAATTTCTCTAGGTACATCTATATTTTTGGATATGAGGGAGATATACAGTTGTCAGAAACACTTAATATGACTGTAACTGAAAATCCATTGAATTCGAAGAAAAAGTCAATAAGTGAAGTATATGGAGATATAAGACAACAAGAAATTAAGGGTGTTGGTACAGTTTATTTTGAGGTACAATCTTCTAGCAAGGGTGTGATTTTTCAACACAAGAAAGGTCTTGACGGATCTATGTTTGGGCCTCATCCTGTTGTATCAATATCTAGGTGTCGAATCCCTGAAAATAGGTTTAAAGATGTTATAGATGCTATAGAAGCAACATATAGAAATGAGAACCTTATTCTTGAAGGATTCTATGATAATGCTTTAAGAACTATAAATAGTCAGATGATTATGTCTCCTCCTAGTGGAAAAATGAATAAAGATTATTTGAGAGAGCAATTTATTATAGAAGAGATGGAAGTAAGTATCTATAATAAGCAAAAACATGGTAGAGATGATATAGAAATATCGCTTTATGGTAATGTTGAGACAGAAACAGGAGAATGGCTTATCGGTGGAAAAACTTTTTTGATACATATAAATTGTATGACAGGAGATGTTAATTACCAACTTATAAATCTTTAACAAAAAAGCACTGGCTAAACTGCCAGTGCTTTTTATTGTTATAAAAGGAAAATTGTTAAACTTACATATAGCATTATTTGTATATATTTGGTATACTATCTGCAATGCTGAAAATTAGGGAGAAAAAAAGAAGATGGAGGTAACCAAATGAAAGCATACAAAGATATGAGTAAGGATGAACTTCTTACATTAAAGGCTGCCTTAGAGGAAGAATTTAAAGAGGAAGAGGCAAAAGGCCACAACCTCAATATGGCTAGAGGTAAGCCGGGATTTTCACAGCTTGACTTAGCAATGCCTATGTTAGATGTGGTAAATAGCACTTCAGATATGAGAACTGTACTTGGTAACGATACCCGTAACTACGGTGACTTAGATGGTATAGGCGAGTGCAGAAGACTTATGGCTGATATGATGGGAGTACAGAAAGATAACGTGGTTGTCTGTGGTAACTCAAGTCTTAATATTATGTACGATACAGTATCTCGTTCTATGACTAAGGGTGTAAATGGTTCAACACCATGGTGCAAGCTTGATAAGGTAAAGTTCCTTTGCCCTGTACCTGGCTATGATAGACACTTTGCCATAACAGAGTTCTTCGGAATCGAGATGATTAATATACCCCTTAATGATGACGGTCCAGATATGGATTTAGTTGAGAAGTATGTAAGTGAGGATGCAGCAATTAAGGGTATCTGGTGTGTACCTAAGTATTCAAATCCAACAGGTATTTCATATTCTGACGAGGTGGTTAAGAGATTTGCAAATCTTAAGCCAGCAGCAGAGGATTTTAGAATTTATTGGGATAACGCATATTGTATCCACCATCTTTATGATGACATGCAGGATGAGATATTAAATATACTTGATGAGTGTGAGAAGGCTGGAAACCCAGACATGGTTTATATGTTCTCATCTACATCAAAAATCAGCTTCCCTGGTTCAGGTGTATCAGCGGTGGCATCATCAAAGGCTAACATTGATTTTATCGAGGCTCAGATGACTATTCAGACTATTGGTCACGATAAGATTAACCAGCTTAGACATTCAAGATTCTTTAAGAATATAGATGGATTAAAGGCTCATATGAAGCTTCATGCCAAGCTCCTTAGACCAAAGTTTGAGGCAGTGCTTAATACATTAGAGTCAGAGCTTGCTGGACTTGAGATTGGTACTTGGGTAAAGCCTAGAGGAGGATATTTCGTATCATTTGATGCACTTCCAGGAACTGCTAAGAACATTGTGGCTAAGTGTAAGGCACTTGGAGTAGTTCTTACAGGAGCAGGTGCAACCTTCCCATATGGCAAGGACCCACAGGATTCAAATATTCGTATAGCACCATCATTCCCAACACCAGAGGAAATGTTAGCAGCTTCAAAGGTATTTGTGCTTTGTGTAAAGCTTGCAAGTGTGGAGAAGCTATTAGATGAGATGAATTAAGTGATAGTTATATAGATAGAAAAATGGCGATGAGGGAAAACTCTCTTCGCCATTTTTTTGTCTAAGATTATGAGTGTAGGACTTTGCAGGGGATATGTACTGGCCCACCAAGGCAAGTTTTTCGCACCTCAAAATCTGCATTTCACACCATAGCAAATAATAAAAACCTATAAGCTGTCGATAAAATAGTAGGGATATATAATAAGCTCTTAATACATGGTGAAGGGAATGAAATTAATGATACATATTTCAATCTGTGACAACGAGGCGACAGTAAGAGAGGATATTGCAGGAATATTAAATAATTGTTCAAAGAATATTGAGATAACACAGTTTTCTACCGGCGAGGAATTATTAGAGGCTAAGAATAGCTTCCACATTCATATTATTGATATAGAGCTTGACAATATGTCTGGTATAGATGTGGCGAAGCAGATTAGACTTAGAGAGAAAAATAAAAGATCAAAAAGCATTATTATATTTGTGACCGGGTATAGGGAATATATGGAGGATGCATTTGATGTAAATGCATTTCACTATCTGGTTAAGCCTATCGACGAAAAAAAGATGAGTACAGTTTTTAAACGTGCCCTAAAAGAGGCTTTTGCCAGATACAATCAGGAAAAACAGTATGTGATTGTAAGATATAATGGAATGCAAAAAAAGGTTTTGATTAAGGATATCTACTACATAGAAAGCAACAACAAAAAGGTAGTGTTCCATACGAAGGATGGAAATATAGAGACCTACGGTAAGATGGATGATTGGGAAAATGAGTTGGGAGATAATTTTTACCGCAGTCACAGATGTTACCTGGTGAATATGGAAAAAATAACAGCCTACAGCGTGGATACAATCGATGTGGTAGGAGGGGACTCTGTTATTATGGCCAGAAAAAAATATCCGGATTTTGTGAAGGCATATATGCGATATGCAAAGGATGGAGGAGCGGTGAATGTATGATGTTTTTGCAACATGGTTAAGCAATTGATTTGGATTTGCCGATATGATTAATGAATCAAATAATTAACTAAGCTAAGGATAGCGCTATTTTTCAACGGATTGAACCAAGAAAATAGGCGCTATTTTTATATTATAATATACCACTTGGTCCTTTCGGGAAGTGGTGCAATCCTGACTGACAGATGGATTGCGGAAAGGAGAAAATTATGCAGATAAATACTAGTATGAGCGTTAAGTATTACACCTATTATCAGATGAATAAGGCTGAAAAAGGTAGTGTAGAATTTGAAAATTTGGTTACTGAAGGTTACACGGAAAAGGGAAACTATTATTCCAGTGAAAGAGGAGATTTTACAGATTATCAGGAGTTATACAGAGCCATGACTACGTCAAGCAGTGTGGATAAAACTAATAGTTCATCTGTAACTATTAGTGATATAGAAGATAGTGGAGAATTCTTAGGATTGACTATGGTTCCCGATGAGGGACAGAAGATTACATATGGTGTGAGAGCTCTCCTTAGTGACAGTTCAACATCTGACAATCCAATAGTTCAAGTAGTATCTAACCTTGGTGGTAAGAAGACAATCTACAATGTGGAGGTTAATAAAGTAAATCCTAATAATGCCACACAGCTTGAGATGTTTGCGCTACTTAGTTATACAGATAAGCTGGGTATTACAGATGGAGGAACCTTTGGTTCTCATCAGCAGCTGGAGGTGTATGGAGGTAATGCCAGTAGCATAGGGTACTGTAAAAGTCTATCAGGGGAAGAGACATTTCTAAATGAAAGATTTGACTGGACATCTATTATGGAGAAGATGATAAAGGTGTATCAGGATGCGAAAATACCTAATCAGGCAGAGGAATGTAAGGCTTTGTTTGATTTCTTTAATTCTTATAATAAGATAAATAAAGAGGAAACTGACATAGATTTTTCAAAATTTGCACATAATGCGCCTAATGAAGTTACACAGGCTTTTGCAGAGGCAGATTCAGAAATAACAAATCCTGGTTCTGATATTCCCCGAGCAAGTACTTTATTAACATCCGAATCCACTACCTGCATGTATGAAACTGCTGACCCAGATGATAATGACATACATTACATAACGTGGTATACGGAGGAAGGTATTTTCTGTAGAAAGGCAGGACAGACCGAAGGCTATGAGTGGACAATACCATTTGACAACGACAAGCAGTACAACAAGGTAATAGATTTTATAAATCAGTTTCCGCGGGATTGGAATCTTCGATTTGCCGCTCATGAGAACTTTTGGAGGGATTTTCTTGATGGAACTCTTGATATAGAAGGATTTATGGAGTTTATGAATGGAACAAATAAGGGGATTCCGGATTTCTCTGTTACCGTAGGTGATTCTATGTATATTGATAAGGATAAAATGCAGTGGGCGAAATATACAAATCCCCTAGGTGTAAAATTTTATTCTGCTTACGAGATGCAACAGTTATATATGAAAAGTAAAGTTTTAGGCACTACGAAAGCAGAACAGTTATCTAGTGTACAGGGGTTTTCTGTTGAAGAATTATTAAAAGCAAAATATCCCGGACTTGTATATAATGTTGGAGATGGAACCAGCAGTGATTGGCGAACAAGGAATGATTATCCCTTTGAAGCATTATTTCAGGAAAATGATAAATCAGCGTCAATGATTGAAAATTGGAGACCTACAGGTACCAATCCGAAGAATCAGAGATATCTTGCTGTAGCTCCAGGAAGCAAGGCAGTTATGATACATCCAAAAGCTCAGGAACGCATGGAACAGGATCCGGAATTTGCCAGACAGGTTATGGAGCGTATAGAGAGCTGGTGGGCCTATGATATAGCTAGGAATGAAGCCATATTACCAGGCTGTACAGCTGGTATGTCACAGGCCATAGCTATAGGAGAGGATGGAGAGATTGCAAATGTACTTGCCTGTGGCGGAGGAGAAGCTGTCAGTAAAAATAAGAAGCAAAATAGCGAGGAGGATGAATACGATTGGTGGGAGGAGCGCCATGCCCGTCACGCTATGTTTATGCAACTTTTAATAGAAGGACGAACAGATATTAATTTAAGTGGTTTTTCGCTGTTTGGAGGTAGCACATTTAGCTTTTTTGGTGAAAATGGATTTAATGGAATGGATAATATGCTTAGCTTTCAGTCAGGACAGGCAGCAGAGCAGGCAATACAGGATATGATTGACAACGGCTTGGTAGAAAAGCTTGGAGGGACAATTTGTGGCATACCTACAGAGGAAGTGATTGAGACAACCTGGTCTGATATAGAGAAAGGTCGCTCCATGAGAATGGCTCTAAATATGATGTAGGAAATACATTTCACACCTTAAAAATGGTAGTTCACTCTTATTCTATGGAAATTGTTTATAAATTGGGCGATATTAATACTAAACATAGAAGGAAGGGATTGTAATGAGAATCACAACACAGATGTTAAATCAATCAGCAAAAAGGTCAGGCCTGGATATCAACCGTCCAACGCTGCTTGATTATATGAAGAATAATAATATGGGAAATCCTTTGTATCAAGCCTTAAGCAAGAACAGAAGTATTAATACTAACTCTGTAAAGCTGGAAAGTTTCGAAAAGCTTGAAGAGGAAGCAGGACAGCTCACTGAGCTGACACAAAAGCTGTTAAATGATGGAGAGAAAAGTGTCTTTGAACAGGCAAAGGTAAGTGGTGATAATCAGGAAATATATAATAGCATTGAAAATATGTTTGATGGATACAACCGCACGCTGAAGTCACTTCGTACCACATCCAACACAATGAATGATTTTTATAGAAAGATGCTCATGGATGCACCAGAGGAAACCAGAGCAGAGTTGGAAAAGCTGGGAATAACCTTTGACAAGGATGGTTCAGCTGATGTAGACATAAGCAAGCTCAAGACTGCTGACTACGAAACTCTGGAAAAGAATTTTGGTAAGGATAGTGATTTGGTAAATAAGCTGGAGTTTATAGCATCAAGAATATCTGACAATGCTAAAGCTAACGTAGAGAGTATGGGCAATGGATATAATGCAAGTGGGACTGTGTACGGAAACTCTATTAACAGCAAATATGATTTTAGTAGGTAAAATAAGCTTTTTCTCATTGACAATATTTGACATATAGTTTAAAATTATATTAATAGTAGACGACTGTCTAATTATGTTCACAGGAGGTTAAGTATATGGCGAATATCATATCCAATTATTTGAATAACAATTCCATATATTCTACTTTTACATCATCTGCTAAGCAGGCTGATAGTGTCAGTAAGGTTACTCCTGTTAAGAAGGTAGCACCAGTTGATTCTAATGCAGCAGCTATATATGTAAAGTCAACAGAGGAACCAGAGAAGAAGGCTACGTATTCTATTAATAAGATGTCTAAGGAAGATAGAACAGCTATAGTAGAGCAGCTTAAGGCTGATCAGGCATATAGACAGCAGCAGTTAACTGATATAGTTTCTAAGACACTTACAGGACAGTCAAAGTCATTCACATTAGCAACAGATAGTGACGAGTTCTGGAGAATGTTTGCAGATGGCAAGGTTACTGTAGATGCAGCAGCTAAGGCCAAGGCCCAGGAGGACATCTCAGAGGACGGATATTGGGGTGTTAAGCAGACATCAGAGAGATTATTTGATTTTGCATCTGCTCTTGCAGGTGATAATGTTGAGATGATGGAGAAGATGCAGAAGGCTATGGATAAGGGCTTCGGACAGGCAACTAAGACTTGGGGCAAGGAGCTTCCAAGCATAAGCAAGGATACATATGATGCGGCAAACAAGCTTTTTGAAGAGTATTATGCATCTAAGAAGCAGGTAGAAGCGTAACAGATTATTTATATTATTGAGTATTAAGGGGACTTAAGATAAGTCCCCTATTATTATGTATTTTATTATGTGATGAATTGTGTTGATATGGTATCAAAAATATGCTAAAAGTAGTTTAGTGATATTTAATAATAAATTCACAATAGATTTTATAACAAAAAGGAGACAATAAATTTGGAAACACTTATGATAGTTGCACCAGTTTTGGTGATGATAATAATTGGTATGGCCTGCGATAAGTGGCAGATTATTAGTCAGGCTGGAGTGGACAATATCAAAAAGTTTATAACTACTATTGCGTTACCTGTGTGTGTATTTCACGCAGTATCAACAGCCACCTATAATAAAAATGTGGTAGTAGTTTTAATTCTCATGCTAATAGTTGCAGTTGTAGGCTTCGTGGCTGGCTTTGCCCTTAAGGGCTTGGTTAGGGAGCCTTATCGAAAATATTTTCCATATCTTATGACTATATATGAGGGTGGTATGATGGCATATCCTTTGTATCAAAGCCTTATGGGTGTGGAGAATATGTCTAATATTGCACTTATTGATGTGTCCTGTGGAATATTTGCCTTTGGTATATATTTTGGTATGCTAACCATGACAGATCAGGGTATAAAACCTAGTGGTAAACAGCTGGCTATGAATGCATTTAGCTCACCTGTATTCGTGGCACTTTTGCTGGGACTTGTGATAGGTGTTACAGGTGTAATGAATGATTTTGTAATTACCGCAGCAGGACAGCTTTACGTGTCTGTTAAGGACATGGTAACCGCTCCCGTTAGTGCAATGATACTTTTATGTGTAGGCTATGAGTTTAAGCTAGAAAAGGGCAATATAGGCGTGTGTATAAAGACAGTTGTGGCAAGATTTATAGTTCAGGCCGTTATGCTTGCAGGAGTTCTCTGGGTAGCTAAAAGCTGTGACTTTGAAAAGCCTATGATTATAGGACTTGCTCTTTATATGATGACTATACCTAGTCTTTGCTTGAGTAGCTTTGTAAAGGATAAGGAGGCGGGCAAATATTTTTCCACAACCTCATCTTTATATCTAATCGTCAATTTGGTGGCATATGTTGTGTTGGCAGGGATGGTGTAGATTATGGAGAAGCCTACGGAAGAACAGTGGTTTGCAGATTTGTTTCTTAGATTGTCTAAGTCTAAATTTAGGAGTAAGTTTAAACTGCGATTAAGTGATACAAAATATATTGATGACAAGGGAATGGATATTATAGAAAGCCATGCTAAGGATTTTATATCTAAGAGATTGGCGCCGGCTAATCCACATAATGATGGAAAACAGACGCCTATGAAGGGACATCCTGTATTTATAGCTCAGCATGCTACAGCAACCTGTTGTAGAGGATGTCTTGAAAAATGGCATAAAATTGCTCAAGGTAAAGAGTTGAGTGATAGGCAGCAGGATTATGTGGTGAAGGTAATTTTGACCTGGATAGAAAAAGAGTATAATAACGACATAAAGTCCGGTAGATAATTATTGAAGATATCTACTGGATTTTTTAAACCATAATGTAGTACTAATTTAAGTTCTACAGATTAATTTTCAAAACTGTCGGAAGAGTTTGTATAGGTAGGGATAATTTGGTCAATAATTTCTTTGTAAAAAAAATATAAAGGAGATAATTCGCATGATATTAAAGGAAAAAGAAATCACAGTAATTCAGGACCTACAGACTCAGGAGAAGTCATGCATTGAAAAGTACAGTAAGTATGCACAGCAGGCAAAGGATCCGGAGCTTAAGAAATTATTCGAGAATTTATCGGCAAAGGAGCAGGAGCATTACAACTCTCTTCAGCAGGTATTAGATGGCAATGTACCTGATGTTGACTGTAACTCTTCAGAGGGCGCAAATTATAATCCAACACCTACTTATGATGCTGCTACGGATTCAGAGGATAAGAAGTCAGATTGTTTTTTAGCAACAGATTGTATTGGCACAGAAAAACTTGTTTCTACAGAATATAATTCAGATGTATTTGTATTCGGTAATACAAAAATCAGAAAGCTTTTAGCTGATATCCAGATTGAAGAGCAGAATCACGCAGAGATGCTTTGGAAGTACAAAACTGCAAATGGAATGGCTTAGATGGTTTATCCGCCTTATCATGAAAATGGTAGGGTGGATATTTTTTTAAAAAATATAAAAAATATTAAAATTACCCAACATTTTTAGAATTAGTCTTGTCTTTATATATGAGACGCAAAGATATTTACAATAATCTTATGCAAAATTATAATTAAAGGAGACTAAAGAAATGAAGAAAAAATTATTATTACCAGTTCTATGTGTATCAATGCTTTGCTCACTTGTAGCTTGTGGTAAGGAAGACAAGCAGAATAACGATGCTACTATAGGAATTACATCAGAGGTGACTACAGAACAAGCTGTAGATATACCAAGTGACGACACACAGTCTACAGAAGAAGGCGCTGATGAATTATCGGAGGAACCAGGACGAAGATGGATTATTGAACAGGATTTTTCTATTCCTACAGTGGCATCACCTACGGATGCTATGGGAGCAGAAGTAAGAGATAGTGAAGAAAATATAGATATATTGTTATATCCTTTGGCCTTGTCAGATTTTGAAGGCTA
>SVEI01000006.1 GCA_015057445.1 Lachnospiraceae bacterium | reverse complement strand
GAGCATCCTTGTAGAAGGAATATCCACCTGCTGTATTAGAAATCAATGAGAAGAAATCCTGTGTTCCAAGGTAGTTAATCCATGGATAAGGAGTCTTAGGTGATGTGATGACATATTCTTTGTTGGCGTCATCAAAATAACCGAATTTCATATTATGTACCTTCCTTTCATAAACACTGCCAATATTATATAATAAAAATGGCTAAAAGACAACAATAATTGTTGGTTTGCACGTAATAAAATGTGGGAAGAAATATGTTGAAAATAAGATGAATTATGTTAAGCTTATTCTTAGCACAATATTATATTTTTTGTAGTGTTATGTAAGGGGATTTTATATGGATAAGGATAAAAAACAGTTAGAAGATAATGACAAAGAACAAATGAATAAGATTAGGCGAAAGAATAACAGAGAGACCCTAGGAATCTTAATATTATATTTTACTATTCTTATTGCGCCCTTTGTTGTAGGATTTTTGCTTCTTAAGAACAATGTGTCACGACAACAGGAAGTAAAGGAAGTTATATATGAAGATGACTACGCTTCTATTTACCAGGAGGATATAAAAATTGTATTTGGTCCAGATTGCAAGGTAGGGGCGAAAGAAGATAAAATAGTATACGGTGAAAGTTGTTCCTGTGGTTATCATCAGGATACCCTTATATATGATGAATGGAAGATTACATATAAGGATCAGTATGGTCAGACCTATGTCCAAACCATGAATAATATGGATAGCTTTGAAGAGCAGCAGCTAAAGTGGCTGACAAGTCAGATGGAAGAACACTACATGGCCAATCAGCTAAAGGATTATTTTGATCCCAAAACTTACGAAGGGTATCAGCCAGTGGATGCATTTGGAGGAAATTATGTGTATGTCTGGTTTGGTAATCCCATAGGCAGTTATTCTACAGATGAGGAAAAAAAGGAGATGGACCAGGCTTTAGAGAAGGAAGCGGAATACCACAAAGAGCTTATGAAGAAATTGTCATCATCAGAGAATATGATACACCTGTGTGAACTAGATTACAGCAAAGTCTACAGCACATACCCTTTAAGAGTTATTGTTCATTTGGGAGAGCACAAAGAGGATGTAACATCAGAGCAGGCACGGGATTATAGGGAAGTGCATGAGAAAAAGCTAGACGGAGTAGTAGAATCTATTGTTGATGAAGCTGGAGGTGTCTGTAATTTAGAATTTAGAATTAGTGTCTTATATGGAGACCAGGCTGAAAAACATAATAGTGACACCTATGAATTCACCTATTATAAGAGTATAATAGGTGGTGCGGAGGTTGACTTTGGAGAATACGAAAAAAGCTATGAGCAACTTCTATACTATTGGTATAATGAAAATATATGGTAAAAAGGAGGATATTTAAAGATGAAAAAAGGATTAAAGATTGTATTATTAATTTGTTTAGTAATTGTAGCTGCAGCGTCGGTGATTTTATTGTTTGTAATAGATAGAGAAAAAGAGTCTATGACCGCAAATGAGTTTTGCGATGAAATGGAGGATGAGGGATATATATTGGTAGATGTAACATCTCAGTATGAAGCATATGGAATTGATGAAGCTTACATAGCAGTTGAGCAAAACCAGGAATATCAGATAGAGTTCTATGAGTTACCTAGCGTAAGCAGAGCTGAAAATATGTTTGCAACAAATAAGCAGAATTTTAAAGACAGAGCGGGATCTTCAAGAGTTACAAGCTCCTATGGATTTGGAAATTATGATGTATATTCTCTCCAGTCAAATGGAGATTTTATGTATCTTTGTAGAGTTGATAACACTTTACTTTACATTGACGTAGATGATAGCTACAAGAATGAAGTGAGGGAAATTATCGACGAGTTGGATTATTAAACGAATAAGCTGTGAAAAAAATGCCTCCCGGCCAAGAAGTATAGCTGCACAGCCCTGATATAACAAGAAAACAGGTAGCGCTAAAACGCTACCTGTTTTCTTGTTACATGGTGTATATCTTTTGACTAATAGTCTTGCTCTCTCCAGGATTAAGCTCCATGTATCCTGACTCGTCTGCAGGAAGTGGCTGGTTAGGAGCATCAATAATCCATGTACATGGTTCCGGACAGAAATAACCTTTGTCGCCGTGGTCATTCCAGATAACCCAGAATTTGAAGTCCTTACAAACCTCATAACAAATTCTCTTCTTAGTCTTCACATCGGTTGCAACTGCACCATAGAAAGGCTTACCATCAAGAGTACCCTCTTCAGCGAAGAAAACATCGTTATCAATATCGTGAAGAACAGGAATCTGAGAACCTGTTAAGTACTGCTTGTCGTGGTCGGTCATTCTAAGGAAACCACCAGTTGGGATACATGACTTAGAAAGCTCCCACTTGTCTCCTACAGGAACGTATAATCTCATATCAAGACCATCGCCGTCCTTAGTAAATGGTCCATTGATAGCAGTATGGTTGCATACTCCGTATGGGAGCTGCTTATCAGATGTATTAGTCATTGTGAACTCATAGAAAAGTCCATCTTCTGAAAGCGTAAATGTATATTCTGCCTTGAAGCTAACAGGATATATGCTGAAAAATTCATCTTTTTCGTCGTATATATACTGGGTTTTTGCGATAACATTAACACCCTTAACTTCAGCACTTACAATAGTGTGCTCTCTCTTATGAAGGAAACCGTGGATGTGGTTGCCTAGAGGGTCGTTAAGTGGGAAATTATAGGTTGCGTCAGAAACCTTTAATACTCCATTTGCTAATCTGTTAGGAAGGTATAATGTAGGTAAGCCATAAACCTCCGCGGAAGACTTGAGCTGCTCTATAGAAAGCTCTTCGTCGAATCTGAAAATCTCAATCTCGTTCTCGGTGTCTTGCATTCTCATTACGTTACTACCTAGGAAAGGAGCAATGACTGCCTTGTACTTACCTGCGACAAGTTCAATAACCTCTTTGCCTTTGTAATCAGTAATGTTAGCTGAATAACTCATGAATTCATCCTCCTTATAAAAATATCCCCAAAACCCAGATGATATGTAAAGAGCAATTAGTAAGTAAAATAAACTGGGTAAAAATTCCACAAAAAAAATATGGAACAATTAAATTAAATAATAGCATATTGGATACACTATGTCTAGACTTATTGACTAGAAAAAAGGCTGTCAAAATGGACAAAAATTAAGATTCACAATGGACAATTTGTAAGAATAAACTGTATAAGAGAGAAAATAAGCAGTCTCCATATTTTATACCATAATATACAAATTGAAAGCGCCTAGAAAAACAGGATTTTAATAAAACGTTATAAAGAGACTGCCTTATAATAAAAACCCATATATGTAGCCTAATATAGGTCATATATGGGTTAAAGTTTAAATTTGATTTGGACAGGCTCTTTTAGTGATTGTCCTCCTCTTGATTTAACTGCAGTTGTAATGTGAAGCGTATATTGTTCACTGGTTGCATATGCTTCTATGCCTTCTATCTCAATTTGTCCTAATTCCATATTATAGTTTATGTATGAACGAAGCTTCTGGTTTTGGGAGTTAGTAACAAACATAGTGTCGTTGTTAACTGTTTTTGGGTCTAATGGAATATTGAATTTTACACGCCACACAAAGTTTCCAGTTTTAAATTTAAGATTTTGCTTCACCTTATTTGACATATTAGATGGTATGTCAGATATCTCAATATAGTTGTAGGCCATAATGTTCACCTCATCGCTTCTTAAGTAATGCTAAATCTATAATAAAATTTACCACAAATTAAAGGATAAGAAAAGTGTCTTTTGCTGTAAAAATTTAGAGTAGGGTATTTCTTTACTTCTAATGTCATAGCACGTAGAATTATAAATGTTACAAATATGTTACGCAAATGTTAGGAGATGATTAAATGAAATGTTTTAAGAAAAACTCCTACAAAAGATATTATATTACTAGTTTGGTGGCAATGCTTACGTTGGTAATATTGGCGATATGTAACTACAGTAATAAGAGAGTGTATAAGGTTTATATTGAAGACAGATTAGTTGGAATAACAGCTGAGAATCCTGAAGTTATTGAAAAGACATACAATGAAGTAAAAGCTAAAAAATATGCTCAGGGATCAGAACCGATTCAGGAGGACATAACAATAAGTGAGGATTCTATTGTAGATAACCAGCAGTTGGTAGATCAAGAAGAGCTTGCTAAGAGATTATATGCTGAGCTTGAAGAAGAAAGTATGGTTGCAGTAACTCATATCATTCCTGGAAAGGTATTAGAGAGACAGCTTCCTATGGAGACAATTTATGTAGAGGATTCTACATTGTATATTGGAGAATCTAAGGTCCTTGATGAGGGTAAAGAGGAGACTAGACAGATTACTGTTCAGAAAACTATATCAGAAAATGGTGAGACAAGCCAAAGAATAGTAGAAAATGTGGTTTTAGATGAGGCTCAGCCTAAAGTTATAGCCATAGGAGTAAAAGAAAAACCTGCCTATATTATTCCTGTTGATGATTATGTATTTACATCATCATTTGGACCAAGATGGGGAAGAACACATCAGGGAGTGGATCTTGCTGTGTCAACTGGTACGGAGGTTAAAGCATCTGCGGATGGAGTGGTAATTCAGTCAGGTTGGAATGGTGGATATGGAATAAGTGTGTATGTAGACCATGGTAACGGAATTATAACCAGATATGCACATCTTAGTCAGGCATATGCTCAGGTTGGAAGAACTGTGAAGCAGGGAGAAACCATTGCATTATCCGGAAATACTGGAAATAGCACAGGTCCTCATCTTCATTTTGAGATAAGAATAGGGGATGTTGCTGTAAATCCAGCGAATTATGTGGATATAGAGTATTAAGATAAGATTTGGTGAAAAATCTGTGAATAGACAAATAATGCTTGCATACAATAACTTCAAGGAGTAGTATTTGATATAACAAGATGTAGTAATGAAAACTACATACAAGAAAGAAGGAGTGATTTGTATGAGTAATACTATTAAGAGGCTGAAGGATCCGGGAAGCGCCATAACCCATTTTATAGCTATGATGATGGCTACATTTGCAGCAACGCCCCTGTTGATTAAGGCTTTGTCTAAGGGGAAGGATTCTGCTATATGTTGTTTTATTTTTATCATCAGTATGATTTTGCTCTATGGTGCTAGCACAATTTATCATGCCTTTGACAAAGGGGAAAGAATTAACAAGATACTTAAGAAGTTAGACCACGCAATGATATTTGTTCTTATTGCAGGCTCATATACACCTATTTGCTTATTGATTATCGGTGGTAAGACAGGTATTAGTCTCCTTACTATTGTGTGGGTGGTTGGGATTTTAGGTATTATATTTAAACTTTGCTGGGTGACCTGTCCCAAATGGCTTTCATCAGTTATGTATATAGCTATGGGATGGCTGTGTGTACTTGCCTTTTCCCCAATAGTTAATAGTATGACAAAAGAAGCATTTCTTTGGCTTGTAGTAGGAGGGGTAATTTACACGGTAGGTGGAGTGCTTTATGCAATCAAAACTCCTAAAGTTAAGGCTTTTAATGAGAGGCATAAATATTTTGGGACTCATGAGATATTCCATCTTTTTGTGATGGCAGGAAGCTTATGTCATTTTGTCTTAGTATATAACTATGTTGTATAGATTTTAAAATTATAAAGTAGACTTTAGAAATCCTCTGGAATTTCCGATATTTATAAAAGAAGAATATGGGAATCCGGAGGATTTTTTTATGGCGCATAATGGAAATGGGATAATAAATACTAATATAAATCAAAACTATGGAGCTAATTTAAGTATAGGAGCGAACTCTAACTTTGGTATAGGTGGGATGGATACCAAGGAAGAACTTAAGAGCTCTGAAAAATCCGGCATTATAGATGCGGGGTATGATTTTGTGCGTGGTGAAAAGACCAATAAGGCCAATACAACCATGGAGAATTTCCAGGAGTATATGAGAGACAAGCAAGAAAAGGCTAAGGAAGCGGGAGAAGATCAGGCTGCAAAGGAAAAGGAAGCTTTAGAACAGGCAAAGAAGATTAGTCAGAGCATTTCCGGAGAAGAGCTTCGCCAGCTTGAAATGATGGGAATAGATGTTGAAACTGCTAATATGACAGATTTAATGGGAATGGTTAATACCCTTAGATATAATCAGGAAACTAAGGAAACAGCAGAGCTTATGGCAAAGATTGCTGTGGATAAGGGGAATGTGGACTCCGTTTCTATGATTGGTGGAAAGGTAACTGTAGGCAATACCCAGGTTAGCAGTATTTCTGTGGAAGATGTTCTTGTGGCAGAAAATAAGGCAACAGAAGATATAATGCAACCGCTAGTAGAGGATTATGGTACGGATAGTATAAAACTATCTGATATAGAGGCTATATATTTACTGAGGAATAATATGGATATATCTAAGGAGAATATATACAAGGCACATTACAGTGGTATAAAGCTAACAGAAGGTGTTGGTGATAAGATTCTTGGAAGCATGGAGTCACAGCTTGAGAAAGTAATAGAACAGGCAGGTCTTGATGTTGATAAAGAGTCTATGAATGCTGCAAAGCTTTTAGTTAATAATGAAGTTCCTGTTACCACAGATAACCTTAAGAAATATATGGAGTTGAAGCCGTTTATGGGTATGACTCCTGAGGAAGCGGGTATACCGGATAAGGTAGCTGCAGTAACTAGTGAACAGCTTGAGGATAAGGCAACTAAGCTCTATAACCAAGTTAAAAATATTGATATTAAGCAGGTATACCAGATGGCCACTGAAGGAAAGACAGTTACAATTGCTTCAGCGGTAAAATACAGTAAGCTACAGACAAAGGAAGAACAGATTAAGCCAGAACCATTTGATAGTGGTTCTATGGAATTTAATGACCAAAAGGCAATTACAGCTATGAGACAGATGGAAGAAATCCGTCTTTCTATGACTAGTGCAATGGCTGGTAAATTAATTAAGATGGATATGAACGTAGATACAAGAGAATTATCTAAAGTAGTGTCTATGCTTAAAAATATTGAGCTTAAGATGGCTAAGGATGCATTTTATGCAGCAGGTGTAAATCCTACTGAAGAAGATGTTAGTCTTTATCAGGAAGTTAGTGCCAAGGTAAATGCTATAGGTAAGGCTGGCGCAGGCATAGTTGCCGCTCCTCTTATGGGAGAAGCATTTACAATAGAAGGCTTACATAGAAGAATTACTCCGGTTATGGCTGGAGATAATGGAGCTATGGGGGGACAGCTGGGACAAGGCGCCAGAGGTCAAGAGGTAGATGTTCAGATATCTAAATCCCAAATGGATGCAGTGAGAAGAAGCTATGAGGCTGTGGGAACAGCTCCGAGACGTGATATGGGAGACAGTATATCTAAGGCATTTGGCAACGTAAAGGATATTCTTACAGAGATGAATATGCCTGTTAATTACGAGACAGAGAGAGCTGTTAGAATATTAGGATATAACCAACTTGAGATAACTGAAGAAAACATTAGTCAAATTATAGACTACGACCGTCAGGTAAATGATATGCTCAATATCTTCTATCCTGAGGCGGTTATTGGTATGATTAAGGACGGAATTAATCCTTTGGATGTACCAATAGATGAATTAAATAAGAAGATAAGAGATAAGAATTATAATAATGGTGTTACTGAAGCAAAGAATTTTGCAACATATCTTCGTGATATGGAAAAACAGGGTGAACTTACACCAGAAGAGAGAGAAAGCTACATAGGAATATATAGAGTTATGGAAAAACTCTCTAAGTCAGGAGATAGAGAAGCAGGATATCTTTTTGCAAATGGTAGTAGACTTACAGTTAGAAATCTTATAACAGCTATGAGAAGTCGCAAGGCAGCAGGGGTGGATGTTGGTATTGATGATAATTTTGGAATGCTTCAGGATATTAATGTAAATGGCAAGAAGATGGATGATCAGATTGCAGGTGCATTTGAAAGTGTTGAGCTAGCTCAATCTGATGATGAGATTTCTCTTGAAGATGCTTATAAGTTGTTACAGGCAGATGTGGAGAAATTTATGACAGATAATTCTGTGGAGATATCTGCTGTAAATATAAGAGCAGTTCATGCGATGATTAATCAGCCTGGTAGCGTTTATTCCTTGGTATCAGAACTTCTTGGCAAGATGAAATTCAGAACTGATTCAACAGAGGAACTTCTTGACCAGGAGATGGAGAATATAACAGATTCTATAGCAGGAGAGGAAATTCCTGTAGACTTTACATTAAACAGCATATTAGAAAGTCTTCGTGGAAGTGAGGAGATGTCCCTAAAATATGATGACCTTAGAGAAAAACTTACTGATATGATGTATCAGTGGGGCGTGGCTGGGTCTCTTACTCAGATGGATATAGCTACTATCAAAACCGTAAATGCAGGATTTAATGTGTTGTCAGGTATGGCAAAACAGGATAAGTTCCAGATACCAGTGGATACCAAGCAGGGTACCAAGGTTATGAATCTCACTATTAAGAAGGATGGTTTAAATCCTGGACTGATTCAGGTTAATATGAAAACTGAAAATTATGGAGAAATCACTGCAAATGTTAAGTCTGATGACAGCGGTAATCTTGTAGGAGAAATTGTAGCAGATAACAGTGATGGCAATTATGCTCTTAAAGAGACACAGGAGAAATTAAAAGATGCTATTAAGAGTGCAGGATATGTTGCTGATGCAGTGGAGATAGGTAGTGTATCTCAGATAGATATGAAGTCGTATAAAGGTATTACATCTGAGAAGCTATATCAAGTGTCTGTATCACTTGTTAAGGCTATGGCTAGCATAATGTAGAAGGAAAAAAGGAAGAAGAAATTCTTCCTTTTTTGTCATTATATAAGTTGAATTTGACAACTGACTTGTAAGGACTTTTGCTCAATGTTATAATTTGAAAAAATTGGAGGACAAATTTATGATAAGAAATGTGTTTAAAAAGATTATAGTTTTTAGTATGTGTATTATGATGTTAGCTTTTGTAGGATGCTCTGAAAAGGAAGAGAAGACTACGGAAGAGAAAAAAGAGGAAGTAACTACGGAGGAAAAAACCACTGTAGCAACAACGGAGACAGTAACAACAACTGAGGTGACTACTGAGGAAGTTAAGAGTGAGTTTGTTATGGAGATGTTAATGTCTAATAGGTTTTATATGCCAGGAGTTCAGGATATGTGTGTGACTGAGTATTTGTTTCAAAGTGATGGAACTGTAACAGAAGCACGAAGCGACTATAATCCATCAGAGGTATTTTCCGAGAGTACATATAGTTATGTGGTTGATGAAGATGCAGTAACAGTTACCATAGATTTTAATGGCTATCCAAGAACTTATGAATATGCAGAAACATTAGGTGGTTTTATAAATGACTATGATGACGGCGGGGATCCTTTTGCGCCTCCTTCTTATTATGAATTTGCGCTTATTCCATTTGAGAATATGCCAAATATGGAGGAACTTAATGATGTATATAAAAACTATATGGAGTATTACGAGGGACCAATAGATGCTACTGAGGCCCCATCATCAACAGTTACATCCGAAGGGTATCCATATGTTAAGTATTCAGAACCAACTATGTCATGGAATGGATTAGGGGAATCATCATTTGTTTGTGAGGGTACAGAGTTATCTATTTTAGTTATGGTTGAAGACGGAGTAGGTGGAACTATATATTCTTATAACTCTTTAGAGAATCCAGAGGCTCACGTGGTATTCACTATGCGTCCTACAGATGTATCTAATAATGTTATAGTAGGTGGTCTTAATTTAATAGACCCTAATGCTGATATGATTTATCTTGGACTTTATGAAGAAAATGGAGAGAAGTGGATAGATATGTATGATGTGGAAACTAATACTCATACATATTACAAGGAGAGCAAATAATAGTTGTATTAAGGAAGGTTAAGAAACCTAGGGAAAACTCCGATAAAATGTATAGTTAGAACAGAAGATGCCTTATTTATAATATGAGGTTTTGAAACCAAATCGGAATAACCAAACTAGGGAGGAATCGACATGAGAATTAATCATAACTCATTGGCACTTAATGCCAGCGATCATTTTGCTACTATTAACAAAAATATTGCTAAGTCTATGGAGAGACTTTCATCAGGATATAAGATAACTAGTCCTGCAGATGATGCAGCAGGTCTTGCTATCTCTGTTAAAATGAGCTCACAGATAAGAGGATTGGATAGAGCATCCCTTAACTCTAACGATGGAATATCAGTTATTCAGTCTGCTGAAGGTGGTATGAATGAGATGCATTCTATCTTAGGAAGAATGAGGGAATTGGCAGTTCAAGCTGCTAATGATGTTAACTCAGAAGAAGATAGAGATGCTATTCAGGAGGAGATTGATTCATTAGTAGAGGAGCTTAATCAGATTGCTGAAACTACTACATTTAATGAGCAGGAGCTCTTAAATGGAGACCTTACTAGAAGAACTCTTTCAAGTGATTACAATGTTCAGACAACTTATGTTTCTGAAGAAGTTCATGAGGGAGTTTATTCCTTGGAGATTACAAGTATGGCTACTCAGGCTACTATAACCACAGCTTTAGCTGACTCAGGAGCTACAATAACAGCTGAGCAGGCTGGCACAATTCACGTAAATGGATTTATAGTAGAGATTAATGAAGGTATGTCTATGTCTGATGTGTTTAGTACACTTCAGACACATTTGTCCAAGATAGATGTGGATGTGTTTGCCTCTGCAGATGGTGGAGCAACAGTTGATGATTTTTCATCAGGTTCACCAGTTATCTTTAAGAATAAGCATTATGGATCAGATGAGAAGCTTGAGATTAGCATAGCTAATGATGAGCTTGCTGCCATTCTTGGAGTTACAGATGGTCAGGTTGAGTATGGAACAGATTGTGAAGCTAGCCTTAATGTAACTGATGAAGGCTTTACAGCATCTGCCATAGTTGAAGCTAAGGGTAATGACCTTATTGTAACAGATAGAAATGGTTTCGAGATGAAGCTAGAAGCAGATTCAGACACCTTAGATAAGGGAACTGGAGCTGTGGAGATAGAGATTTTCTCAGCGGGAGTTATGATAATACAGACAGGAGCCTACTCAGGGGACGAGGTTCATATAGACATTCCAAAGATGAACGCTAAGAGTCTTGGCGTGGATAATCTTATTATGTACACACAGGACTATGCAGCTAAGGCTATTGAGGCAATAGATGCAGCAGTTAAGATGGTGTCAGATATTCGTTCTAAGATGGGTGCTTATGAGAATAGATTAGAGGATGTTTACAGTAATCTTGAAGTTCAAGAGGAGAGTATAACAGCTGCATATTCTAGAATGATTGATACAGATATGGCAGAGGAGATGACAAATTATACACAGCAGGATGTATTGGCTCAGGCTGCTATATCTATGATGCAGAAATCTAATGAAAGACCAGCATCTATACTGCAGTTATTGCAGAACTAATAGGAGGGGCCTATGACCAAAGAACAGATTAAGGAATTTACACTTAGAACTTCAAATAGCAATCATAGTGGATTGATATTGGTGCTGTTTGATGTGGTAAATGTATACATTTCTGATTCTATAAGTGCATATAATGATGGTGACATAGATGCTTACACAAAAAGTATTCGTTTGGCTAAAAAAGCCCATAATGAGCTTATGTCATGTATCAATCCGAGAGATGAATTAGGGCGAAGAGTGCTGAGCATATTTAGATTTATCTATGGCAAAATGGCGTCTTCCGAAGCAAAAAGACGCCCTGATGAACTTGACAGATGCAAAGGGATGTTAGATAATCTTAGAGTGGGTTTTGAAAAGCTTCATAGCATAGATACAGATGGTCCTGTTATGAAGAATACTCATCAAGTTTATGCTGGTCTTACCTATGGTAAGGGTACTCTCAGTGAAAGTACATTGGGTGATACCTATAATCGCGGATTTAAGGCATAAAAAGAATACATAAGGAGAATTAATATGATTAAAGATGATTGTATTTTTTGTAAGATAGCCAAAGGAGACATTCCATCAGCTACTATTTACGAATCAAGTGATTTCAAATGTATATTAGATGTGGCACCAGCAAACAAGGGTCACGCCTTAATTATAACCAAAGAGCATTATGATAATATATTCCAGCTCGACGCTGAGACAGCAGCGAAAATATTTTCCTTTGCAACAGTTGCTGCCAAGGCTATTAAAGAAGAAACTGGTTGTGAGGGCATGAATGTTCTTCAGAATAATGGGGCTGTAGCAGGTCAGACAGTAAACCATTTCCATTTACACCTAGTTCCACGTAATCAGGGTGATGGAGTTAATATGTCTTGGACACCTAAGGATACAGATTCCGAGGAGCAGAAGGTTTTAGCAAAGGCAATTAAGAGCAGAATATAATATACAACTTTTTGTATTGTTAGCTAGAAAATGTATAAAACAAGATAAATCGGTAAAAGTTCACAGAATTTTACCGATTTTTTGTGTCGGTGTATATTGACACAAAACTTCGACAAAGATATACTAATGGAATATTGTGGATGGGAGATATATGTTGTGGATAAAGAGAAGAGTTCAAATAATAGTAACGATAAAACAAAGAAGACTTTAAAGATTGTAGGCTATGTAATGTGTGCAATTGCAGTGATTACATTGATTGTGACAGCAATCTTTGCAATAAAGCTTAATGTTCTGCCTACACCACTCTTGGTGATATTGGTTTTAATTGTGGCAGTTCTTATAGGTATATTTGCTGTGTGTCAGAAGTGGTTGATTCCGGGAATGATAACCAAGGTGCTTTCCTTTGCTATGATCCTGGTAATGATATTTGGGTGTTTTTATATGCATAAGACACACAGTGCACTTGATAAGATGACAGGTGTTACTACACAGATAACTAACATCCATGTGTATGTTTTAACTGAGGATCCAGCACAGAACCTATCTGACGTGGCTAATTATCAATTTGGAATACTAAGTGCTTTGGATAGAGAAAATACAGACAAGGTTATTAAAGACATTAATTCTGAGCTTAAAAAGGAAATAGCTACTACAGAATATGCAAATATTTTGGAAATGGTAGATGCTTTATATAACGGTGAGATTCAGGCGATTGTGTTAAATAGCGCTTATATCAATTTTGTTGCAGACACACCTGGATATGAAAATTTTGAAAGTAGAATAAGATCCATCTCAAGCCAGGAGATTGTTGAAGAAGTTGAAGTAAGTGACAAAGACGAGGCAAGAGAGTACACAGGAGATGAGGTCATTTCTGTTTACATCAGTGGTAACGACTGTGAAGGTACACCAGAGATTAATGGAAATAGTGACGTAAATATCCTTATGATTGCCAACCTTAAGACTAGGCAGATTCTTCTTATTAGTACTCCAAGAGACTTTTATGTTCCACTTTCCATTTCAAATGGACAGAAGGATAAGCTTACTCATGCAGGCGCATACGGTATTGATGTATCTATGGATACTATAGGTATGTTATATGATGTTGAGATTGATGATTATGTAAAGGTTAACTTTACAGGATTTATAGAGATTATAGATGCATTAGGTGGAATTACTGTATATTCAGAGTTTGATTTTAACTCAGCAGATATTCATTATAATAAAGGTTACAATGATCTTACAGGCTACCAGGCCTTGTTATTTGCCAGAAATAGAGGAGCTTTCCAGGATGGTGATAGACAGCGTGGAAAGAACCAGATGGCAGTTATAGAGGCTATGATTAAGAAGATGGCTACATCGGATATGTTAAAGAATTATACAGAGGTGCTTGATGGAGTATCTGACAGTATGATTACAAGCATGTCATATCAGGAGATAGTGAATTTAGTTAAGTTCCAGCTTGATAATATGCAGTCATGGGAGGTTCTTAAGTATAGTGTAAATGGTTACGATAGTACAAATACAACATACAGCTTAGGAAAAGCATATGTAATGGAACCAGATTATGAGACTGTGGATAAGGCAAAAGAGTACATTAAGCAGATGTACGAAGGTAAGAAAATAACAGTTACACAGTAATATAAATATATAAGAAGTCGCATTACCTTAATTTAGATAGATTAGGTAATGCGACTTTTTTGATTAAATCATTGCAGCATATATGAAATACAGAATGGTCATATGAAGAGGGTAGTATACGTAGAAAAAGTATTTCATAGATGGACCCTTCTTGTGATTGTATAATATTATAGGTATTAAAGCGTATAGGGCATACATTTCCAAGTCATTGGATAAATGGTATATGGAAACATAAAGGGCTATAAAGGTTAGTAAATGTTTATCCCTGAAGAAGTAAAAAATCAAGATGAATATTACTCCAAGTCCACCATAGTCAGTTCTAAGAAAATCTGCTAAGGTTATTGTACTGATGATTGTTATTATGCCTATAACAATAAATATAGGTCGTGGTCTTTCGGACTGTTTGTATAGTTTTAGACAGTATTCAAAGCACATAATAGTAACGAGACCTATAACAAGGGTAAAATACACGTTAAGTGATGCATCTTGAGCAAAAGGTGCTTTTCTGGTCATAAGACTGAATGGTACTTGTGAGATAAATGCAAATACAAAAAGTCTTAAGGCGTATTTCCTAGCATCCCGCGTGTGAAAATATCCTTCCACTATCATAAAACAAAATATAGGGAAGGCTATTCTGCCGATGCTTCTTAATAGCGTATAAGTGTCAGATGGAATAAGACCACTTAGATAGCTATGACCATTAATGTATGTAGTTCCGATACATGCGCCAATATGGTCTATGGTCATAATAATAATAGCCAGAAGTTTCAGAATAAAAGAGTTAATAAAACCAAAGTCATGGATTTTTTCACGCACCTGGTTTAAACCATTTTTAATATCTGAAAGGTGGATTTCTTTATTCAAAATATTCTCTCTTGAACTAGAGGATTCTCTGTTTTCTTTCATTTTTATCTACTCCATTAATATATTACTAGTTATCATTTTATATAACCCGATGATATAATAATGTATTATAGCACATAAAAACCATAAAAAAATGCAATATTGATACAATTTACAAAAATATGTGATATACTTGTGGATATTTCACAAAAAGGAGGAAAGTAAATGAAAAGAAAGATGAAAAGATTTTCAGCTATAATCTTGTCTTTTGTTATGGTACTTAGCTTGTTGGTTATTGCACCAGTAAATGCAAGTGCCAAGGAATTTGCTGGAGAAATTATTCCTACAGTAAGATACAAGGTTCACAGACAGACTTATGGCTGGGAAAAAGATTGGAAGGCAGACGGACAGTCTTCTGGTACTGTTGGTGAGGGAAAACGTCTTGAGAGTATTAAAATCGAACTTGATACATATGGTTATGATTTAGGAATCAAGTACAGAACTCACATACAGTCATTTGGATGGGAGAAAGAGTGGCGTACAAATGGTCAGCTCAGTGGAACTGAGGGTAAGGCTAAGCGTCTTGAGGCTATCCAAATTGAGCTTACAGGTGCGGATGCAGAGATGTTTAATGTGTACTACAGAGTTCATGCACAGTCATACGGCTGGATGGGTTGGGCTAAAAATGGTGAGTACGCAGGTACTGCAAGTCAGGGAAAGAGACTTGAGGCTATAGAGATAGTTATAGTTCCAGCTTGGTACTCTTTATCTGATATGGGCTACCAAGGTTCTTTGGGCTGTGCCTTTGTGGATGTTGCTAAGACTTCATCTACACCAGGAACTGGTATGGTAAGCTATATGACTCATGTTCAGTCTTATGGAGACCAGAAGTGGGTAGCAGATGGTTCTGTTGCCGGTACATTTGGTGAGGCAAAGAGACTTGAGCAGATATCTATTAAGGTGGATAACTCTAAGCTAGGTGGCTATACTGGTGGAATTACATACAAGACTCATGTTCAGAGCTATGGTTGGATGGACTGGGTAAGTAATGGAGCTAAGTCAGGTACATCAGGTCAGGGAAAGAGACTTGAGGGTATAAAGATTAAGCTTACAGGAACTCTTGCTACTCACTATGATGTATACTACAGAGTTCATGCTCAGAGTTACGGTTGGCTTGGTTGGGCTAAGAACGGTGAGGCATCAGGAACTGAAGGTTATGCAAAGAGACTTGAGGCTATTCAGGTTGTAGTTGTACCAAAGGGTACAGAGGCTCCTAATAATCTTCCTGCGGCTGCAGGCGCATCACCATTTGTTAGTAAGACTGGTGGATGCTCAGATAAGGTAGTAGCAGATGATACATTATACATATATTCATGGAATGATGAGTTTGAACAAAGAATGAATTATTTCTATGAGAAGTACCCACAGTACGCAGACAAGGTAGCTTGTATTAATCTTGATTTGTCTGGTACAGGTGAAGAATATCCAAATAAGATTAAGCAGCTTTACAAACAAGGTGGGGACACTGTTCCATCATTGGTTGTAGCTGACGCAGATGTATTACACAATTTTGTTGAAGAGCATGATTTCTATGTTCCTATGTCAGACTTAGGAATTACAGCTGGTGACTATGCAAATGCATATGCTTACACAGTTGATTATGCAACTATTGACAATAAGCTTATGGCTTTAACATGGCAGGCAACTCCTGGTGTTGTTGCATATAGAACAGATATTGCCCAAAAGGTATTAGGAACTTCAGACCCTGCAAAGGTTCAAGCTGCAATTGCAGATTGGGATAAGTTCTATGAAACTGCTGAGAAGATGAGCGCGGCAGGATACAGTATGGTATCTGGACCAGATGAGATAAAGTTTGCTTATATGGCTCAGAGAACTTCACCATGGGTTATTGATGGTGCTCTTAATATTGACCCTGTTGTATACGAAATGATTCGCTATTCATCAGCTCTTGATATTTCAGAATTCACAAATGGAGCTGATATGTGGTCTAGTGACTGGGTGGAAGGAATGTCAGGTAATGTATTCTGTTATTTTGGATGTACATGGTTTATTCCATGGAGTCTTAACATAGAAGATACTCCTGCTTATGGAAAGTACAGAGTTGTTGAAGGTCCAGCTCCATTCTTCTGGGGTGGAAGCTATGTATTAGCTACAGATGCTTGTAAGGATAAGGAATTAGCCAAAACAATTCTTAAGACACTTTGTTGCGACGAGAAGGTAATGTACGATATCTTCGCAGATAATTTGGACTATCCTAATAATACAAAGGCTGTTCAAAATCTTATCAAAGATGGAAAGGGAGGCTTGGCAAAGTTAGGTGGTCAGGACCCACTTTCTGTATATGATGCAGTAGCTAAGAAAATTAAGGTTGATTATGCAGCGCCTTATGATAACTATTACTGTGGATATGTGGATATGGCAAATATGAATTACATAGATGATGAGACTCTTTCATGGCATGATGCTATTATTAGTATTAGAGATCAGGTAGATGCTTCATTCCCAGATGTTGATGCATATCCAGATGCTATTAATGTGTACTCATGGAATGATGAGGTAGGTACAAAGTTAGATGATATGTACTACTTCCATCCAGAGTATATCGGATTGGTTAACTTCGTGAATTTAGATAAAGCTGGTACATCAGAAGATTATATGAAGGCTGTGGATGCTGCCTATAAGAAGGGTGGAGATGCTACACCAGGTATTGTAGCAGCTGATGCTGATGTGCTTCATAAATTTATAGATGAGTACAATTACTATGCCCCAATGTCTGAGGTGGGAATCACAGCAGATAAGGAGTATGCAAATGCATATGATTACACAGTTGATTATGCAACTGTAGATGGCGAGCTTATGGCCTTAACATGGCAGGCAACACCAGGTGTTGTGGCTTATAGAACAGATATTGCTAAAGCAGTATTAGGATCATCTGACCCTGCAACAGTTCAAGCTGCAATTGCAGACTGGGATAAGTTTATGGATACAGCAGACAAGATGAAAGATGCTGGTTACGCTATGGTGGCAGGGCCAGATGAGATTAGATTTGCTGTCTTAAATTCAAATGTATCTCCATGGGTAAAAGATGGAGCTTTAAGCATTGATGATAATACTTACAATTTATTGCTCTTATCTAAGCAGCTTGCTGAAGCTGGATATACCAAGGATGCTGTTAAGTGGTCTAATGAGTGGAGTGAGGGAATGACTACAGATGTATTCTGTTACTTTGGCTGTACTTGGTTTGTGCCATGGACTCTTGCTATAGAGGATACAGCAGTACACGGAAAGTATAATGTAGTTCCAGGTCCAACAAATTACTTCTGGAGTGGAAGCTATTTGATGGCTACTGATGCAGGACTTAAGTCTGATGTTACAGAAGGCGTTTTAGAGGCTCTTTGTTGTAACGAAAGCATGATGGAAGGCTATTATTGGAGTTATGATTTCCCTAACAATAAAAAGTCTGTTGAGAATCTTATTTCTTATGGTGATGATTTAGGTATGGAAAAACTTGGTGGACAGAATCCACTTCCTGTATATGATCAGGTGGCAAAGAACATCCAAATTAGTGGAGTTGCTCCAGACCAGACAACCTATGGTTACTATGTTGAAGCTGCATGTCAGTGGTATAACGAAGGTACAGTTAATACAATTAATGAAGCTATAGGATATATAAAGGAGCAGGTATCTGAATCACATCCAAATATAACTATTACTGATTAAATAATATAAAAATCATATTGTCGTACACCTTAGATGTAACAGTCTAGGGTGTACGATTTTTTTACTTTTAGCTATGTGTAAGGAAAATTGTGTAATAATAAAGAAATTTATTGACAATAAAAAACTTATAGAGTATTGTAAACGTATCTCTCTTATTCAGAGTGGTGGAGTCATAAGGGACTATGAAGCCACGGCAACCCCGGAGATTAAAGTGACAATTCCTTGTATGGAGTGTGGCGTGAATTGATGGAAGGTGCCGACCTGAGCGATTTAAGATAGAATCGAGCAATAAGAGGATTTGAGCATATGATATTCAAATCCGATTATTATATAATCGGATTTTTGTTTTCTTTATAGATAAGATAGATATCAAAAGTCAAATCTCTGAAAGGGAGATATGCGTGAGCAATAAGCCATGCACAGATGAGCTTAATCTGTCAGCATGGCGGATTAGAGTTTAGTTAACATACGGAGGAAAGAAAATGGAAAAATTATTATTTACATCAGAATCAGTAACTGAGGGACATCCTGACAAAATCTGTGACCAGATTTCAGATGCTATTCTTGATGCAATTTTAGCACAGGATCCTATGAGTAGAGTTGCCTGTGAAACTGCATGTACTACAGGACTTGTTCTTGTAATGGGCGAGATTACAACTAAGGCACAGATCGACATTCAGTCAATTGTTAGAGAGACAGTTAGAGAAATCGGATATGACAGAGCAAAGTACGGTTTTGACTGCGATACTTGTGGTGTTATCACCGCTCTTGATAAGCAGAGTGCTGATATAGCTATGGGTGTTGATAAGGCTCTTGAGGCAAAGGAAAACAGCATGAGTGATGCAGAAATTGAGGCAATCGGTGCTGGTGACCAGGGTATGATGTTTGGTTACGCTGTAAATGAGACACCAGAGCTTATGCCTTATCCTATAGCTCTTGCTCATAAGCTTGCTTTAAAGCTTACAGAGGTTAGAAAAAATGGAACTCTTCCATATTTAAGACCGGACGGAAAGACTCAGGTTTCAGTAGAGTATGATGAGAATGGCAAGCCATATAGATTAGATGCAGTTGTACTTTCTACACAGCATGGTGAGGAGGTTACTCAGGAGCAGATTCATGCAGATATTAAGAAGTATGTATTTGAGCCAGTACTTCCAAAGGAAATGGTGGATGAGAACACTAAGTTCTTCATTAATCCAACAGGAAGATTCGTAATCGGTGGACCTAACGGAGACAGTGGTCTTACTGGACGTAAGATTATCGTTGATACCTATGGTGGATATGGTCGTCACGGTGGCGGTGCATTTTCAGGTAAGGACTGTACAAAGGTTGATAGATCAGCAGCTTACGCAGCAAGATATGTTGCAAAGAATATTGTAGCTGCAGGTCTGGCAGATAAGTGTGAGATTCAGCTTTCATATGCTATCGGTGTTGCGAGACCAACATCTATAATGGTAGATACATTTGGCACAGGAAAGCTTGCTGACGATAAGTTAGTTGAGATTATTAGAGAGAATTTTGACTTAAGACCAGCAGGAATTATCAAGATGCTCGACCTAAGAAGACCTATTTACAAGCAGACTGCTGCTTATGGTCATTTTGGTAGAAATGATATCGATGTACCTTGGGAGAAGACAGATATGGCAGATAAGCTTAAGAGCTATCTGTAGGAATACACAGACATAGAATTTATTCAAATGTAAGCTAGTTTTTTGCTTGATAGTTTGACGTTAGATTTCATGTGGTATGGAAAGGGAACAAATATATGAAAAATATGCTTAATTTTAAGAATTTCTCAGCAGAGGAATTACAGGAGATATTAGACCTTGCTCTTGATATGAAGAAGGATCCAAAGAAATACTCTAAGGCTTTAGAGGGTAAGAAGCTTTACACTCTTTTTGAGAAGACATCAACTAGAACATTTTTATCTTTTGAGACAGGTATCACAGAGCTTGGTGGACACTACTTTAACCAGCTTTGGAGCAATTCAAACTTCGTTCTTGGAGAGCCTGTATCAGAGATAAAGTATGTATGCAGAAATGTTGATATTATTATGGCAAGACTTATTAAGAATGAGACTGTAGAGCTTTTTGGAAAGCATGCAACAGTACCATTTATCAATGGTTGTGATAACTCATATCATCCATGTCAGATTCTTGCAGATGCTCTTACCATTATAGAGCACTTTGGAAGCTTAGATGTTAAGCTTCTCTACATAGGAGCTAAGAACAACGTATTTAACTCCCTTGTTGAGTTCTTTGCTAAGATGAAGAAGGGTACACTTTATGGTCTTACACCACTTGTAAATGACACAGTATGTGGTGATGACTTCTATGAGGAGGCAAAGGCTACAGGTCACTACGTAGAACTTGACCCAGCTATGAGCATTGAGGAAGCCAAGACTTATGTTAAGGATATGGATATTCTCTACACAGACACTTGGGTAGATATGGAGTTCTTTAACAATCCTGCATATGCAAAGCAAAAGGAAGAGACTATGGCTAAGATGATGCCATATCAGATCAATGACGAGTTTGTAGAGGGAAGCAAGGCGGTTGTATTCCATGATATGCCTATGCATGTGGGCTTTGAGATTAGCCAGAGCATAATTGACAAGAATCTGGATATAATTCTTGATCAGGCTGAGAATAGAAGACACGCTGAAAAAGCGGTTATGGTTACTTTGCTTAAGGATTAAGGAGGAATACTATGGATGTGTGGATAGGCGTACTAGCCTTTGTACTATTCCTAGGTTTTATAACAGCATTTTTTGTTTGTGTTGGAACAGTTAAGCGCCAGTCCGGTATAATAGTAAAAAGCCGAATTAGAAGGAAAACCGGAAATACTGAGATAATATATGCAAATGTAGCACTAGTGATTTTTGTTGTGTTGGTTTACTTTAAGGTATACACCTTTGTTCCGGCGGTGCTAGCCTTTGTGGCATTTATTATAGCTTCCACCAGAGTAAAAAGTGGAATTACTGATGAGGGCGCTATCGTAGGAACCACCTTCCTAGAGTGGGAGGATATGAAAAGCTACAAGCTGGTAAATGAAAAGGATGATAGTAATATAATTATTCTTAAGATTCGTGCAAACAGAAAGCAGTATGTGTTGGTTTGTGACAGAAAAGATAAGGGGAGAATTCGAGAAATATTTGATGAGAAAAAGGTGGCCCATACGAAGACAGTAGATAGTATATAAAGAAAATAGAAATCGCACTTGCTAAAATGCAGGTGCGATTTTTTGACTATCGTAAAAATTCGATTGATAACATTTGCTAAAATTACTTTATAAAATAATAAAGACTACAAGAAAAAGCTCATAGTCAAAATTATTAAACTGCCATATTGACAATATGATATTCTCTTGTTGTTTTAGGGGTTTTTAACCAATCGGTTTTAGCATCAAGTAACCTTAGAATAGTTATTGTTTTATCTTTAACAAATTCATCTGTTACCTTCTTTTTGTATAACATCCATAACTGCACCTCCTGACATACAGCGTGTGTTCCTTTCTTTTTTATCCTATCTATAAAAGTATTTCAAGTTTTTTGGTATAGACCTTCCACCGTTACAGAATTTTAGCATGTGCCGGTAAAGGCAGTATTAACCTCCTTTGTATTTGATTGAAAAATGGAATTTAGATTGCTTGTGAAATAAAAAAATATATTTGAATTAAAAAACTGATATATGCAATCTATAGAACAATATAAATTTATATACAATATTCCAAAATGTCAATATATAAATAACCCCTAGAAAAATCTAGGGGTTATAGTTTATTGTTTTGTATGATAACACTTATCACAATAATACTTCCCAGTACCTACTTCGATATACTTGTAATGAGTTTTAGTAGTGTAGGTAGTACCCTTTGGAGTTCCTATACTAACCTGATAAGCAACATCTTCTGGGGACCACCCTGCACCCACAAGTTCTTCGTGAGTCCAAACCCCACCACAATTTGAAACGTGGTCAATAATATCATCTGTGGTTGGAACACTTGGAGTTTCGGTAGTGCTTTCCTCTGTTGTGTCCTCTGCTGTACCCTCTAGGTCAAGATAAGTAACCTTGTAAGCCTTATCGTTACCCTCAAGCTCAACATCATATCCATCTTCCTTTACATCAACCACGAACTCTCTGTAAGTATCAGCAAATCTGTTAGTGAATTGACATTTTGGAATAATTAGAAAATAACTCTATAGTATAAAATACAAGATATGGATATATAGAGAAAAACCCATAAAAACTATTCATAATTAAGGCAAAACAAATTGACATTATGGAACCATAGCTTTATTATAGTAGTTAGTAAAAATCTGCATTTTTGCAGAGGATAGGAGATACTGATGAAGCATTTAATTGACCCAACTGATTTAACTGTTCAGGAAATCGATGACATATTAGATTTGGCTATAGATATAATCAATGATAAGGAAAAATACCAGGATGCTTGTAAGCGTAAGAAGCTTGCAACTTTATTTTTTGAACCAAGTACAAGAACCCGTCTTAGCTTTGAGGCTGCTATGATGGAGTTAGGTGGTAATGTGCTTGGTTTTTCTTCTGCTGATTCATCCTCAACTGCCAAGGGTGAGAGCGTGGGAGATACCATTAGAACCGTAGGTTGCTATGCAGATATAATTGCCATGAGACATCCTAAGGAGGGTGCACCACTTCTTGGCTCATTTGTGTCAGATGTGCCTATTATAAATGCTGGTGATGGTGGTCACAATCACCCAACTCAGACTCTTACAGATTTGCTCACTATTAAGCGTGAGAAGGGTAGACTTAATAACTTTACTATCGGTCTTTGCGGAGACCTTAAGTTTGGACGAACTGTACATTCTCTTATAAAGGCCCTTTCTAGATACGAGGGTATAAAGTATGTGCTTATATCTCCAAATGAGTTAAGAGTTCCAGAATATATTATCACAGAAGTATTTAAGAAGAATAATATAGAGTATAAAGAAGTTACCACTATGGAGGAGGTTATGGATGAACTTGATATCATCTATATGACCAGAGTTCAGAAGGAGAGATTCTTCAACGAGGCGGACTATATTCGTTTGAAGGACACATACATCCTTGATAAGAGCAAGCTTAAGACTGCAAAACCTGACCTGTCAATCCTCCACCCACTTCCAAGAGTAAACGAGATTTCCACAGATGTGGACAGCGACCCAAGAGCGTGCTATTTTAGACAGGCACTTAATGGCAAATATGTTCGTATGGCGCTTATTATGACATTGTTGGAGGTGACAGTATAATGAAGATTGAAAGTATTCAGAATGGAATTGTATTAGATCACATAACTGCAGGAAAGGCTCTTCTTGTATATCATGATCTAGGGCTAGATGAATTGGACTGCAGCATAGGTATACTTCAGAATGTAAGAAGTAACAAGATGGGTAAGAAAGATATTTTAAAGATTCATCAGGAGTATGATATTAATTTAGACGTGTTAGGATATATAGATCCTGATATTACAGTTAGTATAATTAAAGATGGTCAGACTGTTGAGAAGAAGAAGCTTAAGCTTCCGGAAAAACTTACAAATGTAAGAAAATGCAAGAATCCACGCTGTATAACCTCAGTAGAGCAAGATATTCCACACATTTTCAAGTTAACTGATGAGGAAAATCGAATTTATAGATGCATATATTGTGAGGCAGATAAGTAAACATAGTAAGTGATGAAGATTTTTTAGTTTACATTTTTTTTGAATGTGGTATAATTTATAAGACTATGTAAAATGTCCTAACTGTAGGACTACGAGGTGTGGAATGGAAAAGTATGTTATTAAAGGTGGCCAGGTTCTCGAAGGAGAGGTTACCATAGCGGGAGCAAAAAATGCCGCTCTTGGTATCTTGGCAGCTGCAGTTCTCACAGATGAAGAATGTATTATTGAGAATGTACCTTTTGTTGAAGATACGAAGGTGCTTCTTGCAGCTATAGAGAATATTGGTGCAAAAGTTAAATATATAGATGAACACACAGTTTCCATATGTGGAGGAACAATTTTAAACGATGAATACTTATGTGTCGATGACGAGTACATAAGAAAAATTAGAGCTTCATATTATTTGTTAGGAGCATTGCTCGGCAAATTTAATTATGCTCAGGTAGCTCTTCCAGGAGGCTGCGATATAGGACTTAGACCTATTGATCAGCATATAAAGGGATTTGAAGCCCTTGGTGCGAAGGTTGATATTGTAAAAGGTGGAAAGGTTGTTGCAAAGGCAGAAAAGCTTATTGGCAATCACATTTACCTTGATGTGGTAACTGTTGGTGCAACTATCAATATTATGATGGCGGCAGCTCTTGCAGAGGGAAAGACTACCATAGAGAATGCTGCAAAAGAACCACATATAGTTGATGTGGCTAATTTCCTTAATAGTATGGGTGCTAATATTAAGGGTGCTGGAACAGATGTTATTAGAATTCGTGGTGTCCAGAAATTGAAGGGTACTTGTTATTCTATAATACCTGATCAGATTGAAGCAGGTACATTTATGACAATGGCTGCTGCTACAGGTGGCAACATACTTATAAAGAATGTAATACCAAAGCATTTGGAGGCTATTACCTCTAAGCTTAATGAGATTGGTGCAAATGTTATAGAGTATGACGATTCTGTAAGAGTTATGGCTGATGGAAGACTTAAGTGTACACAGATTAAAACTCTTCCTTATCCAGGATTCCCTACAGATATGCAACCACAGATGGCTGTAACACTTGCTTTATCACAGGGTGTTAGTGTCATTACAGAGAGTATATTTGAAAATAGATTCAAATATGTTAGTGAGCTTTCTCGTATGGGTGCTCGCATTAAGGTAGAAGGAAATTCTGCAGTTATCAATGGTATTGAAAGATATACAGGAGCAAATCTTGTGGCTCCGGATCTTAGAGCAGGTGCAGCTCTTGTTATAGCAGCTCTTGCAGCAGATGGTTTCAGTACTATAGAGAATATCAAATACATTTTACGTGGCTACGAAAATTTTGACGGTAAGATAAGAGATTTAGGAGGAAAAATTGAAGTAGTTGATTCTGACAAAGAGGTTCAGAAATTTAAGCTTATGGTGGGATAATTAATAATCTGGGAAAGCTTAATTGATTCAGACTATAATTAAAAGTATTATAATATAGGTTATTTAAGGGGGTACAAGAAAACATGGCAAAAAAACCATACTACATTACGACGGCTATAGCATACACTTCAGGTAAGCCTCATATAGGTAACACATACGAAGTTGTTTTAGCTGACAGTATCGCAAGATACAAGAGATTTGTAGGATATGATGTAAGGTTCCAGACAGGTACAGATGAACATGGACAAAAGATTGAGATTAAGGCATTTGAAAGTCTCAATACTCCTAAGGAGTTCGTTGATGAGGTATCAGGACAGATTAAGTCTATCTGGGATTTAATGAATACGTCTTATGATAAGTTCATTAGAACTACTGATCCTGACCATGAAAAGCAGGTTCAGAAGATATTTAAGAAGCTTTACGATCAGGGCGATATCTACAAAGGTGAGTACGAGGGTATGTACTGTACTCCATGTGAGTCATTCTTCACATCTTCACAGCTTGTAGATGGTAAGTGCCCAGACTGTGGTAGAGAGTGTCAGCCGGCTAAGGAGGAGGCTTATTTCTTCAAGCTTAGCAAGTATGCTGACAGACTTATTGACCATATTAACTCACATCCAGAGTTTATTCAGCCAGAGTCAAGAAAGAATGAAATGATGAATAACTTCCTCATTCCAGGACTTCAGGATTTGTGTGTGTCAAGAACATCATTTAAGTGGGGTATCCCAGTAGAGTTTGATCCAGGACATGTTATCTATGTATGGATTGATGCATTATCAAACTACATAACTGGTCTTGGCTATGATGTAGATGGCGCAAGTGACGAGCTTTACAGACGTTATTGGCCAGCAGACCTTCACCTTATTGGTAAGGATATCTTAAGATTCCACACTATTTATTGGCCTATTATGCTTATGGCATTAGGACAGCCACTTCCAAAGCAAATCTTTGGACATCCATGGCTTATCCAAAGTGATGGAAAGATGAGTAAGTCTCGTGGAAATGTTATCTACGCAGATGACATGGTAGATTTCTTCGGAGTTGATGCAGTTAGATACTTTGTTCTTCATGAGATGCCATTTGAGAATGATGGTGTTATCTCTTGGGAGCTTGTTATAGAGAGAATTAATGCAGAGCTTGCTAACACACTTGGAAATCTTGTTAACAGAACCATTTCTATGTCTAACAAGTATTTTGATGGTGTAGTTACTAACTCAGGTGAGCATCAGCCAGTAGATGATGACCTTCGTGACGTTGTAATTAACACAAGACTTAAGGTTAATACAGCCATGGACAAGCTTAAGGTTGCTGACGCTATGACTGAGATTTTCAATCTCTTCAAGAGATGTAACAAATATATTGATGAGACTATGCCTTGGGCCCTTGCAAAGGAAGCGGATCAGAAGGACAGACTTAATACAGTACTTTACAACTTAGTAGAGAGCATTACTGTAGGTGCTACACTTCTTGAGCCATTCATGCCTGAGACATCAGAGAAGATATTAAAGCAACTTAACACTGAGAAGAGAAGAGTTACTGAGCTTTCACAGTTTGGACTCTATCCATCAGGAAACAAGGTTACTTCAGAGCCAGAGATTCTCTTCGCAAGAATTGATGCAACAGCTATGTTAGATGAGATCGAGAAGAAGTTCCCATCTAAGGTAGTAGAAGAGGAAGAGAAGAAGGAAGAAGAAAAGCCTAAGAAGAAAGAGAAAGTTGAACTTAAGATTCCAACTCTTGACGCAGTAGTTAAGGAGCAGATTACTATTGAAGAGTTTGATAGAATGCAGCTTCAGATGGGAGAGATTCTCTCATGCGAGGAGGTAAAGGATTCTAAGAAGCTTCTTTGTTCACAGGTTCAGATTCAGGGAAGAGTTCTTCAGATTGTATCTGGTATTAAGAATTATTATTCTCCAGAGCAGATGGTTGGTAAGAAGGTAGTTGTAATTACTAACCTTAAGCCTACAAAGCTTGCAGGAGTATTATCAGAGGGTATGCTTCTTTGTGCTGAGGATTTTGATGGAAATCTTGCACTTCTTACAGCAGAGAAGGATATGCCAGCAGGAGCTATGATTAGTTAATATATTTTACTTAACTGAATAAAAAAAATATTAAAGCCATCTTGCGTAAGCAGGGTGGCTTTGTTTGATGTATGAGTACTAATTTGCATTAACGTAGTATATATGCTATAATAACACCGTCTGTAAATGGAGGATGCAGATTTCGAAAGGTTAGGAACCTTAGCGCCATGCACCTTGCAGGTGACGATACTTTATGCAGGGTTAACGAGGTAAAGAGTTTATCGAAGGATTCGGCGGATGCTCTTTCGCGCAACTGAGCGTGTTATGTCTGGACAAATATGAGGGTAACTTCAAAACAAATTCAGGCAATCAGTGCAGTGTATTAGTATATGTGCTTGTTTGCATAATAAGAACAAAATTTTTGTGATGCAAATAAAGTATTTTTGTGTAGCTTCATAACGTGAATGAGGATCAAAAGGCGGGCATATATAATAATAGACTGGTTAAACTTTTTTATATATAGGCAGATGATGGCAGAATAATTACTTAAACTAGGGAATAGGATTTGTGTTCCCTATGTGTTTTGTTGTGTTTGTTTGAGATTACAATGCTTGATTTGGTAATTTGTTTTATGCTTTACAGCAAACAATGTGAACCAATGGAGGAAGCTACATTTGCCAGAAAGAAATGAGGTAATTAAATATGTGTGGAATTATAGGATTTACAGGAAATATACCTGCCAAGGATGTGATTATCGGTGGTCTTGAGACCTTAGAATATCGTGGATATGACAGTGCAGGTGTTGCCCTTCTTTGCGACGGAGAAATTACTGTTCGCAAGAGAACTGGAAAGGTAGAAGAATTAAAGAAGCTTTGTGCTGATATGGATAACCCTGCAACCTGTGGTATAGGACATACTAGATGGGCTACTCACGGTGGAGTAACTGATGTAAATGCCCATCCGCATCGATGTGGTCAGGTGGTGCTTATACATAATGGTATCATTGAGAACTATCGCCAGCTTATTACAGAGTATGGTTTGGCGGATGATATCATCTCAGAGACGGATACTGAAGTTGTGGCAGCGCTTATTGACAAATTTTATGAGGGTGACCCTGTAAAGGCAATTAAAAAAGCGGTGAAGGTTTTATCTGGAGCCTTTGGACTTTGCATTATGTTCCAGGATATTCCTGATACAATTTATTGCATTAGAAATGTCAGTCCACTTGTGGCTGCAACAAGCGACAGGGGTTCGGTTATTGCTTCAGATCTTACAGCCCTTATTGCGTATTCGAAGGATTATTTTGTTGTTCCTGAGTATCATTTGCTTACTCTTACTAAGGATGGAATTGATGTAAGAGATATGAAGGGCAATGAAGTAAAACCACAGATGCTATCTGTGAATTGGGACATTGCTAGCGCTCAAAAGGGTGGTTATCCATTCTTTATGCTTAAGGAAATCTATGAGCAGCCAGACGCTATTAGAAACACAGTAGCACCACGTGTTATGGACGGTATGCCAGATTTTACTGATGATGGAATAGATGATAGTGTATTTGAGAATATTGATAAGGTGACAGTTATTGGATGTGGTACAGCTATGCATGCAGGTATGGTTGGAAAGCATCTTATAGAGGCAAAGCTTCGTATACCAGTGCAGGTGGAGATTGCTTCAGAGTTTAGATATAAGAATCCGATTATAGATGAAAAGACACTCACTATAGTTCTCTCTCAGTCAGGAGAGACCATAGATACCTTGGAGGCCATGAAGCTTGCTAAAGCAAATGGTTCAAAGGTCATATCCATCGTTAATGTTAAGGGTTCAAGCATTGCCAGAGAAAGTGATTATGTGCTTTACACTCACGCAGGTCCTGAGATTGCAGTGGCAAGTACAAAGGCATATACAGTTCAGGTTGCGGCTATGTATTTAATAGCTGCAAGAATGGGTGTGGTAAAGAAGCTTGTGTCAGATTCAGAAACCAAGAAATTTATGACAAAGCTTATTAATACTCCTAACATAATTGAGGAAACTCTTGAAGGAGCAAATGACATTAAGAGAGTGGCTAATCATATTAAGCTTTCTCCAGATGCATTCTACATCGGTAGAGGTCTTGATTATACCATGAGTCTTGAGGCGTCTCTTAAACTTAAGGAGATTTCTTACATTCACGCAGAGGCTTATGCGGCTGGAGAGCTTAAGCACGGAACAATTGCGCTGATAACTGAAAATGTTCCTGTTATCGCCATAGCAACACAGGAAGATGTGTATGAGAAGGTTATATCTAACATTCGAGAAGTTAAGGCAAGAGGCGCATATGTAATCTTGATAAGTATGGATGAAAAGGTAGATGATGTGAAGATTTGTGATAAGCACATTAGAATACCTAAATTAGATCCAGAATTTACAGCCTTTGCAACCGCGGTAATTTTGCAGCTTATTGCGTATTATACATCAGAAGCTAAGGGGCTTGATGTTGATAAGCCACGTAACTTAGCTAAGTCGGTAACTGTGGAGTAAAGCATAAGCAACGAGCTATGCACACAAAATAAGAGACACATACACAAGTTCACTTGTATGTATGTGTCTCTTATTTTGTGTATACAGCGACTGCTGCGATACCAATCATGTCAGCATAGCTGGCATGGTTGGTAAGCATAGCTCGTTGCTAATGTTTACTCTTCGCTTGTTGTAGGCTCTGGAATGGAGCTTGTAATCATGTCAGCATAGCTGGCATGGTTGGTAAGCATAGCTCGTTGGTAATGCTTACTCTTCACTTGTTGTAGGTTCTGGAATTGAACTTGCAATCATTGCCGCGTCAATTCGCATAAAATCTCTGTCGCTTATGTAGTATGTGTCACCGTCTACGATAATCTCTACAGTTATGGTTACAGGCTCGCAATAAGTCATATTGAGGCTTCCGTTCGTAAGGATATCTATCATACCATCAGAAAACTCTGTCTCGTATTGAGAGAGTGTGTAATCATTGTATGTGCCATTTTTTACACCTTGGTTAAAGGCTTCTACGTAAGAAGAAACTTCTGCAGAAGTCTGGGCAAATAAATCCATAGGGTAGATGGTTACATCCACAAGGTAAACGCTACCGTCTTTTCTTGCCTTGGAAACGGTGTAGTTGCACTTGCTGTAAATCAATCGTGCCAACTCTATGTAGTCTTCTCTAAGTTCGGGAGCATCTGTAATAGTGATGCCATAATATGTAATAATATTGTCGGCCAAATATTCTACGTTAGCTTGGTAGAGATTGTCTGCTTCTTCCTGAGTGGCACCGGAAGCATTAATATAATCTTCTGTGGCGCCCATGTAATTTATAGCTATTAAGCTCTTTATGTAGCTTTGATATATTTTTTCTACGTCAGTCCCGCAGGCTGTAAGTGAGAAAAGCATACTAAAGCATATAGTAAAAATCGTTAGTTTCTTAAAAAATTTCCCCATATTAAAATCCTTTCTTGTTAATTATGTAGGACAAGACCCAATGTCATAGAGATTATATCACATCAAATATTTAATTGCGATAAAAATATATAAAAATCCCAAAACAAAAAATGACTAAACAATGCAAAAAATGAGTGCAATATATGGTTTGTTATGTTATAATTGTGTAGAATTATTGTTACGCTTTTATGAAAGGGGTATTAAAAGATGGATGTACAGTTTAAAACAGCTTCCTTTGGTGGTTACGACAAGAAGGCAGTAGATGCATATATAGAGGAAACTCAGGCAGCTCATGAAAAAGAAGTTTCAGATCTTAAAGCAAATGTATTAAAGCTTAGTGAGACAGTAAAAAATCTTCACGCAATGAGAGAAACTAATATTAATGAGTCTACAGCGACTATTGATAATCTTAAGAAGGTTAATGATGAGCTTTCTTTGGAGGTCGCTCAGCTTAGAGAGAAGATGGAAACATATACAAGTAGAGATCAGGAATCAGCAGCTAGATATGAGTCTATTTCTAGAACTCTTCTTGAGGCTAGAGAGAATGCAGATTCTCTTCAGAGACAGACTGAAGCAGAGTGTCAGGCTCTTAAGATGAGTGTAGAGGCAGAATGTCAGAAGCTACAGTCAGATACAGCAGCTGCTTGTGAAAAGATGATGATTGATACAACTGATGAGTGCGAGAGAATGCATGCAGAGACAGTTTCAACTTGTGAGAAGATGAAGGCTGAAACTACTAGCGCATGTCAGGAAAGAAGAGATAGTACTTACGCAAATTGCGATGATTTAAAGAGAAGAACAGAGGAAGAGACAACTGCTCTTAGAGCAAATGCTGAGTATGAAGTTAAGGTTATGAGAGAGCAGGCTGAAGCTGAGTGCGAGGAAATTCGTATTCAAGCTAGAACAGAGGCATACACAACTAGAATGAATGTTAAGCGTGAGTGTGAGAGCGTAAGTGATTATATGACACAGCTTAAGTTATCACTTGATAATGTAGTTAAGGCTGTTGATGATGCTAAGGAAGTAACAGACATAGCTTTTCCAGAGCTTAACTCTTAGAAAATTCTATTAGAATTATTTTAAAGATGGCTGTTGCATTTTCTGCAACAGCCATCTTGTGCGAAATATACTTTATGAGTAACATTTACGTTGCAAGCGGATGTAAACCAGTGTGGTGTACTTAAGGAATAAGATTAGTTTAAGCAAAAGCAGAAAGGGGAATACTGATGGTACTTGAGAATAAATATCTTAGAAAAGCTATTCAGAAGGCTGGATATGTGATAATAGTTAAAACCTGTCATATTAATGAAAGAAAAAGTCAATTAGAATATGTATCTCCCAATGCCACTATGCTTGGAATGAATATAGAAATGCTTAATAAAGGAATGAAGCTTTCTGAAGATTATATACATCCACAGGATAGAGAAAAGGTGATTAAAACCGTATTGGAGGCAGTACAGAATAACGTAGAAGATTACACTCATGAATATAGAATGGTGGGTGACGATGGGAAACTTTATTATGTGTCCAACGAAATATCTGTGTCTGATGTGACCGATGGATTTTTCAAAGTGGAGTTTTACATTAAGGACATAACAGACAGCAGAGCTGGTGAAAAGGTGACAGCAGATGCTGAAAAGCGCGTGGCTAGGACTTTTAAAAGAACTCAACAAAATGCAGTCAATATTAGCAAAGAAAAAATTGATGACTTAATTACCGATGATAAGGTAAAACTAATGATGGAAACCTTCACAAAACTTACAGGTCTTTATTCTGTGTTTGTTGATGTGGAGGGAAGAATAGTATTTCCACCTACAGGTCCGGCTACCAATCTAGGCGATTTTTATGACCTTTTTGAGAAACCCGCTTATAAGGAATACTACAAACATATAAAACAAACAGTTTTAGAAAATGATGCACCTACTATTTTGGATAGAGAAGAGGGTGGAATTGGTAAGATTTCTGCAGTACCAATTAAGATAGGTGATGAACTTAAGGGAATTTGGATGGTAGGTTCATACACCAAGGAAGAAACTGAAAAGCTTAGAACAGTTTATGACAGTCACTGGGAGATTGCTAATATGATTTCTGAGGATCTTCGTATGACTATTGCCATAGATATAGAGTCTACTAAATCTAAAGGAGCAGGAAAGAAACTTTTAGACGAGCTCACAAGACAAAGTATAGTAAGTGATGCTATGAGCAAAATAAACAGTAAGCTTATTGATACAGCTGATCAGGTAATTGAAGAAACCCTTCGTAATGTGGGAATAAATATGGGTATAGACAAGGCTGGTCTTTACACCATTGACAATAGTACAAAGAATTATGTACTGAGAAGTTATTGGGATGCCAGTGGCGAGGTGCCAGGAAAGAACTTATTAAGTACATTGCCAGATAACATGTATATGGTGGAAAAGCTCATCAGAGATGGTGATGGTTCTTATGTGGCTGATAATGCTAATCAGACCGAAGCTAACAAACTATTATTCATGAAGTATGGCGTAAAGGCTGTTATTGCTTATCCTATTGAATTAGGGGATAAGTTATATGGAATATTATTCTTGGCGGAGTCAAGTGCAGAGCGTGTCTGGACTAGTGATGAGTTGAGATTTACTTATAATATTGCCGTAGTTATTCAAAATATGCTTGAAAATGCGGTTGGTGACGATAACATAAGAAATGTGAATAAACATCTTATAGAAACATACAATAACTTTAATGTGGCTATATTTGTAAGGGATGCGCACTCTGGGGAGGTTCTCTTCTCTAATAAGAAGATGAATGAACTTATGGGTGGAGACTTTACTGGTCATGACAGTAGGGAACTTATTACAGATTTACGAGATAAATTTGATAATCTTGACGGAGTCAGAAAACCATTTATAACCAAGGAACGTGTTGTGAATTGGAGAAGATATATCCAGAGACTTGATAACATCATGGATATAACAGAAATTAGTATTGAGTGGTTATCCGGCGAGGCAGCTTCATTAATTATTTTAAGAAAAGCTAAGGATTTATAAATTATTGACGATATATAAAGTAGCGGGAAAGGAGCTATTATGGCAAGTTCAGATATAGGAATTGATTTAGGGACAGCCAGTATTTTAGTATATGTTAAGGGTAAAGGCGTTGTACTTCAGGAGCCTTCAGTTGTAGCATATGATAGAGATACTAACCGTATTAAGGCTATAGGAGAAGAGGCAAGACTTATGCTTGGTAGAACTCCAGGTAATATAGTTGCTATTAGACCACTTAGACAGGGTGTAATATCAGATTATACAATCACTGAGAAGATGCTTAAGTACTTTATTCAGAAGGCAGTAGGTAAGAATTTCTTCGGAAGAAGACCACGTATCAGCGTTTGTGTTCCATCAGGAGTAACAGAGGTTGAGAAGAAGGCAGTAGAAGATGCTACTTACCAGGCAGGTGCCAGGGATGTGTATATAATCGAGGAACCAGTGGCTGCTGCTCTTGGAGCAGGTATTGATATTTCAAGACCTTGTGGCAATATGATTGTGGATATAGGTGGCGGTACTACAGATATAGCAGTTATATCATTAGAAGGTACAGTTGTTAGTAATTCTATCAAAGTTGCTGGAGATGACTTTGATGATGCTATCGTTAAATTTATGCGAAAGAGACACAATCTTCTTATCGGAGAGAGAACTGCGGAGGAGATTAAGATAAAGATAGGTACATGCTATAAGAGACCTGAGAATATTACTATGGATATTAGAGGACGTAACCTTGTTACAGGACTTCCTAAGACAGTTACAATATCATCAGATGAAACTGAGGAAGCTTTAAGAGAGGTTACAGCTCAAATTGTTGATGCAGTTCATTCAGTTCTTGAGAGAACGCCGCCAGAGCTCGCAGCGGATATTGCTGACAGAGGAATTGTTCTTACCGGTGGTGGAGCCCTTCTTCATGGATTAGAAGATTTAATCGAGGAGAACACTGGAATTACCACTATGACAGCAGAACAGCCACTTACAGCTGTAGCTATTGGAACTGGTAAGTATATTGAATTTTTAAGTGATAAGAATTAAGGAGTAGATAGGATGGTAAGAGGACTTTATACAGCCTGGACAGGTCTTCGTAATGAAGAAAAACGTATGGATGTCATCACCAATAATATGGCCAATGCCAATACTACTGGATATAAAAAGGTAGAGGCAACATCTCAATCCTTCGATACTCAATTGGCTGTTAAGATTAATGACCGAATTGAAGGCCCAGACCTAATTAGAAGTGTGGGAGGAGTTACATTAGGTGTTAAAATTGGTGAGACTTATTATGATATGTCTCAGGGTGGTTTTAGACAAACAGAGGATTTATACAACTTTGCATTGTCTGGAAGAGGATTTTTTACCATCAGCACAACTGACAAGGGTGGAAATACACACACTAGATATACCCGCGATGGTGATTTCACTTTAACCAAGGATGGTTATCTTGTGACAAAGGATGGAGATATGGTGCTGGGAGATGGTGGCAATCCAATCCAGATTCCAGGAGCAGATACAGCGAAAATTAGTGTTAATGCTCTTGGAGAAATATATGTGGGTACCACATATGTATCTACCTTGCAGATAGTAGATTTTGATAATTATGAGGCTTTATCCAGCTATGGTGAGAATATGTATGAACCAGTTGAAGGAGCTAATATAATTGAGGCAGATGCTACAGTTAACCAGGGATTTCTTGAAATGTCCAATGTTAATATGGTTACTGAAATGGTAGATATGATAGCAGTTACAAGAGCATACGAGACAAACCAAAAGATGGTACAAAGTATAGACCAGATATTAGAGAAAGCCGTTAACGACATAGGTCGAGTCGGCTAATGACGGGAGGGTATAGCCTATGATGCGTTCACTTTGGACTGCGGCCTCTGGTATGAGAGCACAGCAGTTAAATGTAGATACTATAGCGAATAATATTGCAAATGTTAATACAACAGCATATAAGTCACAAGAGGCAAGCTTTAAGACTTTGTTATATCAAAATCTTCAGTCAACCTCTACAAACAACGCAGGAGAGAACAAACCTGTTCCTGCGGAAGTAGGTCTTGGTACTAGATTATCGGCTATTACTAGTCAGTTTGATCAAGGTAATCTTAACGCTAGTGCAAGACCATTTGATGTGGCTATTGAGGGAGATGGATTCTTCCAGGTTAGAAATGAAGCAGGAGAGCTTGTATATACCAGAGATGGTACTCTTAATGTATCACCTGTACCAGGAGGAAACCTCCTTTGTACAGCTGCAGGACTTCCAGTGCTTGATCAAAATGGTAATCAAATTGTGTTGCCAGGAAAGTATAATGCTTCAGATGTAGAAATTGATAAGAATGGTTACATAGGATTTCCTGATGCAAAGGGTAATTTTGAGCCACTTATGAATAATGGATATCAGGTTAGACTTGGACTATATCAGTTTAGCAATCCGGCAGGACTTTCAAAAGAAGGAAGCAATACATTTTCTGTGACAGCGGCTTCTGGAGAGGCAATGTCAGAAATTGGAAATCCAAATCTGACACCAAGTTTAACTCATCAGTACTATACAGAGGGGTCCAATGTTGACGTGGCAAATGAGATGGTTAATCTTATAGTAGCTCAGAGAGCTTACGAGATGAATTCAAAGGCCATACAGGCTTCCGATGAGATGATGCAACAGGCTAACAACCTCAGATAAGGGAGTAATCTCCCTTATCTGAGGTTGTTAAGATACACTTAAGGAAGGTGATCTTAATGACTATAAATAATATATCAGGATCCGACTACAGTAGTGTAATTGCTCAAACTCAAACCAGTGGGTTAGAGGGAACTCTTGGAGCTATGGATAGCACCAAGGCTACTGATGACGAGATGATGGCAGCCTGTAAAGAGTTCGAAACATACATGATAGAGCAGATTTATAAATCTATGGAAAAAACTATCATGAAGGCTGATGAAGAAGAAAATGAATATGAAACATATTTTGGAGATATGAGAATCCAACAATACGCAAAAAGTGTTGTGGATCAAGGAGGAGTAGGTCTTGCTCAGCAGCTGTATGATGCTATGAAGCGAAATAGCGGACCCACTACATTAACAGAGGCTACCACTGAGTAGCCTCATTGTGTCTGAGAAATAAGTTTGGTGGGTAATGCTACCTAATTAGGAAAGGCCTTAGGTGACATGACAAGAGAAGGTTACATAGAAAAGATAATTTACACCAATGAGGAAAATGGTTACTGCGTATTTGATGTATCTGGTCAGGATGGAGAAGAAATATTTGTGGGAACAGCCTTTGGCGTAGCGGAAGGCTTGTACATCATTGCTGAAGGAGAATACGTTAATCATTCAAAATACGATATACAATTCAAGTTTACATCATGTGAACTTAAACTCCCAGAGGATACTGTAGGTATAGAAAGATATCTTGGTTCCGGAATAATCAAGGGCATAGGAGAAGTTCTAGCCAAGCGAATAGTTAAAAAATTCAAATCAGATACCCTTAGAATAATTGAACAAGAGCCAATAAGATTGGCAGAGATTAATGGCATTTCCGAGAGAAAGGCAAGAGCCATTGCTATTTCCTATGCGGAAAAAAGGGAATTCCAGGAAGTTGTTATATTCCTTAGTCAATATGGTATAGGGGTTAATTTGGCTATAAAAATATATGAAAACTATGGAGATAAGGTATACGAAGTTATCAAAGGGAATCCGTATAAAATTGCAGAAGATGTAACGGGAGTGGGATTTAAAATTGCGGACCAGATAGCTAGAAAAATGGGGATACCATCAAACTCTGTGTATAGACTTCGCTCGTCTTTGTTATATGTACTGAATATGTCTCAAAACGAGGGGCATATGTATCTTCCTAAGGAGACTCTTATTAGAAAAGCAATAGAACTTACAAGGGGATCAGATTGGGACTTAGAAGGCAATAGTTATGAGGAGTTTTCCTATGGATATGCGGAGTATGCAGATTCTAATAGTGGTAATTCTGTATACGAGGAAATGTATGAGCTTATGAGCTCTCAGCTTTTGGAACTTTCTGTTGAAAGCAAAGTAATTGAGAAAGAAATAGATGGAATTTTGGTGATTTACAGTGCAGTAAATTACTATGTAGAACTTAACTCTGCAAGGATGTTGCTAGACCTTCAGTTAAAATATGATATTAATCAGACAGAGCTTGAAGAAACCATTGCAACTATACAAAGAAAAAACAACATTGAGTTAGATGATGTTCAAAATCAAGCAGTAGAGGCTGCAATAAAGGCGGGAGTAGCTGTTATTACTGGTGGACCAGGTACAGGAAAAACTACCATTATAGATGTAATCATCAAATATTTTACCAGTCAGGGTATGGATATTAAGCTTTGCGCACCTACGGGAAGGGCAGCAAAACGAATGACAGAACAAACAGGCTGGCCAGCAGAAACAATACACAGGATGCTAGAGTTTAATGGAGCAATCGAAAGCAGTGATGATAGAGACCAGGATTTAAAATTTGGCAAAAATGAGATGAATCCTCTAGAGTGTGATGCCATAATTGTGGATGAGATGTCTATGGTGGATTCATACATTTTTCATTCCCTACTAAAGGCAATAACTCACGGAACAAGACTTATATTGGTGGGAGATATTCATCAGCTTCCAAGCGTCGGGGCAGGTAATGTACTTAAGGATATAATTGGTTCAGGATGTTTTCCTGTAACCACACTTACCAAGATATTTAGACAGGATGAGGGAAGTGATATCATTTTCAATGCCCACAAAATCAACCAAGGTGAGCACATAGAAATTCACAATAAAAGTAAGGATTTCTTCTTTATTCCTAGAAATGGAGTAAACAATATTATCCAGGAGGTAAAGGTTTTGGTATCGGATAACTTACCTAGATATCTGAATCTGAATCCGGAAGAAATACAGATTCTCACGCCTATGAGAAAGGGAGATGTGGGAGTTGTCAGTATGAATGAAAAGTTGCAGAGCTTACTTAATCCAGAGAAAAATGGAAAGCCTGAGAAGATAAAGAATGATGTGATTTTCAGAAGAGGCGACAAGGTAATGCAGATAAAAAATGACTACAAACAGGAGTGGAAGGTGTACTCTGATAAAGGTAGAGATTCAGGCTATGTGATTGATGAGGGTGTTGGTGTATTCAATGGAGATGTGGGAACTATAACTGACATAAGTGACTATGATGAAGAACTGACAGTGTTGTTTGATGACGGAAGAGAAGCAGTATATAGTTTTAATAATCTGGGAGAGTTAGAACACGCTTTTGCAGTAACCATTCATAAATCACAGGGAAGTGAGTATCCGGCTGTTGTTATACCCCTTTTGTCGGGACCGCAGAAATTACTTAATAGAAACCTGTTATATACTGCTATTACAAGAGCAAAGCAAATGGTAGTTATAGTTGGAAATATTAATCTGGTCAATCAGATGATAGATAACCTAGAGGAGCAAAAGAGATATACGTCTCTAGGGCTTAGAATACAGGAGATGGTGGATGATGATTAAAAAAATTAGTTCTGCCATATCTGGAATAGGAAAAGTGTTGTACCCAGAGATTTGTCCGTTGTGCAAGAAGGTTATAGATGGCAGAAAAGAATATTGTTGTAAAGAATGTAGTATAAAGCTTATTCCTATAAAAGCTCCCCTATGTTTAAAATGTGGCAAGGAAGTGGATAATGAAGAACAGGATTGCTGTAATGACTGTTCAGGAATGATTAGAAGCTTTGTGAAAGGATTTCCTTGTTTGAATTACAACGAAGAAATGGCAAAATGTCTTTCTGATTTCAAATACCATAATATGAGGTGTTATGGTGGATTTTTGGCAGATGTAATTGTTAAAAGTAAAGGTAGAGAAATACTCCTGTCAGCCCCTGAGGTAATAGTGCCAGTACCAGTGCATAAAGCAAAATTAAAGGAGAGAGGCTACAATCAGGCAGAGGTTTTGGCAAATGAACTAGGGAAAAGGCTGGGAATTATGGTGGATAATACTCTTGTGGAGCGAAGTGCAAGAACTACACCGCAAAAACACTTAAGTAACAAGGAAAGAGAGGAAAACCTAAAAAAGGCTTTTATTTCTACTAAAAAGATAGTAAAATATAAGAGTGCCCTTATAGTGGATGATATATACACCACAGGGGCTACAGTTGAAGCATGTACAGGGGTGCTTCATAGTATGGGGATAAAGGATGTATATTATACGAGTATATGTGTAGGAAAGGGTTATTAGTATGGATTTAAGAAATTGTGTAAGATGTAAGAAAATATTTCATTATGTGACTGGTGAGCAACTTTGTATGCCTTGTAAGGAGCAGGTTGAGGAATTGTTTCAGATTGTAAAGAAGTATATAGAGGAGCATCCTGGAGCAAATATCAACGTTGTTGCAGAAGAGTGTGAAGTATCTATTAAGCAAATTAGAAAATGGGTTCGTGAGGAGAGATTATCATTTACAGATGATTCTTTGGTAGGACTTGAATGTGAGAGATGCGGAAAGATGATACATAGTGGACGATTCTGTAATGAGTGTGCAGGCGGTCTTGCGGATGCCATGAACAATGCATTTAGAAAGAAAGTAGAGGATCGTTCAAAGCCAAAGGGAAGCGCAGCAGGAAAGATGAGATTCCTTGAATAAGAATTCTTATAATAAGGTAACTATTGGTAACCATATAAGTTGTTAAGTTATATTGAAAGTAAACCGAGATATAAAGCGAAAAGCTTGATTATCTCGGTTTATTTTTGTTTCAGAAACAAAAATATTCAAAAAGGTGTTATGTTATTTTGAAAAAAACCGATAAATTAAGTGAAGAATTATTTACAAGGAGGGATCATTATGCGAATTGGTACTTATAACATGGTTAATCAGATTTACGGCGCTAAGGGCACTAAGAAGTCTAGTTCAGTAAGTGGTACCAACTATGCAAGCTTCAAGGATGAGGTATCATTTTCTAGCATGGGCAAGGATATGCAGGTAGCTAAGAATGCATTAGCAGGCGTATCAGATGTAAGAGAAAGCAAGATAAGTGAGCTTAAGGCCAAGGTACAAAATGGCACATACAGCGTTAGCCCAGAAGCATTTGCTGAAAAGCTTATCAGCGCATACGAAGCACAATCAATCTAGTTGGAGATAAGAAGGAGTTACTTAATATGGCAAGCTTAATCGAGAATTTAATAATAGGACTTAATGAGGAGTATGCTGTGTATGAGAAGCTTCTTGAGGTTTCTATGGAGAAAACCTCATCTATTATCTCCAACAACCTTGATAGGTTGAAAACAACAACTGACAAGGAGCAGGCTCTAGTAGACACTATTACAAGCTATGAGAGCAAGCGAAATAACACTATGGCAAATATAGCCAGTGTACTTAACAAAAAGGCTGCTGATTTAAAAATCTCAGATGTAATAGGATTTTTAGAAGGACAGCCGGAGTTTAGAGATCCACTTATGGAAATTAATGAGAAACTGGCAAAGATAGCCAGAAAGCTTAAAGAGGTTAATGCTCATAATCAGAACTTAATTAAAGAGTCTTTAGCTATGATAGAATATAATATTAACCTTTTACAGAATTTAAACAGAGCGCCTGAAACTGCAGAATACAGCCGAGAGATGTTTAGAGGTCAAGGTGGATATGCAGGAAATGATGGTATGGGTGCATCTGGACGATTTGATACAAAACAGTAAACAAATGATTAAGAATTAACTTTAGATATAGGAAGGTGAGCAAATGAGCGGAACCATGGGAAGATTGTCCATAGGTGTTACTGGTCTTCAGACTAGCCAATACGCACTTAATGCGACAGCACACAATTTAATGAATACTCAGACAACAGGCTTCACAAGACAGCAGGTTATGCTCACTGATAGAACTTATAGAGGCCTCGGAACTACCAATGTATTTGGTGAGAACAAGGCAGGTCTTGGAGTAGTAACTGCAGAGATTAAGCAGGCTAGAGATAATTTTGCTGATATTGCTTACAGAGCAGAAAGCGGAAGAATGAATTACTACAAGGCACAATATGAGACTGCAGCAGAGATAGAAACCTATTTTGGTGAGCTGGAGGGTCAGGATTTTAATACGTCAATGAATGAACTGTGGCTTAGTTTACAAGAGCTTCAAAAGGAATCAAACAGCATTGTTACAAGAAGCTCATTTATATCTACAGCACAGCTCTTTTTAGATAGAGTACAAGATATTAGAACAAGCTTTATTAACTATCAGAGAAACCTTAATGTTGAGATTAAGAATCAGGTTGATAGAATCAACAATATAGCCAAGGATGTATTAGAACTTAATGATAAAATCCTTGCCTGTGAGGCATCTGGCATTGAGAATGCAAATGATTATAGAGATGCAAGAAACTTGTTGTTAGATGAACTTAGTGGAATGGTTAAGACAGAGATAGTTAACAATGTTGATGGTACAGTAGAGCTTTATATAGAAGGAAGATGCTTAGTTACCAGAGGAAAAACATATGAGCTAGATGTTTTAAAGGTATGTGATAGTGAGCAGTATTTGGCTCAGTATGATTTTGCAGAGGATGCAACAGATTTTATGATGCCAATATGGAAAGATGATGAGACGGCATTATTTAATATTAATAAGATTCCTACAACAGAGAGTAATTCAGATATAGGTTCTTTAAAGGGTCTTATGATGTCGAGAGGATATTTTGTTAGTAATTATACTGATGTTCCTACAAAACCTAAAAAACCAGTAGCAGACGATTATCAAAATACAGCAGATTACGATGCAGCTATGGTAGAGTATGAAGCTGATATGACTACATATGTTGATAAGTTGGATTATTTTAACAAATACGTAGAACCATATACAGTTACTAATCTTATGGCACAGTTTGATGTTTTAGTACATGCCATTGTTACAGGATTTAATGATCTTCTTTGTCCTAACAAAGAGGTTACACTTGCTGATGGAACTACGATTAAAGTTCTTGATGAGGAAAAGGCTGGCATGGGAATGGGTGTTGGCAATGAATATCCGGGAACAGAGCTTTTTGTAAGGAAGAGCACTCCTAGATATACAGAGCAGACTATTCAGCTAGCTGATGGTTCTATAGAGACTTACATGGTATATAACGAAGAAAATGAAGATGATTTCTATTCTCTTTATACAGGAGGCAACATAGAAATTAACGATAAGTTGCTTCAGAACCCTTCGCTTTTACCACTTACTATGGTAACTGGAGAAGAGGCTCAGGAGAATGTAGATGCCATGTTAAAGCTTTGGAATACAAAGTTTGCAACCGTTAGTCCAAACTCTCTTGTTGAGTGTAATTATATGGACTATTACGCAGGTATGATGGAGGATTTGGCTGATAGAGGTTATACATACAATAATATGGCCCAGACTCAGCAACAATCTGTTACAGATATAGAGAATTTAAGGCAGCAGGTAGTTGGTGTATCGTCGGATGAGGAGCTTTCTAATATGATTAAGTTCCAGCATGCATATAATGCATCATCAAGATATATAAACACAGTAGCAGAGATGATAGAACATCTTATTTCAACGCTTGGAGTATAGGAGGTGAGGTAAATGCCATCAACATTTTTAGGACTTAATACAGGACTTTCAGGATTAAATTATTTCCAGTCAGCCCTCAATACAACTTCACACAATATTTCTAATGCTAATACAGAAGGTTATTCCAGACAGCAGGTTATGGTGTCAGCAACTGATCCACTTAGACTTCACCAGAGCTACGGAATGATGGGAACAGGTGTAAATGGAGATAGCATTGACCGTCTGAGAAACGAATTCTACGACAATAAGTATTGGGCAGCTAACTCAAAGTATAACAAGTATTACACTCAGAATGATAACCTTTCAACTCTTCAAACTTATATGAATGAGATGACAGGAGAGGCGGGATATACCCAGTGGTTATCACAGATGTCTTCTGCTCTTCAGGATTTGGCAGACAACCCATCAGATTATACTACTAGAATTTCATATACACTTACAGCAGATGGTTTTACTGATATGATGAACGAGATGGCTAACAATTTCCAGAACACTCAGAAAACTATTAATGATGAGATAGAGTTAGCAGTAAGTGAAATTAATTCCTTAGCAAAGCAGATATATGAGCTTACACAGCAGATTATAAATGTAGAGCTTAAGGGTGGTAATGCCAACGACTTAAGAGATAAGAGAGGTGTATGTATTGACACACTTTCTGAATATGCAGAGGTTGAAGTAATAGAAAAATCTATTATGTATGGAGTGGGACATGATCAGGTTCCGTCCAATGCGGAGGCATTATCAGTTAGAATTAATGGCGCCATTTTAGTTGACGAGATGGAATTTAATGAGCTTATGGTAGTTCCAAGAAGCGAGAATGTAAACCAAACAGATGTAGAAGGATTAGTAGACGTATTTTGGAAGTGTGCAGATGGTACTGCAGGTGAAAAGTTTGACGCTCTTCACACAGAAGGAAAGCTTCAGGGATTATTTGAGATAAGAGATGGTAACAATGGAGAGAATTTCTCAGGAAATATTGAGGCCATTACAGAGAATCCATCTAGTGTAACCATAAAATTAGAAAAAGCCATTCATATATATAATTTAAATGTTCCATCACAGGGTATAATTACTCTTAACGGTAAGGAGTATATGTATGATGGATGGACTGCAGATTATGATGAGGATGGATATCTCAACAACTTCGTATTTAATAATATGACAATGTTTGATGATAAAGGTGTTGAGGTAACTGCAGATTTTCCAGATGGTATGGAGAATCACACAGCTAAGATAGGAGAATATATTTCCGTTAAGGGTATTCCTTATTATATGGCTAGATTTAATGAGATGGTAAGAACATTCTCAGACTATATGAATTCTATCACCAGTGAAGGTGTAGATGAAAATGGAGATGCAGGACTTGACATGTTTACAGCCGAGGATCCGAATGGTGATGACTATGTTCTTAAGGGAACAATGGAGGGGGCAGGTACTCTCCAGTCTACGGATTCATCATATTACAAGCTTACAGCACTTAATTGGGAACTTAATCAAGCATGGAAGAAGGATCCTGCAAAAGTGGTTGTATCTTATGAGGATGACATTGCACAGGGTGATGTGGAGGCTAGACCTATAGTTGATAAGATTATTTACGGCATGACAGATATGACAATGTTTTCTCAGGGTACAGTTTCACACTTTATGCAGGCGGTAACAACCACTATGGCGGTTGATATTTCAAAGACCAACACATTTGCTGCTAATCAGGACGATATAAGATACACCATAGATAGTCAGCGTACATCAGTTTCTGGTGTAGATGAGAATGAAGAGGCAGCAGATTTAACAAAGTTCCAGAATTTGTATAATCTTGCATCTAAGGTTATATCTGTTCTGAACGAAGTATATGATAAGCTAATTAACCAAACAGGAGTATAGTGAATACTCAAAAGGGAGGCTGAAACTAGTTGATACCCAGAACGGGAAAGAGACTTGATTACAAGCTGGTGAGACGGATAAACATAAAAACAGGAGGTAGGTTGTATGAGAATAACTAACCAGATGATTACAGGCAACTCACTTAGAAATATGCAAAAGAGTATGTCTGCAGTTAATAAAACAACACAACAGATGACAACAGGCAAGAAGATATCTCAGGCATCAGAGGACCCGGTTATCGCAATCAGAGCGTTGAAGCTTAGAACAACTGTTAACCAGCTTCAGCAGTACAAGGAGAAGAATATTCCGGATGCATCATCATGGTTTGATATATCAACAACATCTCTTGATAATATAACTAAGAGAATTGAGGATATTACAACATACTGCGTACAGGGTTCTACAGATTCATTTAACTCTGATGATAGAAATGCTATTATTGACTCATTAAAGCAGCTTCAGGAGATGCTTTACGAAGAAGGTAATGCAACATATGCAGGTAGATATATTTTCTCAGGATATAAGACTGATAGAAGCTTAACATTTATCGATACAGAAGATGTAAGTAAATATTCATATGACATTACTCAAAGCTTTTCTCCAACAGCTATGGATACCAAGAATGTTGTCCTTGATGGAGTTGATTATACCCAGGTAGACGCTTACATTGATGGAACAGCTACTTACGAGCAGCCAAATCCAGAACAGGTTTACAGACTTAATCTGGCATATGAGGATATTACAGATACTAATAATGATGGAGAAAATGTACTCACATTAGCTGCCAAGGCGGCAGACGGTTCTGATATAGATCTTACAGGTTTTGGAGTTACTGTAATGACTGAAGACGATGTGGCAGATTATTATAACGTGGGACCAGATGATATTCATGTTATAGAAGAAACTGGAGAAATTATATTCGGTGAAAATGTTTATAATACACTTAAAACCGCAGAGACTATTGATGTGACTTATGCAAAGACAAACTTTTTGGCAGGAGATTTAAGACCAGAACATTACTTTGACTGCACACAGTATACAGTACAGACAGATGGTAGTGTTAAGGAAGTGGATTATGACAGACCTGAAGAGGGTCAGGCTATATATTACGAGGTTAACTTTAATCAAAGTATTCAGGTAAATACTGAGGGTAATCAGGTTATATCTGAAGAGATGAGCAATGATATCAATGATCTTATTTATGCTCTTACAGATTTGACTGAGGCGGAAGATGCAAAGGTAAGATTGGAGAAGATGCTTGAAGATGTTCAGTATAATTCAGATGAGGCAGCAGTAGAACAGATTAATAGAATGATTAATGATTTGGATACAGAGATAGCTGTTAAGAAGGAAAATATGCAGAAAACCTTCTCTAACAATATTACAAATTTCCAGAATTATATGTCGGTTGTATCTGCTATGCAGTCAGATATAGGAAGCCGTATGTCAAAGCTGGAGATGATTAGCACAAGAGTTGATGAGCAGTATGCAGCATTTAAAGAGCTTAAGTCTAAGAATGAGGATACAGAAACAGACTCTGCTATAATAGATTTCAATGAAGCAGAACTTGTTTATGAGTCAGCCCTTGCGGCAACAAGTAATATAATGCAGACAACATTGCTTGATTACTTATAAAATATTAAGGAGGGTGTTTACATGGTAGCAGAGACTAAATTTTTTGGAACTATTGATATTGAGGACGAAAAGATAATCAACTTCCCTAATGGTATTATTGGATTTGAAAATCTTAAGAATTTTGCTCTTATTTATGATTCAGAGAGAGAAGAGAGATCTAAGATTAGCTGGTTGCAGTCTATGGAGGAGCCACTTATGGTACTTCCTGTCATTAATCCACTTGATTTAATGGATGCATATACACCAACTATAGAAGATGAACTTATGAAGAATATTGGAGACCCTGCTGATGCGGATTTACTTATATTTGTAACTCTTTCTATACCTTCGGATCTTACACTAATGACAGCAAACCTTAAAGCGCCATTTATTATTAATACTGTAGAGAGAAAGGCTATGCAGGTTATAGTTGAGAATTCAGAATATCCGGTTAAGTTTAATGCTTACCAGGCTATTCAGGCTATGAAAGAAAAGGAAGGTGAGTAATATGTTAGCACTATCAAGAAAACAGGGAGAGTCAATTATGATAGGCAGTGACATTGAACTTACTGTCCTAGAAGTAAAAGGTGACCAGATTAAGATAGGTATTAACGCTCCTAAGAGTGTACCTGTGTATAGAAAAGAGATTTATGCTCAAATTCAAGAGGAGAATAGAGCTACTGCAGCATCTATCGATATAGAGAGCCTTAAGAAGCTGTTTTAGCAGTTCTTTACAATATAAAGCTAGGGGCTGTGCCATGTACGCACTGGCTCCTAGTGTTACGAGAATGAGCCTGTGCGGTTAGAGATTACTAGCCGGCCTGCCTAGGGTGAGGCACCCGCCGGACTAAGATGTCCGGCTAAGACCTCACACCTGGCGCGGCCGGAAACAAAAATTCTTGGCACAGGCTCATAGTAATATGTGATGATATGGCCAGTGCTTAATTTGGCGCAACCCATTTTGCTGTATATTGTAGTAATAACGAAGTGTTAAAACAGATAGATTTGAAATAAATTAAGAAAAATGAGTAAATTTGTTGAGTTTTATTAGATTTAAGTATAAAATTTATATATTAACTTGACGATATAAAAGATAGCAGAAAAAGGCTAGTGCTGGGCGTATGTCTAGAAAAGCTGTTTACAATACTAGTTATAGAGACATTTAAACTTTATTATATCCCTATATAAGGAAAGGGACGAATACACACGGAGGTGGAAATTATGGGAATTGAAAGAATTGGTGGTGCAAGTGCAATGAGCTACACCACAAGCACACAGAAGGTAAATAGACCTGAAATTCAGGTGACCGATATGGGTTCTGTACCTGTATCTGCAGCTACACCTGAAAGAGTAGCGCCTGTTATGACAGACACTAAGAGTGGACAGTCACAATACGGCGAACAAGAGCAACAGGCTGGAGTAGTTCAGAAGGAAAAGGAAGTCTCAACTGAACAGGTTAAGTCAGCAGTTGACAATATCAATAATCAGCTTAGACGTACAAGCTGTAGCTTTAAGTATCATGAAGAGACTAATCGTATCTCTATAACAGTTAGAGATAAGGATACAGACGAGGTAATCAGAGAGATACCACCAGAGAAGGCTCTTGATATGATAGCAAAGGCTTGGGAACTTGCAGGTCTTATGGTAGATGAGAGAAGATAGAAGGGAGAGATAGACTATGGCAATCAGAATGACAGGTCTTATTTCCGGTATGGATACAGAGGGCATGGTTAAGGAGTTAGTTGCAGCCAGCTCTACTAAGGTTGATAAAGTGAAAGCTGAGCAACAGAAGCTTGAATGGAAGCAGGAAGCATGGCAGGATCTTAACACTAAAATATATAATTTCTATAAAGGCGAACTCTTTAACTTTAAGAGTGCTGGAACATATCAGACCAAAAAGGCAACATCAGGAGATGAGAACAAGGTAAAGGTAAGTGCGGGAGCTAATGCACCTAGCGGTTCGCATACAGTATCTGTTAAACAACTTGCATCTTCTGCATATCTTACAGGAGCAAGTATGAAGAGTGATAAGGATTATGTTAGCTATTCAGATATAACAACAGCTACTAACTTTGCAGATATGACAGATGCAGATGGCAATAGCTTGGCTTTAGATGGCAAAACTATTTCTATTAGCAGTACATTTGAGGGTGAAGATGGTCAGATGACCACAGAGGTTCTTGAATTTACATTAGGTGGTTCAGAGGCCAATAGTATTAAAAATCTTGATGAACTCAATTCTAAGCTTGCTGCAAATGACAATTTCAAAGGACTTAAGGCTAGCATGGTAGATGGTAAAATCACATTTACAAACTCTACAGGCAAGGAAAATGAAGACTTTGCTATGGAAGGAAATGTTTACAACATCTCCGCTGATGCTCTTGGAATGAATGGAGAATTAGGATTTAAGACAGATAAGAATGCAGAGAAGCATCCTACCTTAGAAAGCACTTTAGATGCAAACTTCAAGAAGGAGTTTACAGGCTCAGATATTACAAAGACAACAAAATTGGCAGATATAGGTATTAAAGTGGGTACTACATTTAGTATCAATGGCAAGGATTTTGTGGTAGATGATAAGACTACAATCATTAGCTTTACTGAGGAACTCTCTAAGATGGGTGTAGGAGCTAGCTTTGATGCTAATCATGGTAGATTCTATATCAATTCATCTAAGTCTGGAGAGGCAAATAATTTTGAGCTTACATCATCTGACAATGAAGCTCTTGAGATACTTGGTCTTGGAAGTGGAGCAACGAAGGTTGATGCTCAAGATGCGATTATCGAGTATAACGGTGTAGAATATACTGGTGACAGTAACACATTTGAGATTAATGGTCTTACTATTACAGCAGCTTCAGTTACTGGAAAGTACGACAAAGAAACAGGAACATTCACAGATGATGCGCCAATTAGCATAAGTGTATCTCAGGATACAGACAAGATGTATGACAGTATTAAGAAGTTTGTAAATAAGTATAATGAGCTTATAGAAGAGATGAATAAGCTTTATGACGAGAAGACTACAGATTATGAGCCACTTACAGACGAAGAGAGAAGTCAGCTTTCAGAGACTCAGATTGAGAAGTGGGAAGAGAAAGCAAAGCAAGGTCTTCTTAGAAGAGATTCCACTATAGATAAGCTTCTTTCTAATATGAGAAATATCCTTAATAAGTCTGTTGAGGTTACTATGGCAGATGGATCAAAGCAACAGTTTACTCTTGCTTCCCTTGGTATAGTAACAGGAAATTACACAGAAGATGGTAAGCTTCACATACTTGGTGATGAGGATGATACTACATATTCATCAGAGACAAACAAGCTTAAGGCCGCTCTTGAGGCTAATCCAGAGATATTCCAGCAGGTATTTGCAGGAACAGGAGATGCTAATGGAATTGGCGAGCAGTTGTATGAATCACTTGGAAAATCTATGGCTCGTACAAGTACAAGTCGTTCTCTTACCTTCTATGATGATATTACTATGGAAGAGCAGATGAAGGACTATGAGGACGAGGTAGACAAGTGGGAAGAGAAGCTTAAGAAGATTGAGGATAAATATTATGACCAGTTTGCAGCTATGGAGTCTGCTATGGCAGCATTACAGCAGCAACAGTCATATATAGCAGGTCTTATGGGTGGCATGTAAACCCTTTAAAACTAGATTTGGGAGGTACATTATATGGCAGCATATAATGCAACAAAAGCATACGGTAATAATAAAGTGCTAACAGCAACACCAGCAGAGCTTACACTTATGCTCTACGATGGAGCAGTAAAGTTTGCAAATCGTGCGGTGGATGCCCTTGAAAAGAAGGATTATGAGAACACTAATATTAACATTCAGAGATGTAGAGCTATTATCGTAGAGCTTATGTCTACACTTAATTTTAAGTATCCAGTGGCGGAGGACTTCAAGAGAATGTACGATTACATATTCAATTTATTGGTTAAAGCTAATATGGAGAAGGATATGGAATCTCTACAGAGGGCTCTTGAGGAAATTCGTGGAATGAGAGATGTATGGAAGGAAGTAATGGCAAAGGCCAAGGGTCCTCAGCTCGTTCTAGATACTAATTAGTGTAAAGTGAGGTGTACTCATGAACCAGACAGGAACATATGTAAATATAATGAAGGAATCTCTTGTGAGAAAGAAAAATTACTTACAAGAGATTCTGGAATTAACTAATAAGCAGGGAGAACTTGCTCTAGCTAATGAATTAGATGAAAATGCCTTTGGTGATATTGTAGAGAAAAAGGATATTCTTATATCTAATGTAAATGAGATAGATAAGGGTTTTACTGCTGTATATGAGAGAGTGCGAAGAGAAATTATCCAAGACAAGGAATTGTACAAGGATGAACTTAAAGCTATACAAGATTCTATAAGAAAGTGCGTAGATTTGGGTATGGCTATAGAAAGTGCAGAGCTTAGAAATAAGGCGGCATTAGAGACAGCATTTGCTAAAAGCTATAGAGGTGTTAAGCAATTAAAGCAGTCTAAGCAGGTGGCAAATAAGTACTATAAATCCATGTCTAATGGTATGATTAACGACTCTATATTATACGATAGAAAAAAATAGCAAAAAATGTAAAAAAAATTTAAAAAAAATAAAAAAAGGGGTTAAGTATATAAAAAACACTCCGATATATATAATGTAAGGAACAAAACACAATAAAAACCTTACAAACTAACTAAGGTAGTTACCCGTTAAGGGAATTACATAAACAAATTAACGGTGGCAAGGACCACTAGTACATGTCGCAAGGAAGCGACATTATATTCAAGGAGGAATTATTATGGTAGTACAGCACAACATGCAGGCAATCAACACTAACAGAATGTTAGGACAGAACGTTAAGGCAGTAGCAAAGTCAACAGAGAAGTTATCATCAGGTTACAGAGTAAACAGAGCAGCTGATGATGCAGCAGGTCTTTCAATTTCTGAGAAGATGAGAAATCAGATTAGAGGAATCAATCAGGCAGTTTCTAACTCAGAGGATGGTGTATCACTTATCCAGACTGCAGAAGGTAACATGAATGAGATTCACTCAATCCTTCAGAGAATGGGCGAGCTTGCTAACAAGGCAGCTAACGATGTTAACTCAGCAGATGAGCGTACAGCAATCGACAACGAGATGGATCAGTTAGTAGAAGAGATCGATTCTATCTCTAACAAGGCAGAGTTCAACGGAACTAAGCTTCTTACTGGTGATTATACTGGTAAGTATCTCCAGGTTGGTGCTAACGCAGGACAGAACATGAAGATTTCAATCAACAAGATGAATGCTGCAACACTTAGTGTTAACGCACTTAAGGTTGATTCACACTCAAATGCTTCTAAGACATTATCAACTGTTACAGCTGCAATCAAGACTGTATCAGCTGCAAGATCACTTCTTGGTGCTGTTCAGAACAGACTTGGTTACACTATTAACAACCTTGAGAACTACTCAGAGAACTTAACTTCATCAGAGTCAACTATCAGAGATACAGATATGGCTGCTGAGATGACTACTTACACTAAGACTAACATTCTTCAGCAGGCTGCACAGTCAATGCTTGCTCAGGCAAATCAGTCTACTCAGGGTGTACTTTCATTAATTCAGTAATTAAGTTTATTGACAAAATACGGCTGGCTCGCTTGCGAGTCAGCTTATTTTGTATTATAGGGAGGTAATTATGGAGGAAACAAGAGAAAAATTGAGTTGCATAGCCGATACATTATATAAAGGTGATACGTTGGTGGGTATGGCTATGATGACACAGGTTATAGAAGACTTGGCAAAAGTAAGTACAATGATAGAAGACGAAGACTTGGCCAGTAGATATATTAATGATGGATTAATGCAGGCCCTTGAAGCTATGGAAAGTAATGATGGAACTTTATTGGCTGATGTTATTACTTATGAGTTAATAGAAATAATAGACTTGTTATAGGATATAAGAGAGGATTGGATATATGATATACGAAGGTAATCTGGCGGCCTTAAAGGAAAATCATGATGATTTATATAAAAATATTGATAATGAAGAAATAGACGATTCTGCTTTTGTGAGTCAGGCTAGAAATGGCCAAAAGATAATGGTCTTCAGCAAGGACAATAAGGAGATATATTTAAATTCAAAATATAATCCAGAATCAGAGGCTGAGAAATATTTGATGGAAATTAAAGATATGCCGGAAAAATCAATTCTTACATTGTTTGGTCTATCTAATGGTGACTTCGTAAAGCAAGCTATAAAATACACAAATGATGAAGTTTTGATAATCGTATATGAACCGTCTAAATCTATATTTATGCAAGCTATAAAGCATATAGATTTAACAGATATATTAACAGAAAAAAGAGTAATTGTTGTTGTTGAAGGGTTAAATTCGCAGAAATATGAAGTTGCTATGAATTTGAATCTTCATTCTTACAATAAATTGACAAATAGACATATAGCTTTACCAAAATATACAGAGATATTCGTTGAACAGTATAATGATTTTGCATATCGAACACAGGAGTTATATGAAAACTTAGGAATGGTTAGTAATACATTTTTAGGAAGTGGGATTAAGGTATGTAAAAATAATATTCTCAATATGAAGTATTTGAGCGGATGTAGAAGTGCATCAGATTTTGTTGGTGTTTTCCCGGATGATATGCCGGCTATAGTTGTATCCGCAGGTCCTTCTCTGTCAAAAAATAAGCACTTGCTAAAGGAAGCTAAGGGTAAGGCTTTGATTGTGGTTGTGGATACCGCAATCCCCCATGTTATGTCCATGGGTGTAGAACCAGACATGGTGGTTACAGCGGATTTTGAAAAACCTTTAAAACATTTTCATAGTGAAGGACTCAATAAGATACCATTTGTGGTAAGTGCAGATTCCAACATAGAGGTGTTGGATTATGTAAAACCAGAACAGGTGGTTTTTTGCGCTGCTGATTCTATGTTGTGGGCTAATGTATTTGAGAAAGCTGGAAGTGAAATATGTATGCTTGATGGCGGTGGCTCTGTTGCCACAGTAGCTATAGCTACATTGATTTCCTGGGGAATAAAACGACTTATTCTTATAGGACAGGATTTGACATTTACAGGTGGTTCTATGCATATTGGAGAGGAAGTATCAGAGTATGACTTTTCAACAGGACACTATGCATATGTCAAAGGAATCAATGGAGAGGATTTAATAACAAGAAAAGATTATTTATCATATTTAAGGTGGATTGAAAATAAAGCATATATTCACTCAGAGATTGAATTTATAGATGCCACAGAGGGTGGGGCTTTAAAGGCTAATACAAAGACTATGACATTTAAAGATGCAATAGATAGCTATTGTACCAAAGAGTTTGATGTTAAAAATATTATAGATAGTGTGCCAAGATTATTCCTTGATAAAGATAAAAGAATAGTAGAAGAAGCTCTTATTACTATGAAAGCAAATTTAAAAAATTTGAAGAGAAGGCTTAGTGAGGGAGCTTTGGAATGCCATAAGGGAAGTTTAATGTTATCTCAAGGAGATTATAATGTTAGTCAATTAAAGAAAATTCACACAACTATAGAGAAATTAAATGACTATATTTTGCAATCTGATGAGAGGGTTTTGCTTAATAAATTGGATGCTACATCGGAAAATGAATTTGAAGAAGATGTTTATCTTAAAGATGAGGATGAAATAAAGGAAAGTATTAGGTTATTTCATAAATGTGAGAAGTATTACAAATCAATGGTAGAGGCTTGTCCTAAGTTGGTTGAATTAGTGGATCAGTGTCTTGAAGAGATGAGTCAATAAAGGCTTGATAGGTAAATAAGATGTTATATATAAGAGTAGATGGAAATGATATTATTGCAACTGGTCATGTTATGAGGTGTCTTGCAATAGCAGAGAAAATGCGCAAAATAGGAGAAGATGTAACTTTTATTTTGGCTGATGAATGTCCTAAAGATATTATAGAAAATCGTGGGTTTAGGACAATATCTTTAGATTCGGACTGGCAAAATATGGAGGCTGAAATTCCTAAACTCCGTAAGGTTATTGAAGAAAACAAAATAGAAATGCTACTAATAGATTCTTACTATGTAACATCCAAATATGTTGAAGAGTTGAGAAAGAAAATTAAGGTGGCTTATATAGATGATTTTAATGACTGTTCTTTAAATGTAGATCTTCTTATAAATTACAATATCTATGCAAGCGTATTGGAATACGGCAATATAAAAAATCTTGCTCTAGGAACTGAATTTGTACCTTTAAGACAAGAATTTCAAAATATTGTAGCAAAGGACGTTTCAAAAGTAAGCAAAATATTAATTACTTCTGGAGGGACAGACAATTATAATATAACTGATAAAATTTTAAGTAGAGTAAAACAGTGTGAATGGTTTGAAACCTTCACGTACTATGTGGTAATTGGAAAGTATAACAAGAATAAGGATTTGTTGCAAAATAAATGGGGCAATGTATCTAACATAAAATTGCTATGTGATATAAGCAATATGTCTAAATATATGCAGATGTGTGATGTTGCAATATCGGCAGGTGGTACAACAGTTTATGAGTTGTGTGCAAGTGGCATACCATCAATTTTATACACTATTGCTGATAATCAATTAAGTATGGCTAGAGCATTTCAGGAAAGAAATTTGATTCCGTGGGCAGGAGATGTTCGGATAGATGAAGAGAAATGTTTGGATAAGATTATATTTTATCTGCAACAATATGCAGTTGATTATGAAAGAAGAAAAAATACTAGTGAAGCTATGCAGGCCGTAGTAGATGGAAAAGGATGCCAAAGAATAGCTGAAGCAATATTAAAACTATGATGAGTAAGATGGTTTAATTACCTGATAATGTTGTAAAAATCCGAGTATTTTGTTAAGATAAATATAGTGATTCTTTTGTTACGGGGAGGGTATGAGAATGTTAAATGACAAAACCATATTGATTACAGGTGGAACAGGTTCTTTTGGTCACCACTTCGTAGACTATGTATTGGAGAATTATAAACCTAAGAAGATAATAATCTACTCTCGAGATGAATATAAACAGTTTTTAATGGATAACGAATATAAAGAATTTAGGAGTATATTAAGATTTTTTATAGGTGATGTTAGGGATGAAGCAAGACTTAAGATGGCTATGAATGGGGTTGACTATGTCATCCATGCTGCCGCATTAAAGCAGGTTCCAGCCTGCGAATACAACCCGAATGAAGCAATAAAAACTAATGTTAATGGAGCTATGAATGTTATAACTGCATCATTGGATGCAAAAGTAAAGAAGGTTGTAGCCCTTTCTACAGACAAGGCCGTTAATCCTATAAATTTATACGGTGGAACAAAATTAGTATCTGATAAATTGTTTACTGCGGCAAATGCATATTCAGGAGCTGATGGTACTAGATTTTCGGTTGTTAGATATGGAAATGTGGCTGGAAGCAGAGGTTCAGTTATTCCATTTTTCCAGAAGATTATAGACAATGGAGGAAAAGAACTTCCTATAACTGATTATAGAATGACCAGATTTTGGATAAGCCTAGAGGAGGGTGTAAAGCTTGTAATCAAGGCGTTGGAGGAATCTAGAGGTGGAGAAACATTTATTTCCAAAATTCCTTCATTTAGAATTACCGATTTGGCTCAGGCTATGTTGCCAGGATGTGAGATGCCAGAGGTTGGAATAAGAGAAGGTGAGAAGCTTCATGAAATTATGGTCACAAGAGAAGATTCTCTTCATACATACGAATACGACAAGCATTACATAGTATACCCACATTATAATTGGTGGGGTGAAAATGACCTTATTCCTGGTGGAAAGCTTGTGGAACCAGAATTTGAATATAGTTCAGGTACAAACACACAGTGGTTGAGTGTTGAGGATATTCAAAAATTATTAAAAACAGATATAAATTATCATAATTAGAACAAAACCAGCTGTATAAAGTTAGTTTATATAGCTGGTTTTTGTGGATTATATTATTGGCAAGGTGGGTACTAAGATGGAAGAATTGGCGTTATATGGAGGAACTCCTGTATTTGAGCAGAGAATAGGTTATGGTCATCAATACATAGATGAAGCAGATATTCAGAGTGTGGTAGATGTACTGAAAAGTGATTTTCTTACATGTGGTCCTAAAATAAAAGAGGCAGAAGAAAAACTATGTGATATTACAGGTGCAAAATATGCAGTATTAATTAGTAATGGAACAGCTGCGTTACATGCAGCTTGTAGCGCTGCTTCTTTAGGCGAAGGGGACGAGGTTATAACAACTCCAATTACATTCGCAGCATCTTCGAATTCAGTGTTGTATTGTGGCGCCACCCCAGTGTTTGCAGACATTGATTACGCAACATATAATATTGATCCAAAATCAATAGAAGAAAAGATTACGGACAAAACCAAGGCGATTGTGGCTGTGGATTTTACTGGTCAGGCTGTTGCTCTAAGGGAGATTCAAGCTATATGCAAGAAACATAACTTGATTCTTATAGAGGACGGAGCCCATTCTATAGGAACAAAGTATGATGGAATTCCTGTTGGAAATATTGCTGATATGACTACATTTAGTTTTCACCCAGTTAAAACTGTGACATCGGGAGAGGGTGGAGCAATTATTACAAATGATGAAGAATTATATAAAAAGCTGATTCTGTTTAGGGCCCACGGAATAACAAGAGAACCCCAACTTATGATTAATGAAAATCAGGGGGGTTGGTATTATGAGGAAATCAGCTTAGGATATAACTACAGGGTTACAGATATTCAAGCGGCACTGCTTTCTTCCCAGCTAGACAAATTAGAAGGCTTTGTTAAAAGAAGAAAGGAAATAGTAGAAAGATATAATCAAGCATTTTCTCAGGTTCCAGAGATTGTGTTGCAAGAAGAAATTCCTGAGTCTGATACTGCCAGACATTTATATATTATTCAGCTTTGTTTAGAAAAATTAACAACTGACAGAAAGGGAATATATGATGCTTTAGTTGCGGAAAATGTTGGTTGTAACGTACATTATATACCAGTGTATTATTTTCCATATTATCAAAGTTTGGGATATAAAAAGGGACTGTGTCCTAATGCAGAAAAGCTGTATGATAGAATAATATCTATTCCTTTATTCTATGGAATGTCAGATGAAGATGTTGACGGAGTAATAACAGCAGTGAAGAAAGTAATATCATATTATAGAAGGTGACGCATATGAGTTCTATAGCAATAATTACTGCCAGAGGTGGTAGCAAGAGAATACCAAAGAAAAATATAAAAGAATTTTGTGGGCAACCTATCATTGCATATTCCATTAAGGCGGCAATGGAAAGTGGTGTGTTTGATGAAGTTATGGTGTCAACAGATAGCTTGCAGATAAAAGAAATTGCTGAAAGGTATGGGGCTAAGGTTCCGTTTATGAGAAGTGAAGCCACATCTAATGATTATGCAACTACGGCTGATGTAATAAAAGAGGTAATCAGCGAGTATGAAAAATTAGGTAGGGAATTTGAATATGGATGTTGTATATATCCTACAGCACCATTTATTACAGATAAGAAGCTTGAAGAGGCAATGGCAAAGCTAATATCAGGAGATTTTCATTCTGTAGTGCCTGTAGTTCGGTATTCCTTCCCGCCACAGAGAGCTTTTGTAATTGAAGGTGACAGCTTGAAATATATGTATCCAGAGCATATGAATACAAGGTCACAGGATTTAGAACCTATTTACCATGATTGTGGCCAGTTTTATTGTTTCGATGTACAAGCATTTTTAAAGTCTGGGAAAATTGTTGGCTCTAAAGCTTCGGCTATAATTATGTCAGAACTTCAGGTTCAAGATATCGACAATGAAATTGATTGGAAGATGGCTGAGTTAAAATATAGATTGAATAATCAGGGTGAGTAATATGAGATTTGATATTAATGATTTAAACAAAACTTATATAATTGCAGAAATGTCAGCAAATCATGCAGGAAGTAAGGAAAGAGCAAAGGAAATAATACACGCTGCAAAGGAATCAGGAGCAGACTGTATTAAGATACAAACCTACACCCCAGATACAATCACTATAGATTGTGACAACGAGTATTTTCGTATTAATAAGGGATTGTGGGACGGAGAAAATCTTTATAAGCTATATGGAAAGGCATACACGCCTTGGGAATGGCAAGCAGAGCTTAAAGAAGAGGCTGAGAAGGTAGGATTGGATTTTTTGTCCACACCATTTGATAATACTGCTGTGGATTTCCTAGAGAGTATAGGGCTTGAATTCTACAAGATTGCATCCTTCGAATTGGTGCATATTCCACTGATAAAATATATAGCATCAAAAGGTAAACCTATAATAATGTCTACTGGAATGGGAAGTTTCCAAGAGATTAGTGATGCTGTTAACGCAATAAAAAGCTGTGGAAATAATAAAATATGTTTACTTAGGTGTGCCAGCGCCTATCCAGCCATAAGTGATAGCATGAATCTTAATACAATGGTAGATATGAAAGAAAAGTTTGGAGTTCCTGTGGGGCTTTCAGATCATTCTATGGGATACATAGGGGCAGTGTCAGCAGTGGCAATGGGAGCATCGGTTATTGAGAAACATTTCTGTATTAGTAGAGAGATTGAAAATCCAGATTCTGCATTTTCTATGGAACCTTCTGAATTTAAGGAGATGGTACAAAACATACGAATTGTAGAGAAAGCGAAGGGAACAATAAATTATGGACCAACGAAAGAAGAGGAAGGGAATTTGGCTTTCAGAAGATCTATTTTTGTTGTGAAAGATATTAAAGAAGGGGAAATTCTTAACGAAGAGAATATTAGAGTTATTAGACCTAGTGCTGGAATGGAACCAAAATTTTACGAGGAAGTACTTGGTAAAAAGGCAAGCTTTGATATGGTTAAGGGTACACCACTGTCATGGGATGCCTTGATGTAATCAGGTGGAGTAATTACTATGGAAAAAGTTTTGTGCTTTGTTAAAGCAGATATGAATTATATAGATATAGTCTATGATTGGGCTAATGATGAAACAACTAGGCAAAACGCCTTTAATACTAGACCAATCCCTTATGATGAACATGTAAAGTGGTATACAAAAAAGATTGATGATGAAAATACCTTATTATACATATGTAAGCAAGGAGATTCAAATGTTGGTCAAATCAGAGTGGAGTTAGATGGAAATCAAGGGATAATTAGCTATAGTGTGGATAAAAATCACAGAGGAAAAGGTATTGGAAAACAACTTTTAAGATATGCAGAGAAGTTAGCAAAATCATATTTTTGTTGTACTGATTCAAGGATAGATTTGGTTGGAAAAGTAAAACATACTAATATTCCATCTCAAAAGTGCTTCATATCGGAAGGATATAGGATGAGTGATTGCGGAGAATATTTAGAATATAGGAAAACTATTGAATAAATAATTCGGAGGAGAAAATGGATAAGATAATAGACTGGATAAAAAAGAGTGTTGGAGTATGTGCTGGTTTTGATACATATGTGGATAATTCATTACAGGATGAGTTTAAGAAATTAGAAAAGGAATATCTCCAATTTAGTCAAGATGAAAAAAACAAGGTTAATCATATATTGAGAAGTCAGTTTGATATTAGTGATTTGACGTATATATTGTCTTTTTTTGTGAAATATATGAATATCTCAGAATTTGAAGAGAAGGTCCTAGACTGCTTAATCTCTACAGATTATGATTGTTATACCAATAGTATGCTTGAACTGCAGGTTGTGGTTGGCATATCAGGATTTTATGAAAAGAAGAGACAGCTTCACAGAAAAAATGTGGAAAAGTATGTATCTACATTGCAGTCTCAATATCCATATATAGAGATGAAAGCTAGAAACAAGAATAGAATAGTGATTATTACTGAACAAATACTAGGAATTAATCACGCTCCTACAAAGGCAGTTTTAGACACTGCAGTTGCTATGAAAAAAATGAATTATGAAGTAATGATTTTTGTATGTCCTAGCGATATTAATATAGGAGAAGGACTGTGGCACGATTCAATATCATTAAATTGTATTCAAGATGTAAGAAATCAATATTTTGTTTTAGGACACAAGGGAGTTGATTTGGAAGTGTACCAGATTAACATGGATGATGAAGGTCTTAATCATTATAAGAAAATGTTGGATTTTATATATGAATACAAGCCGCTTTTTGTATATTCAATGGGCATGTTTAATCCTATAGGTGATGTGCCACAAAGATTTATAACAACTGTTGCAAGAAAATATTCATTAGGATTGCCTGTTTCGGACGCAGATGTAATTGTGGAGATTAAGGGAGAAACATCTTGTCAAGATATAAAACATTTAAGTGAAAAACAGAAACTCTACGAAGAAAAAAGTGGAGTGAATTATTTTGAAATATCTGATAATAAAGTAACAAGGTCAGAATTAAACCTTCCAGAAGATAAATTCTTGATTACAGTAGTTGGAAATAGGTTAGATGAAGAAATACGTGATGAATTTATATCGGTTATGGAAAAGATTGGAGAAGATATATCTAATGTAGGATTTGTTGTAATTGGCAAGGTGTCAAAAGCAAAGGAGCGTATAGATAAATCTAAAATAGCCGACAAGGTATATTATCTTGGGTATTGTGATGATATAATGTCAATATATCCTACCATGGATTTATATGTTAATCCGGAGAGAAAAGGTGGAGGATTTAGTTCGGTTATGGCTCTTATTATGGGAGTTCCAGTTGTTACTCTGCCCGATTGTGATGTGGCCTACAATGTTGGAGAAGACTTTGTTGTTAAAGACTATGAACAGATGATAGAGCAAATATGCAGATATTATAATGATAAGGAATATTATAGTGTGCAAAAGTCTTTAACTAAAAAATTTGCAGATGAGAATTCGGTGGAAGCTGCTGAAAAGTCACTAGAAACTAGAATCAAAAATTTAATAACATATGTAGAGGATAATTATGATGAATAAATTGTATGTATTAGGTGGAGAGGGAAATGGTCTTGTAATTGCTGCTGCTATTGATAGGAATAACGATGACTTAGATATAGCATTTTTAAATGATGTGGATGAAGTTGGCTCTACAATTGGCATATATAAAACCATCCCTGTAGAAGGAAAGACAGATGAGATAACAGATTTAATAAAACAGGAAGGATGCAAAGTGATTTCGGCATATGGGGGTTTTACAAATCCTGCTAAGACACTTGAAAGATTGTTGTCAATTAATGTGCCAGATGATAAGTGGCTAACATTTATTGATAAGACTGCTATTGTTCCATTGAAGTATTGTGGTATAGGCAAGGATACTTTTATTGGACCATTAAGCCAGTTAAGTCCCAATGTTACAATTGGTGATCACTGCAGCTTATTTGGAAACTGCTTTGTAGGTCACGATTCAAAGGTTGGGGATTTTTGTCATCTTGCCACCAACAGTGTAGTTGGTTCTAACGTAACCATTGGTAAGGGTGTGCATATTGGCACTAACTGCAGTATTAGAGAAAAGGTTACTATAGGTGATTATAGTATTATCGGAGCAGGAGCTGTAGTGGTGAAGGATGTGCCTGATAACGCAGTAGTGGTGGGTAATCCAGCTAAGGTAATAAAATACAGAGAGTAAAAAAGAGGGATGCAAATGATATCATTTAACGAACCAATCTATGTGGAAAAAGGATTAGATTATATAACAGATGCCATAGTAAAAAACAGAAGACTAAATGGAGATGGACCATTTACTGCTATGTGTACAAAATGGTTTACAGAGAAGTTGAACTCTAAGGTTCTTCTAACAACTTCCTGCACACATGCTCTTGAAATGGGTGCAATTTTGTCAGAGATAAGTCCTGGAGATGAAGTTATTATGCCTTCTTTTACTTTTGTATCAACTGCAGATGCTTTTGTTTTACGTGGGGCGAAGGTAAAGTTTGTGGATATCAGAAAAGACACAATGAACATAGATGAAGCTTTAATAGAGCAGGCTATAACAGAAAAAACAAGAGCAATAGTTCCAGTTCATTACGCGGGAGTGTCTTGTGAGATGGATGAGATAATGGCCCTAGCCAAGAAATATAACTTATACGTCATAGAAGACGCAGCTCAGGGTATGATGTCCACATATAAAGGGAAAGCATTAGGTACCATAGGAGATTTTGGTGCGTATAGTTTTCATGAAACGAAAAATTATACTATGGGTGAAGGTGGCCTATGTATTATAAATAATGAAAAATATGTGGAAAGAGCGGAAATAATTAGAGAAAAAGGCACTGATAGGGCAAAGTTCTTCCGTGGAGAAATTGACAAATATAGTTGGGTTGATGTTGGTTCATCTTATCTTCCAAGTGAGATGAATGCGGCGTATCTTATGCCACAGCTAGAGATTGCTGAGGAAATCAATAATAAAAGACTTAAGCTATGGGATATATATTACAAAGAACTGAAAAGCTTGGAAGAAGAAGGACAAATAGAACTTCCGTTTATTCCAAATTATTGTGAACATAATGCTCATATGTTTTACATAAAAGCAAAGGATTTAGAGGAACGTAGTGCATTAATTGAATACTTAATGAACAATGGAATAAAGGCAGTATTTCACTATGTACCACTACATTCGGCAAAAGCAGGAGAAAAATATGGGGAGTTTGTTGGGGAAGACAAAAACACTACAAAAGAAAGTGAACGTTTGTTAAGGTTACCAATGTTCTATGGATTAAAAGAAGAACAGGCTGAGTACATATCAAGTAAGGTAAGGGAATTTTATAAGAGATAATAAACAAACTTATAAAGAGGATGATAGAATGAAAAAATTAGCAATAATTGGAGCTTCATACTTGCAACAACCATTAATATTAAAGGCAAAGAGTATGGGAATACAAACCCATGTGTTTGCTTGGAAAGTAGGGGATGTTGGGGAAGCAAGTGCTGATTTTTTCTATGATATTAGCATAATTGAAAAGGAAAAGATACTTGATAAATGTATGGAGATTGGTGTAGATGGTATCTGCAGTATAGCATCCGATTTGGCTGTAGTAACTGTAAATTTTGTTGCGCATCATATGGGGCTTGTGGGTAATTCTTTGGAGAGTACTCTGTATTCCACTAATAAGAATATGATGAGAAAAAGATTTGAAGAAAATAAGGTTCCATCCCCTAAAAGTATTCTTGTTGAAAAAGTGGAGGACTTAGACGGAGTTTCCTTGGAATATCCAATAATAGTAAAACCTTTAGATAGATCCGGTAGCAGAGGAATAACAAAGCTAGATGATAGTAAAGGACTGTCTAATGCTATAGAAGCTGCTAAAGAGTGTGGGTTTATAAAAAAAGCTCTTGTTGAGGAATTTGTGGGCGGTAGGGAGTATAGCGTGGAAAGTATATCCTGGAAAGGGATTCACAGATGTTTAGCTATAACTCAAAAATATACTACTGGATCTCCACATTTTATAGAAACAGGGCATCTAGAGCCAGCAGGTATAGAAGATAATCTAAGAAGTAAAATATATTCTGTAGTTACGCAAGGCCTGGATTCTTTAGGAATATTATATGGAGCATCCCATTCAGAATTAAAAATAGATGATGATGGTAATATAAAAATCATAGAAATTGGAGGAAGAATGGGTGGAGATTTTATTGGAAGTGATTTGGTAAAGCTTTCTATAGGTTATGATTTTGTTAAAGCAGTAATTGACGTAGCTTTAGGTTACGAACCAGAAAGTTATGAGATATATAAAAAGAAGTATGCTGCTGTCAGATTTATATTTAACGAAGATGATGTAGCGATATTTGAGAAGATAAAGTCAGAAGCTCCACAATTTCTGAAGGATTACGATATAAATTATGATGTGGAAGGAGAAGTAACGGACAGTTCCAACAGATTTGGTTATTACATTATGTGTGGAAACGAAATGTCTGATATAGTGGAATATCTACCGTCAAATAAATAGATTTCAATAATTAAGACACTCTGCCAATGGCGATTTGCTAATTGGCGGAGTGTCTTAAATTATAAATTGCTGTTTTCTAATATTATGCTCAGTCTTTGGTTGTAGTTGTGGAATGTTTTTACCTTCTCGTACCCATTTCTAGCAATTATATCTCGTTCTTCATCATGCTCTAGATAATAACCAATTTTCTCCAATAAATCTGGGATGCTATCATATAGAACAATGTCTTCTCCAGGGACGAAATAATCTAATATCTCAGGCTGGTAATTGGATATAAGAAATCCACCGCAGCCCATAATGTCAAATATTCTAAGAGGTATTCCTGAGCGCATAGCTTTATTAGTCATGTTCAGGTTGATTTTGCTACACTTAAAAATCTTTGGCATATCTATGCCAGAATCTGCAGGTCCTCTATGGTTGACCATAGGTACGGGAGTTGTGTCGCTTAAGGTCCAAAGATCTAGCTTGAATTGCTGGCTAATTGCCTTAATAGTATTAATTCTATCTTGTTCTGTACATTTGTAACCGATGTAATTATCTGCGATTACGGCTCTTATGTCATTAAAATAATCTTCAGCCATATCTGACAGTTGGGCTTCCTGCTGGAACTGTTTAGCCCAATCTTCTGTAATTGCATCCTCTACAAAGTAATAACCATACACATTTTGCTGGGCAGCAATCAGTCCATCCACATATCCGCGAGTCATATCAGATAATCTGTGCTCTATTTTGTTGTAAGGACACATTTCAGAATAAAGAGATCCCACAAATGAGATATCGCAGCTATATTTTGCTATATCGTCCTGATTTACAGAGATACTATCCCAGTGTGACGTGTCCGTTGCCAAAGGCAGATGATGGATGTTGTCAGGATTATGAGGTAGGAATTTTTCAGTTTGTATTTTGTCAAACAGGAATATTCTGTTAGTATCGTACTCTATAGTCTTAGAGAAAAGATTAGAGCAAGGGCAGTCTGCTGTGTAAGAAATATATGGTATCTTAAATGGTTTGCAGGCTCTTGCAATTATAGGTGTATAGTTAATAGAAAGCACACAGCCAGCATCAGGTGTATTTTTGATTTTATCAGCCAGTGAAAGAAGGTATTCTTTATCGTAATTTGAGTCAGTGTAGGTTTTGTTAAATAACACCAACTCATGACCAGATTCTTCTATTGCTTTTTTCATTCCTGGTTCGCATAGGCTTCCCCAAGTGCAAAATATTATTTTCATAATCTACCTCATTTAAAATATTATATTTTTATTTTCTTTTACCTAGGGGTATATGTCAAGAAAATAGTTGATTTTTCTGCATAAAATCACATATATTACGTTGTAAATATTGAAGAGATTTTGTGTATGGATTATAATATTTTTATTAGTATTGTGTATAAATGGGGGTAGCAATGAAATTATATAATAATTGGAAGTATGATATTCAAATAGGTGAGTATTCTTGTGTATCAGACAAGGTGGTACTTAGTCCTGATGTATCTCACGATAATACGATATCTCTTGCTTTGGGGCAAAATAGGTTTGGTGGACAGATAATCATTATGAATGATTGTTGTGTAGAAGATAACGTTGTTTTAAGGGGAAATATTGTAATCGGAAGCGGTGCGTATATAATGGCAGGTGCGGTGGTGACAAAATCAGTTCCTCCATATGCTATTGTGGCAGGAAATCCAGCCAAGATTATCGGATATAGATACAATGAGTCGGATATAGCTGCATTAAACTTAATTCGTTGGTGGAACTGGGACCATGATAAGATATGTGATAAACTGGCGAGAGAAGAAATAAATATAAGTCAGTTTATAAATAATAATTTAAAGACTGCAGAGGATGGTATACGGGGAATTATTCCTGCAGAGGTAAATTACATAGAAAAGTCTAACCATGGGGAAGAAAAAATACTGCTTTATGTACCGGATTTTGATGAGAATGAACCATCTTATCCTAGTGTAATAGAGAAGTTTGTAGAAATGTACAGTGAGACAAATTATGAGTTGCTTTTGTACGTTGAGGATAATGCTAGTTTGGACAATAATTTGGAATTACTAAACATAGAATTTGCAAAATATGAGGATGCAAATTGCTATGTGAATTTGTATGTGGGAAATCTTCAAGATAAAAGAGGTCTTATGGGTCAGGTTGATGGATATATAACTAGTTGCTCTGCTGATAACCTAAAATATATGGATATGGCAGAGCTATTTGAGTTGCCAATAATTCTAAATTCTAAGATGAATATGGAAACACATAAGGATATGTTGCAGTTTGAAAAGAAGACTGAGAAAGCACAAAGTTTAGACACGAGAAATCTTATTACCATAGATGTGTTCAGAAAATTCAAAGAGGTTGTAGATAAGCACATCAATAATATATATAGCCAGTTTGAAGAGTTTTCCATGATTCAGTATTCTATTAATCATGCCATGGAGAATGTTCGTTATGAGATTTTTGCTGACGAGGAAAGACCTTTATATCCTACAATTGCTTCTGAGGATGAAACTGTAGATAAAATTATTCAAGAAGGCAAATCTATATGTAGGTTTGGTGATGGAGAGATATCAGTAATATTAGGTGAAGATAGACAGGTGTTTCAAGAACCTAATCCTAAACTTGGAGTTAGGCTAAAGGAAGTGCTTGAATCTAAGGATGAAGATATTCTTGTGGCCATAGCCGATAATTATGGAGATTTAACCAGATATAATTTATTCAGCAGATATAATATTAGGGCATATATGACAGAGGAAACGCGCAAGAAGCATTATTCGGTGCTGGATTTTAAGAGAAAGTACTATGATGCATATATGTCCAGACCTTATGTTGATAGAGCTGATAATATGACTGATGGGCCAGTGAAGAGATTTCAGCGATTAAAGCAGATATGGACTGGAAGAGATGTTGTGATTATTGAGGGACATCAGACTCGAATGGGTGTGGGAAATGATTTGTTTGACGAAGCCACAGATGTAAAGAGGATTCTAGGTCCGGCAGTGAATGCCTTTGACAGGTATGATGACATTTTAGAGGAAGCCTTAAAATTAGATAAAGACAAGCTTATAATCATATCTCTTGGTGCTACAGCAACGGTGTTAGCTTATGATTTGGCAAAGGCTGGATATCAAGCTTTAGATCTAGGGCATATTGATTTGGAATATGAATGGATGCTAAAGGGAGAGGGAAAGAGAGTAGAGATAAAGAATAAATATAATAATGAATTAAACGGTGGGGATCAAGTAGAGGAAATTAATGATCCAGTATATGAAAAACAGGTGATTGCAAGACTGTACTAGGGGGAGTATGTATGGAGGGAAATAAACAGATACATATAGTGTTTTTTAAGGGAATTCTTGAAACCTTAGATTATTTTGTAGAGAAGCTAGTTGATGCTGCTGTAGCAAATAACATAGATTACTACGTGGCAGACACGGAAAATGTGGAGAGTTATTCATCTTCTGCCTTTTTTGACTTTATAAAACAAGAGAATAGTATATTAATTACATTTAATCAGATAGGAACTAGATTAGTTAATTCTAGTGAGGAAAATGTATGGGAAAAATATAATGTTCAAATATATGATATAATGGTAGATCATCCTCGAAATTTCAGAGGTGCATTTATAGAACCTTTGACATGTTTAAATGTGCTTTGTATAGACAAGGACCACGTCAGATATATTAGGGAGTTCTATCCTAAGGTGGGTAAAGTAGCTTTTTTGGGACATGGAGGTGCCCAAGAGGATGTGGTAGTTTATGATTCTCGAGAGTATCAGGTGTTGTATGTGGGAGATTGTCAACAAAAGATAAGTGACTTTCCTGTGATAGATGGACTAGAAGATGGTGGAATGAATTTATACAGTAGGGTTATACAAGAGATGATGATTGACTGTAACTTAACTGCAGAATCTGCTATTCGTTCCTACTTGGATGAATGTGGTGTGGAATATAACTTAGAAAGAATATATTACATTTATAATATAGCTGCTCCCCATGTAGAAAATTATATTCGAAGACATTATAAACAGCTTTGCATGCGAGAATTAGATAAGTTAGGCGTAGTTGTAGATGTGTACGGCAAGAATTGGGAAGACGATGAGTATCAGTATGGACCCAATATTAGGTTGCATAGTAGAGTATCTTCCAGAGAATGTAACTATATGGCAGGTAACGCAAAAATTTGCTTAAACTTTATGCCTTGGTTTAAGGAAGGGACAACTGAGAGAGTATTTAATGCTATGCTTAATAAATCGGTCTGTGTCAGTGATAAAAGTTCTGTATTGGAAACTATATTTACCGATGGAGAAAATATAGTATTTTATGACTTGAATAATCCTTTACAGATGGCCTATGACGTGAAGTTTTTATTGGAACATCCGGATGTTGCGAAATATATAGCAAATAATGGATACAATATAGCAAGCCATAAGTGTACATGGGAAAATAGACTTAAGGATATCATCTTGATGCACCAAAATGGTGTGTAAGTTTTGTTTTTATTATGAGGTATGATTATGGATCAAAATAAAATATGCTTTATCATGTGTACGAATAATACGCAGTATGCTGAAGAAGCAATTTATTATATTAATAATTTAAATGTTCCAAGGGGATACTCCATAGATGTGTTAACCGTTGGTGGAGCTGACAGTATGACTGCTGGTTATAATGAAGCAATGAAAACGTCAGATGCAAAGTATAAGGTGTATATGCATCAGGATGTGATGATTATAGAAAAGTATTTTATTCATAAGTTGATTAAGATATTTCAGGATGAAACCATCGGGATGATAGGTATGGTTGGTAGTCCTAAGTTGCCTGAGAATAAGGTTATGTGGAAGGGCTATAGAGTGGGTAAAATATTTGCAAACAATATATATTCAATGAACATGATTGATTACGGTCAGGTTGAAGGTGATTATTGTCAGGTTCAGGCAGTGGATGGCCTTTTGATGGCAACACAATATGATTTGCCTTGGAGAGATGATATATTTGATAAGTGGGACTTCTACGATGTATCACAAAGCTTGGAATTTGGAAAGGCTGGATATAAGGTTGTTGTACCTAATATGTTAAAACCATGGTGCATACATGATGATGGCTTGATGGACTTGACTAATTATTATGGTGAGAGACGAAAGCTCATAAAGGAGTATTTTTAATGATTGATGAACAGATGATTCAAACTGAAGAATACATATTGCAGGAAGAAAAAGAAAGATTACTTTGGGAAGAACAATATGGTGAAAAAAAAGATAGGGCAATAGAGTTGGCTAATAATGCTTTGCTGAGAAAAGATCAAGCTCACATAAAAGAATTGGAAGATTATTTTAAAGATGAAAATATGGTAAAAGCTTTAAGTGAGGAAAGTGATATTGCCTTTATTATGGTAATGCTAGATATTTATAGTGCTGAGAAAAATGCAGAAATTGAAAATGTCATATTTAACTGGGGAGATAATTTAGACCAAATTATTAGAATTATTCGACAGATAAAATTCCTGCTGTGGGAAATGGAGTTTTTAAGAAGTAATGATGCGGCAGAGGGGCTGGTTTGTTTCTTGCAAGAAAAGAATATATCTATGCAAGCTCTGGAGTATATTATTTTTATTTCTTCCTATGACAAGGCCAAGGTAGTGGGAGTATTAGAGAAGATATTATAAAAAGAAGGTTCAGTTTTAGATTATTAATCTAATTTTGAACCTTCTCTTTTGTGTTTATAGAGCAAGACTTAAAATCTCTGCAAGCCTTACGTCATAGCTATGTAGCTCTTTAACCTTTTCATATCCATTCTTTGCTATCTGAATTCGCTCATCATCATGCTCTAAATAGTACTCTATCTTCATAAGCAAATCTGGAATACTGTCATATAGTACAATATCCTCTCCAGGAGCAAAAAGCTCTGCCAATTCAGGTTGGTAGTTAGATATAAGGAAACCGCCAGCCCCCATTATGTCAAACACTCTAAGCGGGATACCTGATTTAAATGGTCTGTTAGTCATGCTTAGATTTATCTTACTGCATTTGAAAATTCTTGGTTGCATACGGTTAGAATCAGCTCCACCGCGGTTGTTAATCTTTGGTAGCATAGAAGTGTCGCTCAATGTGTATAAATCCATATTGAAGTTTTCGCTTATTGCTTTAAGGGTTCGGATTCTATCTTGTTCAGTGCATTTTTCACCGATATATAAATCTGCTACAATACCTTTTACATCCTCTATGTAGTCTGCCCCAAGTGGCACCCATCCAACATATTTTTTGAAATCGTCTGCCCACTGGTCGCTTATAGAATCTTCTATAAAATTATATCCATACACCTGAAGCTGAGCATCTATTAACCCTTTTACATATCCCTGCATATATTCGGGTAAATCTTTTTCAACGTAGTTATATCTGCACTTTTCGGAGTAAAGAGAACCTATAAATGAAATATCACAATCGTATTCCCTGTGGTCGGCAGGGGTTATCTTCACACTATCCCAGGTTGCTAGGTCGCAGGCCATAGGCATATGAAATATATTATTTGGGTTCATTGGCGCAAATTTAGCTGCTTGAAGTCTATCTAACACAAATATTCTATTTGTAGGATATGATACAGTTTCTGAATAGAGCTGAAAGCTAGGGCAGTCTACAGTCCATGAAATGTAAGGCAGTTTGAAAACCTTACATACCCTAGCAACTATAGGTTGGAAGTTTACTGAGAATACACAATCCACGCCTGAGTTTGATTGTATGCAGTCGGCTAGAGCCTTAAGATAAGCTTTATCATAATCTACACTGTCGAATAGTCTGTAAAAATCCACAATATCATGCTTAAGCCTCCTAAATGCATTCATTATGCCATCTTCACATATGCTACCCCAACGGCAATATATAATCTTCATATAAAACTCCTTTCAAAAAAGGTAATTAGTTACAAAATTTCACCATTATTATTCTATCTAATACAACATAAATAAGCAATTAAATTGTTAACATATATTGAATTGTAAACTGAAAATAATTCAAAAATACAAAAAAAGCTTACACAAAGTTTGAAATTTGTACATACTTTGTTAATAATTATATTGTATATTAAATATAGTTCATTTCATAAATTTTAAATCTTTTCTTTAAAGGCAGGGCAACCTGCTAACGCAAAAGAGACCGAAATTAAGTTTTCGGTCTCTTTTGCGTTGTGGGTGTGTTGATAGTGTTCCTTGCATATTTAAAACATATAAAATCTAATCAAATTACATATTTCAAACATTGAAATGTTAAAGATTTCGTGATAACCTATCCTTGTTGTAAATAGAAAGAATAAGCAATATGAATAAATATTATAAAACAATTTCAAAACGGAGGACAAATTATGTTAGCTTTAGGTTGTGATCACGGTGGATTTGAATTGATGCAGGAGGTTAAGGCTCATCTTGAAAAGAGAGGCTTTGAATTTAAAGATTTTGGATGCTACAGCACAGACTCTGTAGATTATCCAGAATATGCAAAGAAGGTTGCTCATGCAGTGGCTGATGGTGAGTGCGAACTTGGTATTCTTATCTGTGGAACAGGAATAGGAATTTCGATTGCTGCAAATAAGGTAAAAGGAATTAGAGCAGCTCTTTGTGCAGATTGCTTCTCAGCTCAGGCAACAAAGGAGCATAACAATGCAAATATTCTTGCTATGGGTGCTAGAACTACAGGTCCGGGACTTGCACTTAAGATTGTGGATACATTCCTTGATACACCATTCTCAAATGATGAAAGACACATCAGGCGAATTAACATGATAGAAGATTAAATAAGGTTAATCAATGTTTATAAAATATTAAGAGGATGCGCCAACAAATTTCATCCGGCCGCGACAGGGTGGGGACTAAGCTGACCATTTTTCGCGTCAGCGTGGACCCACCCTAGGCAGGTCCGGCCAAGAACTATAATTGCGCATCCTCTTATTTTTATATTACACTTTGATTACTCTGTGTCCTGCGGCCTTCAGCAGTCTATTCATTATTGCTCCGCCTAGTTCACCCTCATTGAAGGCTTCACTGAATATATAGTCAACCCTTAGTTCATCGCACTTTCTTAAAACCTGATAAAGTCTTGCTGCAATGGTTTCACCTTGGGCTCTGTCTCCAGCAATTAGTACATGATCACAGTTGTATTTGTCTGAGTTTTCGCTGGTTGTGATTACGGCAACTTTGAAGCCGGCAGCCTTCTTCTCGTCAACTAATGCGTTGATTTTTCTTACGATTTTACTAGTAGAATTAGCGTCAACCATATAGTTGTTGTCTTTCTTGTTCCCTTCGGTGCAGGTAATTCCACTATTATCAAAAGCTTCACCTTCCACTATAGTCAGTTCCCCTTTAGGCGCATAGTGTGTGTATTTCATACCTGGAGCCTTTGGCCTAAGATTAGGATCTGGTTCTATGAGTGCAGGGTCAATGGTCACTTCTCCCACAATTTCCTCAAGCATACTCTTGGTTATAAATCCAGGTCTAAGAATCACAGGAACATCACCTGTCAAATCTACTATTGTAGATTCTATGCCTATACCTACAGCTCCACCATCCAGAATCATTTCAATGCGACCATTCATATCCTCCATAACATGCTCTGCCAGGGTAGGGGAAGGTCTTCCAGAAGTGTTTGCGCTAGGTGCGGCAATATACAATCCGCTTTCTCTAATTAAGTCAAGGGCTACTGGGTGAGAAGGCATACGGATTGCCACAGTGTTAAGTCCACCAGTTGTGCCATCAGGTACAAGCTCCTTCTTTGGAAGGATAATGGTAAGTGGTCCTGGCCAAAACGCTTCCATAAGTAGCTTTGCTTTTTCTGGTACTTCTTTGGCAAGCTCATACACGGACTTGGTATCTGCTATGTGAACAATCAGGGGATTGTCGCTAGGTCTGCCCTTGGCAGCGTATATTTTGGCTGCAGCATTAGGTTCTAGAGCATTGCCACCTAATCCGTATACTGTTTCTGTGGGAAATGCAACTAATCCATTGTTTTGTAAAATCCTAGAAGCTGCCTTGATATTTTCCTTTTCATTTCCTGCTAGAAACTGGGTATCTATGTAATTGTCCTCTCTAAAATCAGACACCTTATTACTCTCCATTTTATAAAATATATAGTATAGATGGCTTTAGAAACCACCAATTGCATCAATAATTTAATACATCTAAAGGTGAATGTCAATTTTTAACGGATAAGATTTACATTTATTTAATTAATAGATAACTATTTCATTGAAAAATAGGGTAAAATCATATATAATAAACTTTTAGTGTAGGTAAAAAATGGAGAGGTGTAATATGAACCAAAACCATGGTCAAGTAGTTAAGATGTTGTTCCTTATTTCACAGATAGGAATTACTATGCTTGTCACCATATTTTTGTGTATTGTCTTAGGTATGGCAGTGGACAAATTTTTTGGAACCAAGCTTCTTGTGTGGTTTATTGTGCTGGGGGTCGTCTCTGGTTTTAGGTCCGTATTTATCCTAGTCCGTGGGTATATAGGTGAGGATAATGGGAATAAAAAAGACTCTTAGGCGTATGAGTAAAAGACCTGAGACTAGAACTCTCTTGGAGCTATACGTTGGAATTATAGTAAGCTGTATCATAATGCTTGGAGTGGGCCTTATATTTTTAAGACCTATGTGGATGTATCTAGTTGGAATTATAGGTGGAGGTCTGGGAGCAGCCTTTCAGCTTTATAATATGTACGACACCATAGACAGAGCCTTAAGTGTTGATGAGGGTAAGGCAAGAGGCTATATGACCGCTAAGAGCATGTTTAGATTGATTATATCAGCTGTGATTATGGTTGTAGCATATTTTATAGGGGTTGCCACATTTGTAGGCTCCATATTGGGTTTATTTTCACTTAAAATATCAGCATTAATTAATCCGCTCATCAAGAAGGTTTTACCAGATTTTCGGTAGGCCTGAGTGAAATTATGGCATATGCATATACTAAACTAAAAGTGGCGCCTATAGCTCGTAAGAGCGTTGATTAGGGGATGTGTGGATGTTGCATTGTTTGATAGAGTGCATGTCACTCTTGAGATATATACAGAGTTTCCTGTAAACTCTTTAATAAAAATTAAATAACATAAAGGAGGGTGAACATATGACTAATGGTGTAGCCATTGGGTTGCCTATGGTAAGGCCTGAGGTAGATTTCTATATACATCAGCTTTATCCAATCAACTTCTTTGGCACTACGGTATATATTACCACCACCCATGTTTGTACATTTATAGTTCTTCTGTCCATAGCTATACTTGCGCTTTGTGCCAGAAGAAGTGTACTAAAGACAAAGGATAACCCAAGCAAATTCGCCACAGGAGTTGAGTTTGCTGTAAGTGTATTGGTTAACTTTGTTGATGGTACTATGGGCAAATGTGGTAAAAAATATACCAACTACATTGGTACGCTGTTTGTATTCGTGCTATTCTCGAATATATCCGGCTTGTTTGGCTTAAGACCGCCTACTGCGGACTTTGGCACAACATTTACTATCGCACTTGTTTCATTTGTAATGATTCAGTACGCAGCCATTAGATACCAGAAGTGGGGTTACCTTAAGGGAATGTTTGAACCTATATTCTTATTCTTCCCTATTAACGTAATCAGTGAATTTGCCACACCGATTTCGCTTTCGCTCCGTCTCTTCGGTAATGTAATGGCAGGAACAGTTATGATGGCACTTTACTACGGAATGCTTCCGTGGTTATTCCAGCTAGGTATACCATCAGCGCTTCACGTATACTTCGACTTATTCTCGGGAGCTATCCAGACATACGTATTCTGTATGCTGACCATGACCTTTGTAGCTCAGAAGAGAGAGGTAGAGGGGTAAAGCGTTTTTAATTTAAAATTTATATTAAAAACTTACAAAATTAAAAAAATGGAGGACATTAAAATGGGAAATATTGATAATGAAGGATTTATTAATGGTTGTTCAGCTATAGGTGCTGGTCTTGCGGTTATCGCAGGTATCGGACCTGGTGTTGGTCAGGGTATTGCAGCAGGTTATGGTGCATCAGCAGTTGGTCGTAATCCGGGAGCAAAGGGTGATATCATGTCAACTATGATTCTTGGACAGGCAGTTGCAGAGACAACAGGTCTTTACGGTCTGGTTGTTGCACTTCTTCTTATGTTCGTTAAGCCTTTTAAGTAAGATTAAGTATTTCAAATATGTAGGTTTTAAGGATTAATACCTTAGGAACCGAAAGGAGGATTAACAGTGACATTAAGAGGTGCTAGCTTTAGTATGGCAAATGTATCGCTTATGGCAGAGGCAGACCAGGGACGTATATTTGGTCTTGATGCCCAGCTATTGTTTGACATATTAATACAGGGTTTAGCTGTGTTCTTACTGTTTTTATTCTTATCATATGTGTTAATTGAGCCGGTTAAGAAGGTTATAGCCGACAGACAGGCGAAGATTAAGGGAGACTTAGACAGTGCTGCTAAGGACAAAGCAGATGCAGCGAAGCTTAAGGCAGAGTATGATGAGAGATTGAAGCAGGCTGACGATGAGGCTGAAGAGATTCTTACAGCAGCTCGTAAGAAGGCAGTTAAGAATGAAGAAAATATTGTAGCTGAAGCTAAGGAAGAGGCTGCTCGTATTATTAATAGAGCGAATCAGGAAGCGGAGCTTGAGAAGAACAAGGTTAAGGATGAGGTTAAGCAGGAGATTATCGGAGTTGCTACTGTTATGGCTGGAAAGCTTGTAGAGGGTAATTTAGATGATGCCAAGCAGGCAGAGCTTATCGATGAGACCTTGAAGGAAATGGGTGATAATACATGGCTAAACAAGTAGATATAACCTATGGAAATGCTCTTTTTGAGCTTGCTTTAGAAGAGGGTAAGCTTGATGGTTTGTATGAGGAATCATTAGCTCTTATCCAGATATTAAAGGATAATGAGGATTTAATCAAACTCCTTAGTCATCCAAAGGTAAGCAAGGATGAGAAGCTTAAAATCGTCAAAGATACATTTGATGGTAAGGCATCAGATGAGCTTACCGGACTTATGGTTATGGTGGTTGAGAAAGGCCACATAAATGAGCTTATTTCTATCCTTAACTATTTTGTAAAACAGGTTAAGAAGGAAAAGAATATCGGTGTTGCTACAGTGGCAAGTGCGGTAGAGCTTAGTGATTCACAGAAGCAGGCTATAGAGAAGAGACTTATAGAAACAACAGTTTACGATACTATGGAGACCCACTACTCAGTAGACAAATCTCTTATCGGTGGACTGGTAATTAGAATTGAGGACAGAGTTGTGGATAGTTCAATTAAGACAAAGCTTGATAATATGTCCAGAACACTGGCTAACGCGTAAATTATTTCGAAAAAATTCGTACAGAAAGAAGGTGTTTTTTGTCCATGAATTTAAAACCTGAAGAGATCAGCTCAGTAATTAAAGAGCAGATTAAAAATTATAAACTTCAGCTTGAAACATCAGACGTG
>SVEI01000061.1 GCA_015057445.1 Lachnospiraceae bacterium | reverse complement strand
ATACTTCGCCTTCACTTCGTTTCGGCTCAGTATAAAGCGCAACTAATTCGATTATGATGTAGTTACCCTGAGCATTGCGAGGCTACATACTTCGCCTTCGTTTCACTTCGGCTCAGTATGTAGCCTCGCAATATGGAAATAAGAAAGAGTGGCTATTTGCATGCAAGCATGCATAGCCACTCTTTCTTATTTCCGCATTGCTCAGGGTAACTACATCATTCCGCCCATGCCACCGCCCATGCCTGCTGGCATTGCTGGAGCATCTTCTTTGATGTCTGCTACTACTGATTCAGTTGTAAGCATTGTCGAAGCAACTGAAGTTGCATTTTGAAGAGCTGTTCTTGTAACCTTAACAGGATCAATGATTCCTGCTTCTATCATATTTACATACTCTTCCTTATATGCGTCAAATCCGATACCTATCTCAGATTCCTTAATCTTATTAATAATTACTGCTCCTTCAAGTCCAGCATTAGCTGCAATATGAGTAAGTGGAGCTTCCATAGCTTTACAAAGAATCATTGCTCCAGTCTTCTCATCTCCTTCAAGTGTATCAGCAAGCTCTGCAACCTTCTTAGTTGCGTGAATGTATGCTGAACCACCACCTGCGATGATTCCTTCCTCAACCGCAGCTCTTGTTGCATTAAGGGCATCCTCCATACGAAGCTTAGATTCTTTCATCTCAGTTTCAGTAGCAGCACCAACTCTGATTACTGCAACACCTCCTGCAAGCTTAGCAAGTCTCTCCTGAAGCTTCTCCTTATCAAACTCTGATGTAGTCTCAGCAAGCTGATTCTTAATAAGGTTAACTCTTCCCTCGATATCAGCCTTAAGACCATATCCATCAACAATAACTGTTTCTTCCTTACCAACCTTAACACTCTTAGCTCTACCAAGATTATCAAGTGTAGCATCCTTAAGGTCAAAGCCAAGCTCATCTGAGATAACCTCTCCACCTGTAAGGATTGCAATATCCTTTAACATTTCCTTTCTTCTATCGCCATAGCCTGGAGCCTTAACAGCAACAACTGAGAATGTTCCACGAAGCTTATTAACGATAAGAGTAGTAAGAGCCTCACCCTCAACATCCTCTGCGATAATAAGAAGCTTTGAACCACTCTGTACAATCTGCTCAAGAAGTGGAAGGATATCCTGAATATTTGAAATCTTCTTATCTGTAATTAAGATATATGGATTCTCAAGCTCTGCAACCATCTTCTCCATATCTGTAGCCATATATGCTGATACATATCCTCTGTCAAACTGCATACCTTCTACAAGGTCTAATTCAGTCTTCATAGTCTTTGATTCCTCGATAGTTATAACACCATCCTTAGAAACCTTCTCCATAGCCTCAGCTACCATCTCACCAACACTGTCATCACCAGCTGATATAGATGCAACTCTTGCAATTTGCTCCTTACCACTAATAGTCTGGCTCATACCTGAAATCGCCTCAACTGCAACATCACAAGCCTTCTTCATACCCTTTCTTAGAACAATTGGGTTAGCACCAGCTGCAAGGTTCTTCATACCCTCGTTAATCATAGCCTGAGCTAAAACTGTTGCAGTGGTAGTACCGTCACCAGCTACATCATTGGTCTTAGTTGCTACCTCCTTAACTATCTGAGCACCCATGTCCTCAAATGCATCCTCAAGAGTAATCTCCTTGGCGATAGTAACACCATCATTTGTAATAAGTGGTGTACCAAATGATTTCGCAAGTACTACATTTCTACCTTTTGGTCCAATTGTAACTCTAACTGTATCTGCTAACTTATTAACACCTGCTTCAAGAGCTTTTCTAGCTTCAGCTCCATACTTAATTTCCTTTGCCATTTTAATGCCTCCTAGTTATAAATCATATTTAAGAATAATTGAAAATACTATGTAATTCCAACTAATTTTATATTATGTTGTTAATCTTATTCAACTATAGCAAGTATATCTGACTGCTTAACAACGATGAACTCCTCATCCTCAAGCTTTACTTCCATACCAGCATACTTTGAATAGATAACCTTGTCTCCTACCTTAACCTCCATAGGAACCTTTTGACCATCTACAATAATTCCAGGACCAACTGCAACTACCTCTGCATACTGTGGCTTCTCCTTAGCCTGACCAGCAAGGATAATTCCTGACTTAGTAGTTTCTTCAACTGCTGACTCCTTTAATACAACTCTTTCGCCTAATGGTGATAACTTCATTATATATTCCTCCTTATTCAAATATCTTTATGATTCTTAGCACTCACTTAACTCGAGTGCTAACATAAGTATATTTTATACCATTTTATAGAAAAATCAACCCTTATTTTCAGATTTAACAAAATGTACACAAAGAAGTTATTTTCCCAAACCATTTTCTCTACCGTAGAAGAATAAGTACTGTTGTGCGTATCCCGCTAAATCCCCATATTTCTCCATTGCAAATTGTTCTATTATCTTTTTTTCTTGTGGCTCGTTAAAATACATATATTCCATAATTCTTTTCATCCACACATCAACTGGAAATGTATCTGTAAAACCTAAGCCAAACAAAAGGACACAATTTGCAACCTTTTCGCCTACTCCTTTTATTGTCATAAGCTTTTCTCTTGCATTATTTACAGACATATTAAGCAATTCGTTTTCATTAATTTCTCCTGCGGAAACCATTTCTGTAGCGCAGCGAATATAAGGAGCTCTAAATCCAACCTTACACTCTCTAAGTTGTTCCTCGCTAATTTCATATAACTGGTTAACTGTTGGAAATGAATATACTTTTCTTCCATCTGGCAACAAAATTTCATTACCAAATCTCTCAGATATTGTGTGTACAATCTGTTTAATATGTGGTATTTGCTTGTTTTGAGATATAATAAATGAAATTAAAGTCTCAAAAAAATCCTGTTTAAGTATTCTAACTCCTGGCTTCGCATTTATTGCATCCTTTAACCTGATATCACATTTTAAAATCTTTGATTTAATTGTTGTATAGTCTTTATCAATATCAAAATAGGTTCTCCATATCTGATTAAAGTCATCCAACGTAGTATCAAACAAAATAATCGTATCTTCTTTCTGTTTAATACGCAAATACTTACCAAAAGCAAGTATTTCATAATGTTTTTCACCTATTTTTGTAAAATGAAAACACTGTCCACATTCTAACACTTCTTCAATATCAAAATCTGTTATTTTTTCAATTACTACATTATTATTCTCACTGTATATATTCATATTATTATCCTTTGAAATTTATAACCACTAATATAAATAATCCGGCAAAGATTTTACCGGATTATTTATATTATAATTTATTACGCTTCTATAACATCTTCTAAGGTTACTGCCACTGTCTCCTCTGGTTTATCAACTGAATCATGATTTACATCACTGGTAAACTTATCAAAATTAATTCCTCGCTTTTCTACATATTTATTAGTATGAGGATTCTTAGGGTAATTTTCTTCAAGGAAATCTCTGTATTCATTAAGCTTACCTTCATATATAACCTCTGGCTCTGTCCACACTCTAAAATCTTCTGGTCTAACCAAACCTGGCTTTTTATCAAATAATTTTACACCGGCTTTTGATAACACATAATATACGAATTGGGAACAAAAATAGTTATATTCTCTTTCCACAGCTTTATTTATGACTACACCAAAAATACCAATATAATTATATTTGTAATAATTCTTATTGTCTTTGAATTTCTTGAGAATTTTGTTAATCTTATCTAACTGTGCCTGAGTAACCCATACTCTCATTATCTTGCAAGTTGTTCCTTTATCTCGACCAAAGACGCCAGTAGTAATATCCTCTGTAATAAAACCACAATTAAATGGATTTCTAAGCTTTTTACGTGCGAAACTGTACATCTCATTAAGTTCAATATCCATAGCTAAAGATGTATGAGCATAAGGCTGTCTAGTCCACATCTTTATTACCTGTGACGGTAAAGTTGCAGTCTTAGAAATCATTACATAAACACAACGATTTTTTACAAACTTTCTTCTTTTATTTAATTTTTTAATATTTTTCTTATTAGTAGAGTTCTGACTACTCATATAAGAATTCTCCTTAAATATAATAGTTTAGCTTCTACCATTCTTCTTTATGTCTTCTTTTAAAAGCTGCTTTACGTTAAGAGCTTCTTCTTTGATTCTTGTAGGTGTTGCTTTTGAAGTAAGCACCTCTGCTAAAAGCTTTGCTGATTCATCATATTTTTTTAGCTTCCTCGCTAGTTCTGCCATAAGATACTTAATAGTACTTTCATCCATACCGGCAATAGGCATCATTTCATTAGCAAGTGCATCCACAAAACAAGTATATGCATTAGTTATGCATTCCATTTCTTCTTCATAAAGCTGTTTTATCATTGCATCACCTGGCTTGAGAGATAATCTTTTACCTCTTAAAATCCATGCCATTTTTAAACTTGTATAGCCCTTCTCACTACTCTTGGCATGCTTAACAATACAACACACCAAAGCTAACTTATATCTTAAGATAGCATCATCATAGGTAAACAAATCTTTATCATTGCTAATCCCTCTAAAATTAGTACCTACCTGGTCTTTAATATCTCGCATCTGCCTAGTGCTAATCTTCCCAAAATATCTACCTAAAGATGAATATCCACAATTCTCGCAGGCAATAACATCATACTTGTGTGGATCAGCAATTTCATATACTGCTCTAAGGTCAGAATCCTTGCAAATAAGCTTAATTTTTCCTGCTCTTACTGTTTTGGAAGTAAAACTTACATCACAAACAGGACATGTGTATCGTTTGTCATACAAAACATCCTCTTCTGTAACTTTAGGAATTTGTTTTCCCGCTCCATCGAGAAATACTTCATCCGACTTCTTTTCTTCCATTAGTTTAGCGTCATTATATTTTCCTAAACCCAACTGCTCTAAACCTGAAAATAACCCCATAAAAACCTCCTAGCTTGGTTTATAAGAACTCTTAAGTGAAACTATTCTGTTAAACACAAGCTTATCATCTGTTGTATCTTTAATATCTACACAGAAGAAACCATGTCTTAAGAACTGGAAAGAATCTCCCTTCTTAGCATCTTTAAATGCTGCTTCTAACTTACAATTATTTAAAATGGTCAATGAATTTGGATTGAAATTAAGAGTTCCATCCTCATTTAACTTACCCTTCTCCTCATCGATAAGATTCTCATATAATCTTACCTCTGCATCAATAGCACTCTCTGCTGATACCCAGTGAATAGTACCTTTTACCTTACGTCCTTCAAAACCTGAACCACTTCTAGTTTCTGGGTCATAAGTACAGTGGATTTCAGTAATATTTCCATCAGCATCCTTCTTATAATCAACACACTTAACAAAGTATGCACCCTTAAGTCTTACCTCATTACCCGGGAACAATCTAAAGTACTTTTTAGGTGGTTCTTCCATAAAGTCTTCTCTCTCAATATAGAGCTCACGGCTAAAGGCAACCTTTCTAGTACCAGCCTCAGGAACATCCTGGTTGTTATCAATATCAAAGTACTCAACCTGTCCTTCTGGATAGTTATCAATAATAAGCTTAATCGGATCAAGTACTGCCATCATACGATTTGCCTTAAGCTTTAAATCCTCTCTTAAGCAATACTCAAGCATAGCATAATCTGATGTTGAATGAGCTTTCGCAACACCTGAAAGTTCCATAAACATCTTTATAGACTCTGGTGTAAAACCTCTTCTTCTGAGAGCTGAAAGTGACACAAGTCTTGGGTCGTCCCATCCGTCAACTACTCCATCCTCAACAAGCTTCTTAATATATCTCTTACCTGTAACAACATCCTTTAAATATAGCTTTGCGAATTCTATCTGTCTTGGAGGATTTTCATACTCAAGTTCATTAACAACCCACTCATAAAGTGGTCTGTGATCCTCAAACTCAAGTGTACAAATGGAGTGTGTAATACCCTCTATAGCATCCTCGATTGGATGTGCAAAATCATACATAGGGTAAATACACCACTTATCACCTGTATTATGATGTGTCATTCTTGCTATACGATAGATAACTGGATCTCTCATGTTGATATTTCCACTTGCCATATCTATCTTTGCTCTAAGAACCTTTGAACCATCAGGGAACTCACCATTCTTCATAGCTTCAAAAAGTGCAAGATTTTCTTCTACACTTCTGTCTCTGTATGGACTGTTCTTTCCAGGAGTATTAAAGTCACCTCTATACTCTCTTATTTCTTCCGCTGTAAGATCACAGACATATGCCTTACCCTTCTTTATAAGTTTAATAGCTCCCTCATACATCTGATCAAAATAATCTGATGCAAAGAAAACTTTATCACCAAAATCAGCACCTAACCACTTAATATCCTCAGTTATAGAATTAACAAACTCAGTCTTTTCTTTAGTAGGGTTAGTATCGTCAAATCTAAAGTTAAATGTACCACCATATTGCTTAGCTAATCCATAATTTAATAATATGGATTTAGCATGTCCAATGTGCAAATATCCGTTAGGTTCTGGTGGGAATCTAGTTACTACTTTAGTGTATTTTCCTTCTTTTAAATCCTTATCTATCTCCTGCTCTATAAAATTCCTTGAAATAACTTCGCCTTCCATAAAAGCCTCCCATTTACGCTAATATACACAAACCGCACCTAGCAAAGCACAGTTTGTGTATATTATACAGCATTTTATTTAATTTAGCACTAAAAATTTTTATTAAATAAAATAAATATTCTAGTTATCATTTGAATCAGAGAAAGCGCTATCCATATTAGCATCATAATTTTCTTTAATCTTATTATTTATATCCTCTGACTGCTTAGCATAATCAACTTCTTCTATTTGTGGAATCTCTAGAATTTGTTCCATCTTAGAAACTGTTTCAACCTCTGAAGTTGTATTACTAGTTGTTTCATTAACATTTTTGCTTGCAGTATTTTCCACAGATGAAACTGTCATTGCTGCGTCAATAGCCTCATTAATTGCTGTCATCTCTGGTGAAGGAGATTGCTCTTGAACTGATTGGATATCTACTGAACCATTTTCACCAATAGGTCCATTTCCAAATAAATCCACATCAGCCATAACACTCTTGTCTTTCTTTTTTGGAGCTTCAGTTCCTGCAAGCTGATGAACCATGCTTTCAGCATCTTCTAGTTCATCTTTAAGATTCTTGTTCTTACATCCCAAACAAATAACAACTATTACAAAGACTAATAATAAACCACTAACGCCAAAAAGAATATAGGTAATTACTTCCTTTGTGAAGAATCCTTCATCTTTAAGATCTGATGCAGGAATAGCATCAACTGGTGTTGCATCTTCTGGAGTAGCTTCAGTAGGTGTAGCTTCTATTATGATCTCCTCAACAATGGTTAAAGGATTATATCTCATAAAAGTATCTTCCTCTAAATCATAGTTATAAAAACCTGCATCTCCAGAAATATTCATTGCATAAACAAGATAAACCTTCATATTTGCATCATAATTCTTATAGAATTCTTTATCCGGTTTATATGCATTTACTTTATTTCCATTAATGGTAATATCTGCATCAACATAACCCTCTGGGAGCTCCACACCTTCAGGTTTTTCGAGAATCACGTATCTATTGTATCTTGAAGTATATTCTTGGTATTTTACAAAACAATTTTTATCTTCTAGATACATATACCACTCATATTCTGCCTCTTCTTCTGAATCTTCATCAGTTTTTTCTGGAACAAGTGGTACAACAAACAACTTATCATTAGGTGCCTTATATGCTAGAACCTGCCATTTTTCATATTTTAGTGTTGTGGATTCAAAACCCTCTAATGGCTCAATTCCTTCTTCATAATCCACAAAAGAATATCTAACACCATCAATCTCTGTAAATGGTGTTCCAACATCTTCTCCAACCATTACATGAATATCATAATATCTAATATCACCATTCTCTGCTGTTACTGCAACCTGAACAAAATTTTCTCCAGGTTCTAATTCATTTGCTCCCCAAACACTTACTCCAGCATTGCTATCATCTGCTGTTGCACTGACAGAGAGCTTTGTAACATCTTCATCTACCTGAGCTGTATAAGTATTTGTATATGGTGAAAATTCAGGATTAAGTGTTCCTGGACTTATGCTTAGGGACGCAAGGAAAGCATTGTCAGACTTTCCATCATCATCTTTTTCATCTTCTTCAGTAGTATTATTACTATTTGAATCCTCGGTAGTTGATGGTGCCTGTGTTGTAGGGGCTGAATTATCAACAATAGTAACACTAGCACCTTGTGCAGCAACTCCTAAATCCGCTTCCGTAACTATATCCATTCCCGCACCAGATACACTGAACGACGCAGTTCCTGCACCTGTTGCAGTAAATGTAGCGCTTGAAGAACCATTTCCCATAGCACTTATGACTCCACTACTTCCTATGCTACCACCTGAAAATGATACAGGTCCTGACCAGCTAAGTTGGAAATCAGCTGCAAACGACCCTGAATAACTATAAGACACAGTTACAGTTATGGAATCTCCAACACTAACCTGACTAGATGATACACTTATATATAGTGATATATTTTCTGCGTGTACCACAGGAACATTTATATTGATACATAGTACTGCTATTAACAACAATACTATGTATTTTTTTAACTTATTCATCTTATACCTCCACTAGTGTATATTACTGTATCTGTTCTAATCCCATTATATGTCTTTGAACTTTTACAATATCCTTATAATTTATTACTCCATCTTTATTGATATCACCAATCTTAAGAGCTTGTTCTGAACTTGGCTCTAACCCCATAATAACTCTTTGTAGCTTTACAATATCTTTATAATTAATTACACTATCACCATTTAAGTCAGCCATTGATGTACCAATAGAAGTACTTCCAGACGTAGCTGCACCTCTATTTACGGTAAGCTTATAATTTCTTGTATTACCATTTTGAGCTGTAACAACAATATTAAATGTATTTGTACCTTGAGCAAGACTAAGGGTACCAACACCTGATACTCTGGCATTCCTATTAACTGTTGAAGCTGTAACATTAATACTACTTATAGAATCTGATACATTAAGAGTATAATCTGTTGTCATATTAATATCAAATGCAGGAGTAAGAGCATAACCATCTACTGATAATGATGCTAACCAGTTATTTGGATTACCTGAATCCGCTGGTTTACTAACAGCAGTCTCTGGAATATTCTTATATACCGGAATTTCAAATACTAATGAAGTATTAAGTAAATTATTTCTGCTATATGCATTGTATACAGTAAGCGCTTCTGATGCAGGTGCCTGAACATTTGTCATGTATTGATGACTAAATAAGCAATTTGAATTAGTAACATTAAACTTCTGTGTATAAAGTGTATCTTGTCCTACATTTATATATGATGTTCCAAGGAACTGAGCTCCACCCAGAATTGATTTATACGGAGTGTTCCATGGTCTACCATAAGAGCCTGATGTAGCTGCCCACGCAAGTCCCTTAGTTGCCGCATCATTACCGTCATAAGCACCAATATTATAAAAATTATAAATTCCAGGATAGCTTGAACTATTACCAAATGCACAGACATTTCCACTAGCTCCCATCTCCTGTTTTATTCTTGATGCTATATGATATGGACTAACTCCTGAATTTCTACCTGCTTCTAAAATCAATTTGGCATATGTAAGTGACTCTCCTGTCGGCACTGTATTAGACATAAAAGTACCACTTAAAATAGCCTCTACACCAGCTTCTGTCTGCATTCCATCAACATAAGAAAGACTTTCAAATACAAATATATAATTCTCATATAAGTAAGTACGTGGGTCCAAGTAATATGAAATAATTTGATCAGATGCCGCATACCATGTTGAACCATCAAAAGGTGTCCATACATCCTTTCTATAATCATATCCTACTGTAGTAGAACGCCAACTATATCTAGGGAGTGACGATGTTCCCTGAACAAGGTTCTTCTTACTAGATGAAGTGTTAATCTCTCCTGCAACTACCTGGCTCCAATCTAAACCCGTATGTACAGCCTTAAATACCCAATTAGGATATTTTGCATGAAGATTTCTCAGCATTACCTTATAACTTTCTGGAAAACCTTCGTTGGCAAGTTTAGTTTCAAAATCAGCATCAGATGATGGATTAGAAGTTGTACCACCTGCACCATCAATAGAAATATATTGAGATGCAGAATATCCTGTATAGCTTTGACCATTATATGTAACTGTAATCTTGTACCATGTAGAATTACTTGTATCAAGTATTGTACATTTTGTACCAGCTCTCAAATAAATCGTACTTCCAGAACCGTCTTTCATCTCTGCTCCATCTGGCGCTTCCCTAAGACGTAAGTAATCTCCTGTTATAGTTCCTGTTTGATTAGCCCTTGAACGAATATCAAATCCCCAAGGTCCCATCAAAGTAAGCACCATAACAAATGCTATCAATATGTAGCTTATCCTCTTCGTTATTTTCATTTTATTCATCTCCAATATATATAAATAATGCAATGTCAACTAATTTATGTAAACCAACACAAAGTTATACATATGCATTATAACACAATATATTGTACAATGCATTATTTTTTTACAATTTTTATTGTTTTTCATGAATTTTTCACATTTTTCACAGTAAACATAATTTGGCAACAAAAAAGTCTAGGATTTCTCCTAGACTTTCAAAGCTGCTAACGGGAATCGAACCCGTGACCTCCGCACTACCAATGCGACGCTCTACCGACTGAGCCATAGCAGCAACCTAAATATGCTTTTTTGCACAAGATAGATAATACTTTATTTACAAGTTTATGTCAAGAAAAACTATTTTGACAGCTTTGCTCTTATTCGCTGTAAAGCATTGTTTATTGACTTTTCAGATTTGTCAATTTGCTCACCTATCTCTGCATACGACAAACCATCAAGATATAAATTCAAAACATTAACTTCTAGTTTACTCAGTCTCTCTTTAATGCTGTTTAATAATTCATTTTCATTTTCCTTAGCCAATATCCTTTTCTCAGGATTTGTTTTTTCTCCGTCATCCATGAATAGTTCTTCATTATCACCATCTTCATCAGAGCCTGCATATATTGAAATATACTGATTCAATGGGCTATGCTTTTTTCTATTAGCAGCTGTAACTGCAGACTTTACTTGATTCTTTACGCATAATGTGGCAAATGTAGAAAACACAGCCCCCTTGCTAGGCTCATAATCTCTTATAGCCTTAAACAAACCTATCATTCCCTCTTGATATAAGTCTTCTGTTTCAGCACCTATAATATACATTGTACGTATTTCTTTTTTTACGATAGGAGAATGCTTTTTTAAAAGAAATTCCATTGCATCTGTATCATGTAGTTTAATAAGTTCTAATATTTGATTGTCATTCATAGTACTATAATCCAATGACATAATTTCTCCCCATATTATATTACCCCTATGTAATATGACATAGGGGTTAATTTAAAATATTATTTTTTTCCTAATCTCTGTCTGACAACTTCGTACGCAAGCACTCCCGCTGCAACGGATGCATTAAGTGAATCAATATCACCTTTCATAGGAATAGATACCACATAGTCACACTTTTCCTTAACAAGTCTGCTTACTCCACTGCCCTCGTTACCAATTACAAGACCAATTGAACCGGTAAGGTTGCAATCATACATCACCTGACCATCCATATCTGCACAGGCAAACCACATTCCTCTTTCCTTAAGTTCCTCTATGGTCTTAGCAATATTAGTAACCTTGGCAACTGGTGTATAATTGATAGCTCCTGCTGAAGCCTTAACAACTGTTGCAGTAAGTCCTACTGCTCTTCTCTTAGGAATAATTACTCCATGTGCACCACAAAGGTTTGCTGTTCTAATGATTGCGCCTAGATTGTGTGGGTCCTCAAGCTCATCAAGTATAAATACAAATGGAGCTTCTCCCTTTTCCTCTGCCTTAGCAAATATATCTTCTATGTCAGCATATTCATAAGCAGAGCAAATAGCCATAACTCCCTGATGCTTCTTAGTGGATGACATCTGATCAAGCTTTTCCTTGCTAACAAAGTTAACTATTACATCCTTTTTCTTAGCATCTCTTAAAATAGAGCTTATAACTCCATCTCTAAGTCCATCCTGAAGATAAAGCTTATCTACAGTCTTGCCAGAACGAAATGCTTCAAGTACTGCATTTCTACCCTCTATAATATGCTCATTTTCATTCTGATTATTCTTACTAAAGTCCTTTTGATTATCCATATCTGTCTGTTTGTTTATATGGAAGTGGTTCTCCATATCCTTTCACTTATTTATATAATGTACTTAATCTATTACAAACCATTTCACTTGATTTATAAAACAATACATTTATCTAATTATTTATTGATGCTCTCAGCCAACTTCTCAACCATGCTTCGAAGCTCTTCATTCTCAGCCTTAAGCTGTCTTATATCAGCAAGTACAGGGTCTGGAAGATGAACCTGATCTAGGTCAAATCTTGGAATCTTAACATTCTCCTGCTTAACCACTCTTCCTGGAACACCTACAACTGTGGAGTTTGGTGGAACCTCTGATAAAACCACAGAGCCTGCACCAATCTTGGAATTCTCTCCAACTGTAAATGAACCTATAACCTTGGCACCTGCGCTTATCATAACATTATCGCAGATGGTAGGATGACGCTTTCCAGTTTCCTTACCTGTACCACCTAAGGTTACTCCCTGATATATAGTTACATTGTCACCGATTATAGTAGTCTCACCAATTATTACTCCATGCCCATGGTCGATGAAAAAGCCCTCGCCAATGGTTGCACCCGGGTGAATCTCTATACCGGTCTTACGGGCAGTCTTCTGTGAGATATATCTAGCAAGAAAATATCTCTTTTTAAGAAAATGCTTATGAGCCCTACGATAGTTATATATTGCTCTAAAGCTAGGATAAAGCAAAACCTCAAGATTATTCTTAATTGCAGGATCTCGCTCCTTTATTACCTTTGACTGCTCCTTATAATATTTAAACCATGACATAATAATCACCTACTTTTGTCTAAAAATATTTAAACATCCTTTGTAAGTATTACTTATTCTCATACATATCTATCATTCTATCCACGAAGGAATTTAGCTTAGCCATATCTCCCTTAAGGTACAGATATCCAAACAAAGCCTCAAGACCTGTAGCCTTACGATACTCTCCCATAGTGGCATTCTTAGCCTTAGAATGTGTAGTAGCGTTACGACCACGCTTATATATATCCATCTCATCTTCTGATAGTTCATCCATAATGCTGTCAATAAACTGAGCCTGATTTACTGCCTTAACAATATTACACACATCCTTGTGATACTTATAGGTTTGCTTGTTAGAATTCTTTACATAGTAGGTCTTAACAAGTAAATCCAA
>SVEI01000060.1 GCA_015057445.1 Lachnospiraceae bacterium | reverse complement strand
TACACTTGGAGGATTTTTATTAGGAAGGAGAAAGCAGTATGCAAGTATTTAAGACATTTTTTAAGATATTAAATAAACAGAAGCATCAATTTATAATATACATCAGCATATTTGGAGTTCTCCTTGGTGTATTATCAAATGTAGGAGGAAATGAGAGAAAGGAATTCCAGGGAAGCAAGATGGACATAGTGGTTTTTGACTATGATAATAGTGAGGAATCAAAGTATCTTATGGAATATATGTATTCCCTACATAACAAGGTGGATGTTGAGGATGACAGAGAAGAGATACAGGATAACTTATATTGGCAAACAATAGACTATGTTCTATATATAGATGAGGGATACTCAGAAACAGGTAAACTGTCAAATATTAAAAGAGAAGGAACAAAAGCTAGTATTTATGTGGAAGAACAGATAGAAGCTTACCAGAAGTCCTTCGATGCATATGTGGCAGCGGGCTATAGCTCAAAGGAGGCAAATGAGAAAACTATAGCAGCTCTTGATAGTGATGGTCTTGTAAACTATAAGGGTAAAAGCTCTGTGGCACTTCCTAAGCAGTATTACTATTTCACATATATGACTTATATCTTAATTATGCTTCTTATGAATGTTATGGCACCAATTATTATGGTGTTCAATAAAAAAGAGATTAAAGACAGAAATTCAGTAGCTCCTATGACATTAAAATCAAGAAGTACTCAGCTAATTGGTGCATCTGCAGTTCTTAGTATTGCAGTATGGGCAGCTCTTATAATTGTGGCAGCAATAATGTTTAAGGGACAGGTGTTTGTAGGAACTAATGCTCTTAATCTGCTAAGCTCATTTGTGTTTTTGCTTCTAACAGTAGGAATAGTTTGTATAGTGAGTAGCTTTAACCTTAAGGCGCCAACTATTAGTATGATATCTAATATTATTGCTCTTGGAATGGCATTTTTAGGTGGTGTATTCGTCCCTATGGAGATATTTAGCGATGGAATACTTAAGATAGCAAGATTTATGCCAACCTACTGGCAGGTAAAGGCTACAGAAAGCCTGTATGTAGATGGTGGCTTAGATACCTTCTTTAAATGTGTGGGAATAGAGGCGCTTTTCGCGGTAGCGTTTATGGCTATAGCACTTATCGTGGCTAAGGTTATGAAGCAAAGAAGAGAGGGGTAGTTAGTGTTAATGAAAGGAGTTCACATTGAAGTGGACTCCTTTTTATGATAATATGAAATGAAATCAAGAGAGTTAAGGAGCATTAATGACATACATAGTAGATAAGATAATTTTAATATTGTTAACAGCATTTCTGTTGTACAGTAGCTGTAGCATGGACCGACTTGTAATATACCTACTAGTTGGTATTATTTTTGCATGCTTAAATGGTTATTTCGAAAATAGGAAGATATTGATAATATCAGGCGTGCTGTATGTGGTAGCTCTCATTTTCGTGCCTGAGCTTATCCTTATAGCTCCAATATTTTGCTATGATTTATTTGGACGGAAATTATATATACTGGAAGCTATAATTGGATTATTATTGCTTAGTGCAATAGATGGCATAGGAATTATCACCACATTCTTCTTACTTGTGATTGCTTTATTAGCTCACATAATGTACTACAAGAGTGATCGCAATGAAGTTTTAAGCGAACAAATAAAGCATATTAGAGATGACAGTGAGGAGAAGAACATTCTCTTAGCAGAGAAGAATAAGCATCTTATTGAGAGGCAGGATCAAGATATATATGTGGCAACACTTAAGGAGCGTAACCGAATAGCCAGAGATATTCACGACAATGTGGGACATATGATTACAAGGTCCATACTTCAGATGGGTGCTCTTATGACTATTAATAAGCAGGAGCCCTTACACGGACAGCTTGAGTCGGTGAAGAATAACTTGGATGTGGCTATGAATAATATCCGTGAAAGTGTTCATGACCTTCATGATGAATCCATTGACTTAAGACAGGCCATAGGAGATTTGATGGATGAGATAAAGGATAGCTTTGAATGTAGTGTGGATTATGATATAGGAGACAATGTAGATCGAAAATACAAGTATGCCATAATTGGAATTGTCCGAGAGGCAGTGTCAAATATTATTAAGCATAGCAAAAGTGATAGTGTAGATATAATAATTCGAGAGCATCCAGGTATGTATCAGCTAGTTGTTTATGACTATGTTAAGAATAAAGCCCATAGCAGTACTACTGATGCTACCAAGAATATTAACAGAACAGATGGTATAGGACTTCAGAATATGCAGGACAGAGTAAAGTCCCTTAAGGGAAATATATCTATAGATGAAAGTAATGGATACAAGATATTTGTTACATTTCCGAAGTAACATCAGAAAGATGCGTTATGTAAACTAAAAATTATAATACAGGATAATTTACATAATGCAATTCAAATTGGGAGATAGCAGGAGGATATTATGAAGGTATTAATTATAGATGATGATGCGTTAGTTGCCATTTCGCTAAAAACTATACTTGAGTCAGACAGTGACATAGAGGTTGTGGCAGTGGGGAATAGTGGTGAGGAAGCCATAGAGCTTTACCTAAACTATAAACCTGACGTGCTTTTGATGGATATCAGAATGAGTGGCATGACAGGACTTGAAGCAGGTGAGAAAATCCTTGCACAAAGCTCTGATGCAAGGATTCTATATCTCACTACATTTATGGATGACGAGTACATAGTAAAAGCTTTGAATATAGGAGCCAAGGGATATATATTAAAGCAGGATTTCGAGGGAATAATTCCTGCCATTAAGGCAGTAATGAGAGGTCAAAGTGTATTTGGTCAGGATATAGTAGAAAAGCTTCCAGAGCTAATGGCAAAGAAAAAAGGATTTGATTATAGAACCCATGATATATCTGAAAAAGAAGAGGAAATTATAGTAGCTGTTGCGGAGGGTTACAGTAATAAGGAGATAGCAGAAAGATTATTTCTTAGTGAAGGAACTGTTAGGAATTATCTTAGCACTATTCTTGAGAAGCTTGGTCTTAGAGACAGAACTCAGTTAGCAATCTTTTTTTACAAAAATAACTAATTATTTTATGTAAACTAGAAACAATATAGTTGTTGTTTAAAAGAGCTTAGTAGTGTGATATTATATATGAGAAATAAAATAATAAATTTTTTCCATAAAAAATAAAATTATAATCGTACAATTTATAGGAGGATGTATTTGTGACAGATAAGGAATTCCAATCTGCCATAAATAAGCTACTTAAAGGAGATAAAGATGGTTTGGCGTCCATCTATGAGGCATATGTTAAACTCATATACGCAGTTGTATATGACACAGTAGGCTCAAAGGAGGATGCTGAGGACATAACCTCAGATTTCTTTATAAAGCTTATTCGTGTAGCAGATTCATTTAAAAAAGGAAGTCCACACAAGACCTGGTTAGTAACTATAGCTAAGAATATGGCCATAGATTACATTAGAAAAAGGTCTAGGGTAGTGTTGGAGATTGACAATACTTCTGATGAAGGAAATGCTCCACGTCAGTGGGAAGACACATCTAGAGGAAGTGTGGAGGATACAGTTGCAATGTCTAATGATATGGCTCAGGCTATGGATACACTTGCACCAAGAGAAAAAGAAGTTATTGATCTAAAATTAGTGGGACAATTTAAATTCAAGGAAATTGCTGAGATTACAGGTCAACCAATGGGAACAGTAACCTGGTTGTATAATCAGGGAATAAAAAAGCTAAGGAGGTGTCTGGCAGATTATGAATGAACAACATAACAATATAACGAATTTTAATGAATATAGAGAAAATGTAATGCCGGATACAACCGGTTATAATATAGATATTGCAGCGCAGAACCTGCAAAACGGAATATCAGATACAGTGACATACGAGGATTACTCTGCTGGCGATATGGAAGAATTTGTTAGCCAGGAATTTGTAAATTCATACCTTAATGCAACTGATTTAAGAACTCCAGACTTGTGGAACAGAATCGAAGCAGGCTTTGAATCAGAAGCAAGAGAAGTAATTGAGCAACATAAACTTAAGTCTAAGAGAACTAGGAAGGTACTAGGATTTGTTGCAGCAGCTGCTGTTATTACAGTAATTGCAGTACCAGTTTTGATGTTCGGTTCAGGCGGAGCAAAGAGTGAAGATATTATGTATAGCACTACAGAGTTAAGTGTTGATGGATACAGTGAAGAAACAAATGATTCTGTGGCTATGGAAGCTCCAGCAGAAGAAATAATAATGGATGAACAAGAGGAGTTACTCGTTGAGGGCGATATGGAAAGTGAGGCACCAACTGCCAATGAAGAGTTTAATTCGTTAACACTGAATCAAAACGAAAATGGAGTCGTAGGAGATAATATTCAGAATCAGCTAAAGGAGATAGAAGGTGTTCAAACCGACGAGAGACAGCTTGAGATTAAAGGACAATTTATATTTGACAGTAACTCAAATGATGTCACATTGAAGATATGGGAGATTTCGGACAACGAATATGATGACTTTGTTATTACTATAGGTGATGAAATTCTGTTATCAAACCCTATGTTTGTTCTTACAATGGATTATATGGTTATTGAAGCTGATGTTATACTTGATTCCCTTGGAAAAGACAAAGTGGGTAATATAATTGGAAGAATAATCGATATAGATATACAGGGACTGGAAATCGAAAAAGAATATATTGGAAAATAAAATTCATGTAGATAAAACAATTGAGTTAAGAGACCATCTAAAAGTTTGTGGACAAACATTGGATGGTCTTTTTTAATTACTATAACTTTTATTAGAAAATAAATTAGTACCATAAATTAACAGAATTCAATCGTACATTACATATAAGCTTATGACACAAATAAAATACAGTGAATTAAAGATTTAATAGTTAGAAATTAATGAAGATGGTAGGAGGATTATTTATGAGAAAGAAAAGATTGCTAAATAAAGCTTTAGTATTTTCTATGGTAGGTTCGTTGATGCTTGGATTGTGTGGATGTGGTGAGAAAAAAGAAGATATGGTATACGAATCCACAACTACAGCATCCTATTACGAATATCCATCGCAAGCAAGTGGGGAAACTTATGAAGGATCCGCTATGGAGGCGTATGATAGTGCACCTACACTAAATGGAGCAATTGGAATAAGTGAGGATGGATGTGTTGTTGAGTGTCTACCAGAGGAAGAGTTTAATACAAATGAATATGATGATTTTGCTGAGAATTCATGGCTTTCGGTTAAGACCACACCACTTTCAACCTTTGCGGCAGATGTGGACACTGCATCATACACGAACATTAGAAGTAATATTGTAAATGGTTATGATGTTCCAGCATCGTCTGTAAGAATTGAAGAAATGATTAATTATTTCCATTATGATTATGAAGAGCCAAAGGCTGGAGAAAAATTTGGCGTATACACAGAATATGCGGACTGTCCGTGGAATGAGGATACAAAGCTGGCCCTTATATCTTTGAACACAGAGGATATAGATTTTAGTGAGGCACCAGAGTCAAATATAGTGTTCCTTATAGATACATCGGGGTCTATGTTTGATGCAGATAAACTTCCGTTAGTACAAAAGTCACTTTGTATGTTGGCTGAGAATCTTACTGAAAAGGATAGAGTTTCCATTGTAACATATGCTGGTAGTGAGGCAGTGGTTTTGGAAGGTGCAAAAGGTGACGATTACCATACTATTTCTAGTTCTATTGAACAACTTGAGGCATATGGTTCTACAAATGGTTCAGCAGGAATAGAAACAGCTTATGAAATTGCACAAAAGTATTTTATAGAAGGTGGAAACAACAGAGTAATTCTTTGTACAGATGGTGATTTGAATGTTGGAGTAACCAGTGAAGGGGAACTGGAGAAACTAATTACTGAAAAGAAGGAAAGCGGAGTATTCTTAAGTGTTTTGGGCTTTGGTTACGGAAATTATAAGGACAATAAGCTGGAGACATTGGCAGATAAGGGAAATGGAAATTACGCTTATATTGATTCAACTTTCGAGGCAAAGAGGGCTTTGGTAGATGAAATGGGTGCAACTATGGTTACAGTGGCAAAGGATGTAAAACTTCAGGTGGAGTTTAATCCAGAGAATGTAAAGGGGTACAGGCTCATTGGCTATGAAAATAGAACCATGGCAGCAGAGGATTTTTCTGATGATACCAAGGACGGAGGAGAAATGGGAGCAGGACATACAGTAACAGCTATATATGAGATAGCATTAGCAGATTCAGATTTCGAAATCAATGAGCCAGAGCTAAAATATGATAATAATGAGTCAACAAATGATGTAAATCATCCAATAGATGAAGAAGATTCTACTTCAGAGATTAAGACCGACTCAACAGAAGATGGAGATTTAATGATATGTGGTGGTGGATTAGATGCTGAGCTGTTTACAGTAAATGTCCGCTATAAGGAACCTGAAGACGAGGAAAGCAAGCTAAACTCTTACGTTTGCACAGTAGATAACTATAATGCTAAGGGCTCAGATAATCTTCGCTGGGCAGCAGCAGTTGCAGCTTATGGTATGTACCTAAAAGATAGTGAGTATATGGGAACTACAGATAAGGAACTTGTAATATCCCTTGCTAAGTCAGTAGCTGACTGGGAAGATGACGACTACAAGTCAGAATTCATAAGCTTAGTACAAGAATACGATAAGTAACATATAGAATATGTAGGAAATTGACAAAGGATGCGCCAATCCCTAGGCAGGCCAGCCAATTAAGTAAATCTGCGCATCCTTTGTTATGTTTTCGTACTTTACTCTCTTAAACTTTTCTGCTATAATAGTTTAGAATATTAAAGTGTGAAATCGGAGGTTAATATGGGACTTAACGGAATCATGATGCAATATTTTGAGTGGGATCTTCCGGCAGATTCTACATTGTGGAATACTCTTAAGGCAGATGCCACAAAATTGAAGAATGCAGGAGTAACAGCAGTATGGTTGCCACCAGCATATAAAGGAGCTAATGGAGTAAATGACGTAGGCTATGGAGTGTACGATTTATATGATTTAGGAGAGTTTAACCAGAAGGGAAGTGTGGCTACTAAGTATGGTACAAAGGCTGAATATTTAGCGGCAGTTAAGGCACTTCATGGAAAAGGTATTAATGTATATGCAGATATTGTGTTGAATCATAAAATAGGTGCTGATTCAGTGGAGAAGGTTACTGCAGAGGAATTTAATTCAGGTAGCCGTAATCAGATGGTAGGAGATTCAAAGACAATAGGTGCATGGACCAAGTTTACTTTCCCAGGAAGAAAGGGCAAGTACTCAGATTTTACTTGGAATTGGAATCACTTTGATGGCATAGATTGGGATCAGGATAGAGCTAAGAAATCAATATTTAGATTTAAGGGCAAGGATTGGGACGAGTCCGTAGATAAGGAATTAGGTAATTATGATTATCTTATGGGAGCTGATCTTGACTTCTCTAATCAGGAGGTTAGAGAGGAACTTATGCGTTGGGGTAAATGGTATACTGAAGAAGCAAATCTTGATGGATTTAGATTAGATGCAGTTAAGCATATTAATAAACATTTCTACAAGGACTGGATGAGAAGCGTCAAGGAAGCAACGGATAAGGATTTATTTGCAGTCGGAGAATATTGGCATTGGGATGTTAATCAGCTTCAGGATTATATTGCTGGAACAGAAGGGGAGGTAAGCCTCTTTGATGTGCCACTTCATTTTAATTTCCATAATTGCTCAAAAGCACATGGAAATTATGATCTTAGAACTATATTAGATGGTACTTTGACTAGAGTTAATCCTCTTAAGGCAGTTACATTTGTAGACAATCATGATTCTCAGCCAGGACAGTCTTTAGAGTCATGGGTTGAGGATTGGTTTAAGCCAATGGCTTATGCGATTATTCTTCTCAGACAGGAAGGTTATCCTTGCGTGTTCTATGGAGATTACAAGGGAATTCCAACGGCTAAGATAAAGTCTAAGAAGAAGGGATTAGACAAGCTTATGAAGATAAGACGTGATAAGGCTTATGGTCCACAGCATGATTATTTTGATGATCCAAACTGTATAGGATGGACTAGAGAAGGTGATGAGGAACACAAGGATTCAGGTTTGGCAGTTGTTATGTCAGATGGTACAGGTGGAACTAAGCACATGTATATTGGTAAGCAGTTTGCAGGTTGTCATTTTGCAGATGCCATGGGTAATGCAAAGTATAATATAAAGATTGATGAAGAAGGGTTTGGTGATTTCTACGTCAATCGTGATTCGGTTGCAGTATGGGTTAGGAAAGAGAAGTAGGAGCAGGTGATTTATGGGAAAGTCAATTAGAAATGAAACTGTAAAGGATTTATTTGAGGCAGTATTAACACTTGAAACTGTTGAGGAGTGTTTCGATTTCTTCGAAGACGTGTGTACTGTGAATGAAGTTCTTGCTATAGCCCAAAGATTTGCAGTGGCAAAAATGCTTAAGGAGAACAATACATACTTAGAAGTTGCTAAAACAACAGGTGCATCAACTGCAACCATAAGTAGAGTTAATCGTTCTCTGAATTATGGAAATGATGGATATGAGCTAGTATTTTCAAGGCTTAATAAGGGCAAAGAAGAAAAGTAAGAATTACTGTCATAACTTGAAATAATTATAAACTAAAACAATACTTTATTCCCAAAGGATAAAGTATTGTTTTTTTATGTCGATAAAATAAATGTAAAGAACATCCTCCTGATGTAGACTGATTATCTTTTGTGTTGGAAGAGAAAAAGGAGGAGTAAGAATGGTTATTGGAACAAGCGCAGTTAACATGGCAGCAACTGGAAGTAAAATGGTAAAGGTAAGTCGTACTAATCAAAGCCTGATGAGGAATACGGCTACTGGGGAGATAAGGTATCAGGAAAATTCTTTTGAACACACATTTTCAAGTACATATTCATCGGAAGAAGGCAATCTCCTGGGGGATTCTAAGGAAGAAAAACCTGAGATAAATCAGGAGAACTATGTGGCGCCACTAATGACTAGTAAACAGGAAGATAGCGTAAGTAGTTTGCTTAGACAACTTAGAAACTTCCTTCAAGAATTTAGAAACAGATTGACACTGCTTATAGGCAGAAGAAACTACATAGGAGGCAGGGAGTCGTTATTTCAAGGATTGGTTGAAAATAACAATGTATTGGACCTTTCTAGTGGAACAGGGAATGCTAGTGTTTGGACAGTGACAAATTATACTGAGTATAAGTATCAAGAGGCTGAGACACTTAATTTCACAACAACAGGGAAAGTAACAACAGCAGACGGACGATCCATAGAGTTTGATATGGAGGTGGCCATGTCTAGAGCATATGTTGAGACTACGGAGGAATTGTCTTGTGAAACTAAGGTAATATTAACAGACCCACTAGTAATTAGTTTAGATTCAAATCCAATAGATGTCAGTGATCAAAAATGGATGTTTGACATAGACGGAGATGGTAAAGAAGATAGCATATCTATGTTATCAAAAGGAGCAGGTTTTCTTGCTTTTGATAAGAATAGTGATGGTATCATTAATAGTGGTCTAGAACTATTTGGTGCTAGGACAGGGAATGGTTTTGCAGAACTTATGGAGTATGATGATGACGGAAATAACTGGATAGATGAAAATGATGCAATATACAGTAAACTTTCCGTTTGGACAAAAGATGATACAGGGGAAGACACATTAATGTCCCTAAAAGATGCCAATGTAGGAGCAATATATCTATCTAGTATGGCAACAAATTATGCCTTAAAATCATTGGATGATAATCAACAAAATGCTCAGATTAGACGCAGTGGTATGTATTTAACAGAAAATGGTGTAGCTTCATCTATACAACAGCTTGATATGGTGAAGGGTTTGGTGGGTTAAAAAAACCTTTACATCTAGTTTTCAATACTATATAATGTGTGCTAGGAGATTGAAGAGTGTTGTAGTTGATAATTTTTAATAGAAAAATTATTACTACATATGGAGAGTATAGTATGAAAAATAGTAATGAGATAAGTATGGCTGAATTAAAAAATCAAATAGGGAAGTGGCTGGATTTAGGATATATTTCACCAGAGGATATTCCATCTATAGAGCTATATATGGATCAGGTTACAACATTTATGGATAGGTATTTATCAAAGAATAAGCGAACGGAAGAAGATAAGACTCTTACTAAAACTATGATCAATAACTATACAAAGAATGATTTGTTACCACCACCTAATAAGAAGAGATATTCAAAGGAACATATAATTCTTCTTATATACATATATTATTTCAAGAATGTAGTAACTATTAGTGATATTCAGGTGGTTCTTAAGCCATTGATTGAGAATTATTATGATAAGAGTGACTCATCCTATAGTTTAGAAGATGTTTATTCCACACTTTATAAGTTGGAAAAGAGTCAATATAAAAATACCGAGATGAGTATTACAAAAACTTTAGAACTTATAGAACAAGGCTTTGAAAATAAAGACGATGAATATTTAAAAAAGTTGACGTTTTTGGCATTGTTGGGTTACGACATATATTTAAAGAAGAAATTTATGGAAAATATTATAGACGATATGGCTAAAACAATGGCTAATGATGATGAACAAAGTTCTAAAGAAAAGGTAGCTAAAGAGAAAAAAGAAAAGAATAAAAAATAAGGTAAACAGTTTATCTCGTCTGAGCGTTTTTGCACAGACGAGATTTTCACTTAATTCTTTGTCAGACATCTATTGACACTTATTCACATTAATTATAGAATATATACCATATTTATAAAAAGGAGATGATATTTTTTGGACACGAGTGACATTATTCAATTGATAGTGATTGTCGTTTTGTTAGCACTTTCAGCGTTTTTTTCATCATCGGAGACAGCGCTCACTACGGTAAATAAGCACAAGCTTCGTTCGCTGATGGAGGGAGGCAATAAAAGTGCAGCAAAGGTATTAAAGGTTACGGAAAACTCCGCAAAACTGTTAAGTACTATACTTATTGGTAACAATATTGTTAACATCTATGCATCGTCTTTAACAACTACATGGGCTACGGAAGTTTTTGGCAGCAAATACATAGGACTTGCAACAGGTGCATTGACATTACTTGTTCTTATTTTCGGAGAGATAACACCTAAGACCATTGCAACACAAAAGGCAGTATCTTTGTCGATGGTGTTTGTTTATCCAATTTCACTTTTAATGACTATATTTACACCAGTTATTTGGTTGTTAAATATTATTACAGGAGCTATTTTTAAGGTGCTTAGAATAGACCCTAACGCAGGAGAGGGAGCTATGACAGAGTCTGAGCTTAGAACGATAGTTAATGTAAGTCATGAAGATGGTGTTATTGAGCAAGAAGAAAAATTTATGATATCTAACGTGGTGGATTTCGGTGATGCTCTTTCTAAGGATGTTATGATTCCAAGAGCTGATATTGTTTGCGCGGATGTAACTTCGTCATATGATGAGCTTGTTAAAATATTTATGGACGAAACCTACTCACGTATGCCTATATATGAAGAGTCAAAGGATCACATTATCGGTATCCTATATTTAAAAGATTTATTCTTTTACAGTGAGACGCATAGTCTCAATGAATTTGATGTTAGAAAAATATTAAGAAAACCAGTTTTTGTTCATGAGTATCAGAAAACAAGTCAGATATTTGCTGATTTAAAGACATCGGCTGTTACTATGGCTATCGTTCTTGATGAATACGGCGTGACTTCAGGAATAATAACTATGGAAGATTTGATAGAGGAAATTGTTGGTGAAATACGTGATGAGTATGATGATGATGAGGACGATTTTATTAAAAAAATTTCTGATAACCAGTATGATATTGATGCATCTATAAAACTCGATGATTTGAATGATGCATTAAATACAGCATTAAAATCAAACAATTATGACTCCTTAGGTGGACTTGTTATAGAGCTTTTAGACAAATTGCCAGACGAAGGAGAGGTTGCAACAAGTGACAATATTTCTCTTAAAGTCACATCTGTAGAAAAAAATAGAATTGAAAGAATTCTTCTAACTATTCAAGAAAAAGAAGAAACAGATAGTGAATAAAAATGAGAAAAATCTATTGACATATGTTTGATTATGTGATAAAGTACCAAAGGTATGTTGAAGAAGCAGAGTATCCACTCTCACCTTAGCGCGTTAGAGGCGACTTGGGTTAGCACAGTATAATGAATTTGTTTATGAATTATTATTGTAGCATTTTGGTGGATAGTTTGTCTATCCACTTTTTTAATGTAACAATATTTAAGCGAAGGCTATATAACGGAGGTGCGTATTATTAGCGAGTTAATGATCAACGAACAAATCAGAGACAAAGAGGTAAGAGTTATCAGCGCAGAGGGTGAGCAGCTTGGAATTATGACTTCTAAAGAGGCTATGAAGCTCGCAGAGGAAGCAGGAGTGGATTTGATTAAGATTGCTCCAACAGCAAAGCCACCAGTATGTAAGATAATGGACTACGGAAAATACAAGTACGAGCAGACTCGTCGTGAAAAAGAAAACAAGAAGAAACAGAAAACTATAGAGACAAAAGAGGTTAGATTGTCACCAAACATTGACACTAACGATCTTAACACAAAGGCTAATATGGCTAGAAAGTTCTTAACTAAGGGAGATAAGGTTAAGGTAACTCTTAGATTCAGAGGTAGAGAGCTTGCACATGTTAACTCAAGCAAAACAATTCTAGATGAATTTGCTGAATTACTTTCAGATGTAGCAGTAGTTGATAAACCTGCTAAGCTTGAGGGAAGAAGTATGGTAATGTTTTTAACTGAAAAACGTTAAATTAATTATAGTATATATATTTTAAGGAGGACATATAACATGCCAAAGTTAAAGACTAAAAAAGCAGCTGCAAAGCGTTTTAAGAAGACAGGAACAGGTGAGTTAAAGAGAAATAAGGCTTACAAGAGCCACATTCTTACTAAGAAGTCAGCTAAGAGAAAGAGAAATCTTAGAAAAGCTACTATGACAGATGCAACTAACAGCAAGGTAATGAAGCAGATTTTACCATATATGTAATAAGTAGGATAGATATTTAGGAGGAATACAATAATGGCAAGAATTAAAGGCGGCGTTGGCGCTAAGAAGAGACATAATAGAGTATTAAAGCTCGCTAAGGGATATAGAGGAGCTAGATCAAAGCAGTATAGAGTAGCTAAGCAGTCAGTTATGAGAGCTTTAACTTCATCATATGCTGGTAGAAAGCAGAGAAAGAGACAGTTCAGACAGCTTTGGATTGCTCGTATCAATGCAGCAGCTAGAATGAATGGACTTTCATATAGCAAGCTTATGCACGGCTTAAAGTTAGCTGAGGTTGACTTAAACAGAAAGATGCTTTCAGAGATGGCTATCAATGATCCAGCAGGATTTGCTAAGGTTGTTGAGGTTGCTAAGTCAAAGTTAGCATAGTATACTAGAAAGAATCTCGTGATTTAAATATCACGAGATTTTTTTTGTCCCCTTGATTGTAAAACCAGATTCCCGTCTAATAGGGAAAGATAATTACAAATAGAATAAGATGAGGTAGAGAAACTGGCAATGCAAAGGCAGGAGAAGAGATTCTCCTGCCTTTTGTGTTATAGTGGA
>SVEI01000005.1 GCA_015057445.1 Lachnospiraceae bacterium | reverse complement strand
GGTGAAGAAGTTGTGATTTTTGAAGGAAGAATAAAGGGGAGTATCGAGTGAGACGATTAAAAGGCATATTAATAGTTATAATTATATATTTGCTAGTGGAATGGTATTATGTTCCTAGTGCTCCAGAACACATAAAGAAAATTGTAGCTGATAATAATAAGGCATATACCACCATTGCAGAAGTATATTATGAAGATTATATGAAGAATAAAGATGATGTAGTAATATATTCTTCTTTGACAGATGGAAATGTAAAACGAGAAACTACTCCTGAGTATGAGATAATACTTAGTGAAGAAGAAAGCTGGTATGGTTATATAATTGAGAAAACTTACCATATAGCTGAAAGACCATGGGATGGTGCTTATGTATACGAAGGATATGTGACATTATTTAACGAAGCGAGGTATGAATCTTTGGTCTATTCTGTTGATGGAACCCGACCAAGATATATTAATGCACCTAATAAAAGACATGATAAAGTTCGATGCTATAGAATTAATGACAATTGGTATTATATGGTGGATGATCACTATTATTATGAGTATCTGTTTTTTGCTATATATGTAAGTATCTTTGAATGGCCGTATAAAGTACTTTTAGTGGTAGCGTTTATAGTAATGTGCATGCTTCTGAAGAGAAAATATGACAAATCAGCACCAGAACATATAAGAAATATTATAAAGCAATACAACACCAGCTACATAGCTATAGCCAAATCCATATATAAGGATTTTCGTAAGCATAAAGGAAAACACGGGGAGTACTTTATAGAAGATGGAAAAATACAGTGTCTTACTGAATCCAAGCATGAGCTTGTACTTAGTGAGCATGAATATTTCTCTTGTAAAAAGGTAGTTAGTAGCTATAAGGAATTACATAAAAACTGGGAAGCAATATATGTTTATAAATATAATGTCCTGTTTTGTAATCAGCAGGATGGTGAGACGCTAATTTACTCTGTAGATAATCTGAGACCATTCAGAATAAAAACGCCGAATGCCAGATTTGCGTATTGCAAGAAAATCAAAAAACATTGGTATTATATTTAATACAAACTATGGTGCTATGCGTATGGAGAAAGGTGAATAATAGAGTAAATAATGAGAAAATATATAGTATGTATTTTTACAATTATTATAGTGCTTTGTTATATGCATATGATATCTAGCATTGCGCCATTTTCTATAGGAGAGGTTACAGAGAATACAATATATGTAAATCCACATATGGACTGCATTATACTTGTAGTTCCTGAAAAGATTGTTTTTGCTATGGTTTGTATGTGCATCATAATATAGATTATAGCTATTATGTAGATGTATATATTGTTTATATAATTTTAGCTGTAATTTGTATTGGATTAAGCCTTGCATTTTTATTATCAGGTGTGAAGGATATACTGAATAACAAAAAACAAAGAAAAATAGTAAACGGGGCGCAATAATGCGCCCCGAATTCATTTTACGAATATAGCTATTTCGTTCCAAATATTCTATCCCCTGCGTCTCCAAGTCCTGGACAGATGTACGCATCTTCGTTTAATTCTCTATCCAGCTGTCCTACATATATTTGTACGTCAGGATGAGCTTCTGAAAGTTTCTTAAGCCCTTCTGGTGCAGCTATTATACACATAAACTTAATATTGCTTCCACCGTAGGATTTTATCTGATTGATGGCATCTATGGCAGAGCCACCTGTTGCAAGCATAGGGTCTAAGACCACAATGGTTCTGTCCTCAATAGGCTTTGGAAGCTTGCAATAATATTCGTGTGGAAGATGTGTCATCTCGTCACGATATAAACCGATGTGTCCAACCTTGGCAGTTGGGGTAAGGGCTAGAAGTCCTCCCACCATACCAAGTCCCGCTCGGAGTATTGGTATTATGGCCAGCTTCTTACCTGATATCGTAGGTGATGTGCACATTTCTATAGGAGTTTCAATTTCTACATCCTCAGTAGGAAGATCTCTAAGTGCTTCATAACCCATAAGGGTGGAAAGCTCTTCCACGATTTTCCTGAACTCGTTGGTACCCGTATTCTTGTCTCTCAAAAGAGTAATCTTATGTTTAATAAGTGGATGGTCGATTATAAAAACATTATCACTAAATGTACTCATAGTTCATACCTCCTTTGTTAAAAATAGGTTTCCTGTTAACAAAATTATATCATATAAAAGCATAACAATATAGCTAAAAATATAAGGTTAACTATAGTGAATTTTACCATGTACATCCTTTGGTTGCTACCACTTATCTTGCAGTAGAATTTGTATGATATAAGGCTTGCCATGGAGGCAATAATGGTGCCAAGACCACCTATATTTGTACCGATGATGAGCCCAGTGAAGTTATCTGTAAAGCCAGACAAAAGCATGGCGGCTGGGACATTGCTTACCACCTGGCTTGCTGCCACAGAAACATATACCTCCCGACCTGAAACTACTGAATTTAAAAATTCGCTAATGGCGGGAATATTTTTCATATTTCCTATAAATACGAAGAACGCCACAAAAGTAAGTAGCAATATGTAGTCTGCCTTCGGTAGAAGCTTTTTATCCAGTATAAATATGGCAACGATAACAACCATAAGCATGATTCTATAATCAACTATATGTAATACAGTAAGTATACAGAATGCAAATAGTGCAAGGTACACTACAAGTAATGGTTTGGAAATCTTGCTGTCAGGAAGTTCATTGTAGGAGGCTCCAAATGGCTCCTTCTCAACAAAATATATGGCTACAAGAAGAACCACATATGATAGGGTAGTATATGGTAGCATAAGCTTTAGGAACTCCCCCATACCTATTCCTGACACTGAGTATAGGTATAGATTTTGTGGATTGCCTATAGGGGTAAACATACTTCCTAGATTTGCTGCCACAGTTTCTAGTACAATTAGGTAGATATTGAATCTTGAGTCATCGCAAAGTGCCAGTACCATTATGGTAAATGGCACAAAGGTAATAAGAGCCACATCATTTGTTATAAGCATACTAGAGAAGAAGCATAGGCTTACAAGAACAAATGCTAAGGCGCGTTTTGAACTTACCTTTTTAACCATGGCTGCAACCAAGCTGTCGAACAGACCACAGCTTTTAAGTCCCTGTACTATAAGCATAAGTCCAAGAAGCAGTGCCAGAGTTCTAAAGTCTATGTAGCTTATATAGTCTTTTGATGGTGGTACTATAAATGATGATATTATAGCCAGCACCAAAGCTATGGAAAATACTATTTCATTTTTTATAAAGCTTTTTATCTTCTCCATAATAATCTCCTGATATAAGTATTTTGTATAATGGATTAAGCATCAATATGCACCCACTACTTTACTGCATAAAAATGACCTCTCATAAGCTTTAATCATAAGAGGTCGATGTATTATTAATAATCAAAATAGCGCGCATTCAATGTGTTAGGAAATCTTCTCAAAATATGCCTTAATAGCGTCAAAGCTTTCGTCACTGATGTGGTGCTCCATACCACAGGCATCCTCGTAGGCAACTTCTTTGCTAACACCAAGCTTCATAAGTATTTGAGCCAGCATCTCATGGCGCTCATCTATACGACTGGCAATCTCCATACCAGAGTCCGTAAGTGTAATGTGACCGTCTGAATCTACATTGATGTACCCATTAACTCTAAGGTTCTTAAGGTACACGCTAACGCTTGGCTTAGAGAAGCCTAAGTGATGAACTACATCTATAGAACGAACAAATTCTAATTTCTTACTGAGGTGAAGTATTGCCTCTAAGTAATCCTCTGCCGATTCCTGTATCTTCATAATTAATTCCCACCTTAAAATATTATAAAAGTAGTATATACGTAACAAAAAATAGAAATACAAATTTCTATAGTAGTATATCATATTTTGAAATATTTTCCTACTAAAACTTAATTTGCACTTGACAAAGTTTGCCAGCGGTGATATTGTAACGTTGGTTAGGCAAGGATAACTACGAACTTAGAGGTGAAAAGATGAGTTTAGCTGACGCATTAGAAGGAAAAGATTACATTATCAAAGAAATATTGACAGATGATGAGGAGTTGAATGCGTTTTTGTTTTCTTTGGGATGTTACAGTGGTGAGAGCATTACGATTGTAACAAAGAGAAAGAAAAATCTTACAATTTCCATCAAGGATGCCAGATATAATATTGATATTCAGTTAGCTTCCGCAATAATAGTTCAGTAAATAACTATTATTGTGAAACGAGCTTTTTTTTGAGTAATGAGTTAGGGTAAACTAACATACTATCAATAGTAGGTAATTATATACACCTTGTTATATATTTTAGGAGGAAATTAAGATGAGAATTGCTTTAGCAGGTAATCCAAATAGCGGTAAGACTACGTTATACAATGCTATCACTGGTAAGAATGAGCGTGTTGGTAACTGGGCAGGTGTTACCGTAGATAAGAAAGAAAGCCCTATTAAGAAAAGCCTTTATGATGGTGGAGAAGAGCTTATTGCTGTAGACCTTCCAGGTGCTTACTCAATGTCTCCATTTACATCAGAGGAGAGTATTACAAGTAGCTATGTTAAGAAGGATAATCCAGATGTTATCATTAATATAGTAGATGGTACAAATCTTAGCAGAAGCTTATTCTTCACAACTCAGTTGTTAGAGCTTGGTATTCCTATGGTTATCGCTCTTAATAAAAACGATATCAATGAGTCAAAGGAGACTAAGATAGATGCGGTAGCATTGTCAGAGAAGCTTGGTTGTCCTGTAATACCGACAGTATCAATTTCAGGAGATGGTCTTAAGGAGGTTATTGCTAAGGCTGTGGAGCTTAAGGGTGCTACACAGAAGGCACCATATGTACAGGGAGATGTAGACCTTACAGATAAGGCTGCTGTAGAGGCAGCTGATAGAAAGCGTTTCGATTTTGTAAATTCTATCGTTAAGAATGTTGAGACTCGTAAGGTTTTAACTAAAAACAAAAACTTTGGTGATAAACTTGATAACGTACTTACAAATAAGTGGTTAGGTATTCCTATATTTGCATTAGTTATGTACCTAGTGTTCCAGATTTCACAGGCCTGGGTTGGACCATTTATCGCAGATACATTAGTAGCATGGTTAGAGTCATTCCAGGGATGGGTAGGAGATAAGGTTGGCGATGCGTCACCACTGCTTTACGCTCTTTTAATTGATGGTGTTATCGGTGGTGTAATCGCAGTTATTGGATTCCTTCCACTGGTTATGGTTATGTACTTCCTCATCGCTTTATTAGAGGATTGTGGATATATGTCACGTGTGGCAGTAGTACTTGATCCGATCTTCAAGAAGGTTGGTCTTTCAGGAAAGTCAGTTATTCCTTTTGTTATCACTATTGGTTGTGCAGTTCCAGGTATTATGGCAAGCCGTACAATCCGTAATGAGAGAGAGAGAAGAGCAACAGCTATGATCGCTCCATTTATGCCATGTGGTGCTAAGGTACCAGTTATTGCACTTTTCGCTGGCGCTTTCTTCGATGGTGCTGGTTGGGTAAGTACAGTAGCTTACTTCGTAGGTATTTTACTTATCTTCCTTTCAGCATTACTTGTTAACAAGATTGCTGGATACAAGGCTAGAAAGTCATTCTTTATTATAGAGCTTCCAGAGTACAAGGCACCAAGCTTTCTCGGAGCATTTAAGTCAATGTGTAGCCGTGGTTGGGCATACATCGTGAAGGCTGCTACAATTATCTTGCTTTGTAACACAGCAGTACAGATTATGCAGACCTTTAATTGGAGCTTTAAGGAGGCAGCATCAGCTGATGAGTCAATCCTTGCTTCTATTGCAGGACCATTTGCTTATATACTTGTACCATTTGTAGGCGTTCTTAGCTGGGAGCTTGCAGCGGCTGCTATTACAGGCTTTATTGCTAAGGAAAATGTAGTTGGTACACTTGCAGTTTGCTTCGTAGGACTTGAGAACTTTATCGATACAGAAGAGCTTGCTATGATGGAAGGCGCTGGGGCTGATGTAGCTGGTGTTATGGCTATCACTAAGGTTGCAGCTCTGGCATATATGATGTTTAACCTTTATACTCCACCTTGCTTCGCAGCTATCGGTGCTATGAACTCAGAGATGAAGAGTGCAAAGTGGATATGGGGCGGAATCGGTCTTCAGCTTGGAGTTGGTTTCACAGTAGCATATCTTGTATATACTATTGGTACTCTTGCTACAGACCCAGCTTCACTTGCAGCTGGTCCAGCTATCATAGGTTTAGTTGCAGTAGTTGTTATGGTGGCAATCGTTGTAGCACTTATTAACAATACAAATAAGCAGTTAAAGAAGGAGTATGCAATTAGTAAATAATTATGGTAGATGTAATAATAATCTTAATCGTAATTTTAATAGTGGGAGCTATATCCCTATATCTCTACAAGGCTAAAAAGCGTGGGGAAACCTGTATAGGTTGTCCTTATGCTAAGCAGTGTGGCTCTAAGGGTAATTGCAGTTCCCATCAAACAAGAGATAATAAGTAAATACATACTATTTGAAAATGCTTTAAAGAGTTTTTATAATCGACTCCTTTCTCATAACTCCGAGTTACCTTGGTAGCTCGGAGTATTTTTTGTGCTTCCATAATAGTGAATAAGTGAAAAAACTTGGAAAAACTATCAGTATATGTTATAATTTTTTATAACTATGAGCAAAAAAATATAATTAGAGGTGGATGTTGAAGAGATATATTTTAATGGTTTTTCTTCTTTGCTGTATGCTTGCATTAGGTGGTTGTAAAGATAAGAAAAAGGAATTTGTCAAGGGTGATAATGAACTTATTCATCTTACCAGCACACCAAAGGGCGGAGTGGAAACCTATGAGATTTATACTATGAATATAATGATTTATGTGGATGGAAGAGTTAGGATATATGCCAGCGATTTTGTTAGATGGTTTGGCAATGAGGAAATTCCAGAGGTTACATTTACCATAAGTCAGGAAGATGTTGAAACTATTGAGCAACTTATCGTATCAGAGGATTTGTATAATCTTAGAGAAAATGTTGGCAATAAGGATAATATTTCCGGAGTGGTGAAACACATGACGATTTATTCTGCTAATGGAACAAATACAACTGGTGGAATAAGTGTGTCTAACAGGCAGTTTGTCAGAGCCTACGATAGAATAGAGGCTATTGTTAGAGAGCAATTGTTCTTATATGCTGATGCAATTGATGAGATTCAGTATGAAGGATACACCATATATTCTAATAGAAGTGTAAAATTGTTAGATAGAGAAGGGGATATATTGTTAGATCATGAATATATCAATGATGTATATTCCCACTCAGTTGAGATGGAAGATGAAGCTTTATATTACACAGTTATAGAGTTCAACAAATATGGTGGAGAAGTGCTTAGAGATATTTCCTTTTATGCAACAGAGGAAGATATGGTATTGTTAACACTACACATTAATGAGGTATTTGAAACTAATATAGGAATTAGCACTCCTATTAGTGATAATAAATTATATATACAGCAGGATTCAGAGGAAGCTGCAAATCAGCTTTCGGAGAAAATTAAATCAAGTTTTAGATAAGGAATTTTGGGAAAGGATTATAGTGTTATGAGTAGATTAAAGGCAGTTATTTTGGCAGCAGGTAAGGGGACGAGAATGAATTCAGACCTTCCTAAGGTAGTCCACAAATGTATGGATCAGCCTATGGTTCACTATGTTATTAAGGCGGCAAAGGATGCAGGTGCACTTGATGTATGCGTTATAGTTGGATACAAGGCAGGGGAGGTAAAGTCAGCAATTTATGATATCGTAGATTACGCTGAACAAACAGAACAGTTAGGAACTGGACATGCCGTAAAATGTGCTAAGGATTTTATTGGAACAGAAGGGGATACTATAGTATTATGTGGAGACACTCCACTTATTACGGGAGAAACTCTTAAGGCATTAGTTGACACACATAAGAAGGAGGCTAATGGAGTTACAGTTTTATCAGCTATTGTTGATGATCCTACTGGTTACGGAAGAATAGTGAGAGATGCTGAGGGCAATTTTACTAAGATAGTAGAGCAAAAGGATGGTACTGAAGAAGAGCTTGCAGTTAAGGAGATTAATTCAGGAATGTATATATTTAATTCTGAAGCATTATCAGCAAGCCTTGAGCTTCTTAGTAATGACAATGCAGCAGGTGAGTATTATCTCACAGACACAATCGCTCTTATTAAGAAAATAGGACTTAAATCTTCCGCCATGGCTGTAACCGGAGACAAGGTTAATGAGATTAAGGGAGTAAATACTATCCCACAGCTTAAAGAGGCTGAAGAGATTATGAAGAATAGGTAGTTTATTATGAAGATTATAGTTGGATTGGGAAACCCTACAGATAAGTACAAGGGAACTAGGCATAATGTAGGCTTTTCAGTGATATATAATATTAGTGATACCTATGGTATTGCTGTGGATACAAAGAAACATAAAGCTCTCATAGGAAAGGGTATAATCGAAGGTGAGAAAGTAATTCTTGCTATGCCACAGACATTTATGAATTTAAGTGGTGAGAGCGTTAGAGAGCTTGTGGATTATTACAAATGCGATGAGACGGATCTTATTGTAATATATGATGATATTAGCTTAGATGTGGGAAAACTTCGAATTAGAAAGAAGGGTAGCGCCGGTGGTCATAATGGTATTAAAAATATTATAGCCCACTTAGGTACTCAGGAGTTTACCAGAATAAAAGTTGGAGTTGGAGAGAAGCCACCTAGAATGGATTTGGCAGATTACGTGCTGGGACATTTTTCTAAGGATGAGCTTCCTGTTATTAGAGATGGTGCCCAGCTTGCAACAAAGGCGGTTGCTACTATTATTTCGGAGGGTCCGGATATGGCCATGAACAAGTTTAATTAAACTGGGAGGCGCTATATGCAGGCTATTATAAATGCATTTAAGGAACACCAAGGTTTTAAACAGGCTAAAGAGGCTATAGATAATGGTAAAATCCCTGTTAACGTATGGGGATTAGATGGAAGAGTAAGTCCAGTTCTTATTCAGGCGCTTGGCGAAACAAGCAGAGTAAAGCTAATTGTGACTCACAGTGAAAGAAGAGCAAGACAGATAGAAGAAGACTTTCGATTCTATGATAGGAGAGTATATTACTATCCAGCCAAGGATTTGCTTTTTTATTATGCAGACATTCATGGCAATGCCACTGTAAAAAGCAGACTGGATATATTTAAGGAGATATCCTTAGGGGAACCCCTTACTATTGTTACCACCATAGATGGATTGATGGATAAGCTTCCAAAGCTATCACACATTCAGGGGAATGTAATAAATCTGAGTCAGTCTCAAACCATAGATATAGCAAAATTATCAACCCAGCTTGTTAGCCAAGGTTATGAAAAAACAGGAATGGTTGAGGAAACAGGACAGTTTTCAGTTAGAGGAGGAATAATTGATATATTTCCACTTACTGAAGAGTGTCCTTATCGTATTGAGCTTTGGGGTGACGAAATAGATTCCATAAGGATGTTTGACGTGGAAAGTCAAAGGTCTATAGAAAAATGCGAAACTATGAGCATCTATCCAGCAGTGGAAATGTCTCTTACTGATGAGATGATGAAGAAAGGTCTTAAAAAGATTCAGAAGGAATATGATGTTCAGTCTAAGCTTTTGAAGGAACAATTTAGGACAGAGCAATATGCCAGATTAAAACGAATGGTAGAGAATATCAAGGAAGAACTTAAGGAGTTTAATTCCACAACAGGTCTTGATAGTTTAGTGGAGTATTTCTACGACGAAACAGTTTCATTCCTAGATTATATACCAGAGGATAGTTATATCTTTGTGGATGAACCAGAAAAGGTTTATGACAAGGCAGTGACATATACTATGCACATAGAGGAATCTATGAAGGCTAGATTAGAAGGTGGGTATGTGTTACCTACTCAGGCCAATATATTGTTTGATGGGAAGGCCATAATTGGGAGAATAGCAAGTGGCAAATGTATCCTAATGGAGTCTTTATATAAGAAGGCTATTTCTTGGAATGAGAAGGCTAATGTTAATATTAATTCTAGAAGTATAATTAGCTACAAGAATAATATTACTACCTTAGCCAAGGATATTGAAGTTTATAAAAAGAAGGGTTACAAGGCAATTATTCTTTCTCCTTCAGCCACTCGTGGTAAGCGAATTGCCAAAGATTTAAGAGATTATGATATAGAAGTTTATTTTTCTGAGAATACAGACAGAACCATGACGCCTACAGAGGTTATGGTTACTGTGGGAAGAATAGAAGCGGGATTTGAGATTCCAGAGGCAAAGCTTATTGTTATCGGAGAGGGAGATATATTTACAGACAAAGAGCTTAAGAAGAGAAAGAGACTTCCTAAGTTTCATGGAGACAAAATTAACAGCTTTGCAGATGTTTCTGTGGGAGATTATGTGGTTCATCAGAATCATGGTATCGGAATATATAAGGGAATACAAGGAGTAGAAACTGACGGAAGACTTAAGGATTACATTACTATAGAATACGAGAAGGGAAGTCAACTCTTTATCCCTGTTGAACAGTTAGATATGATAGGCAAGTTTTCTGGTAAGGAGGGAGCAAAACCTAAGCTTAACAAGCTGGGTGGTTCGGAGTGGCAGAAGGTTAGACAAAGAGTCAGAGACCATGTGGATGATATAGCCCAGGAGCTTATTAATCTCTATGCCATAAGAGAGTCAAGTAGAGGATTTTCCTATTCGGAGGATACAATTTGGCAAAGGGAATTTGAGGAAATGTTCCCTTATGAGGAAACTGTAGACCAACAAAAAGCCATAGATGAAACCAAGTCAGATATGGAAAGTGAAAAGATTATGGACAGACTGGTCTGCGGAGATGTGGGATTTGGTAAGACTGAGGTGGCCATAAGAGCTGCATTTAAGGCGGTACAGGATAATAAGCAGGTAGCATACCTTGTTCCTACAACAATACTCGCAGAGCAGCATTATAATACCTTCTGTGACAGAATGAAGGACTTTCCTATAAATATTAGGATGTTGTCACGTTTTTGTACTAGAAAAGAGATTACAGAGGCGTTAAAACAGCTCAAAGAAGGTATAGTGGATATTATTATTGGTACTCATAGAATTCTGTCTAAGGATGTGGAATTCAAGAATTTGGGACTTCTAATAATAGATGAGGAGCAAAGATTTGGTGTTAAACACAAAGAGCAAATTAAGCACATGAAGAAGATAGTGGATGTGCTTACCCTAACTGCCACACCTATACCTAGAACACTTCATATGAGTATGGTTGGTCTTAGAGACATAAGTCTTCTAGAAGAGGCTCCTGTTGATAGGCTGCCTATCCAGACATATGTTATGGAGTATGACATAGGACTTGTTAAGGAAGCTATTAACAGAGAGCTTAATAGAAGTGGACAGGTGTATTATGTGTACAATCGAGTTAATACCATAGCTGACATAACTGCAGAATTAAGAAGTGTTCTTCCTGATGCACAAATTGAGTTTGCTCACGGCAAGATGAATGAGAGAGAACTAGAAGATATTATGCATCGATTTATTAAGAAGGAAATAGATGTGTTGGTATCAACTACGATTATAGAGACTGGTCTCGATATTCCAAATGTTAACACTATTATAATTCACGACGCTGATAAATTTGGTCTTTCACAGCTATATCAGCTTAGAGGTCGTGTTGGAAGATCCAATAGAAGTGCATATGCATTTCTTATGTACAAGCGAGATAGACTTATTAAGGAAACTGCTGAGAAGCGACTTAAGGCCATAAGAGAATTTACAGACCTAGGCTCAGGCTACAAGATTTCCATGAGAGACCTAGAAATTAGAGGTGCTGGAAATCTCCTAGGTCAGGAACAGTCTGGAAATATTGAGGCAGTGGGATATGATTTGTATTGTAAGATGCTTGGAAATGCTATTAAAAAATTATCCGGAAAGGGTGAAAAGGCAGACTTCTCAGCATCTATAGAATTACCATTAGATGCCAATATTCCTGAAAATTATGTGAAAAATGAGTATTTAAAGCTTGACTTATATAAGAGAATCTCTAAAATAGAAAATCAGGAAGGGGCAGATGCCATATTAGAGGAAGTTAAGGATAGGTTTGGACAAGTGCCAAAACCATTTATGAGACTTCTTACAGTGGCTTGTATAAAGTCCCTTGCCCATAAGGCTTATATTACGGAAGTAAAGCTTATAGATGGTGAATTAAGTTTTTCTTTGTTTAATGAGGCGCCGCTAAAGGTTGATTCTATAGATTCATTTATGAAACTTTTTAATGGAGAGATGAGATTTATAGGTGGGAATAAGCCAGGGTTTAGACTGAAGGTTAAGAGTAAGGAGCAAGATGAACTGTTAGAGATTGCAGGTGACACTTTGGAAAAGATGCTTGTGCTTACTCGGGATGATAATAGGGAGGAAGAATCATGAATAGAAGATTCAAATCCAGAATGCACATAAGAGTAGTGGCATTAATGTTGGCACTGATTTTAGTGCTTTCCGGTTGTGATAAGAAAAAGGAACAACTTAAGACAGATAGCAATGCATCTGTAGTTTTCCAATATGGTGACAATATCGTTACCTTAGGTGAAGTGTACATTTACAGCAAGACTGTAGGTGAGCGATATGTGAGGCAGTATGGAGAGGATGTGTGGTCTCTTAATTTAGATGGAGATAATGGGGAGAAAATCCCTATGGTAGATGTTATTAAGGAAGAAATCGTTAATGAAATTGTCCGAGTAAAGACCTTAGTTGCTCATGCGGGAACATTTAAGATTGAGCTAACAGAAACTGAGAAGAATAACATTACCAATGAGGCAACAGTGTTCTTTGAAGGTTTAACTGATCAAGATATTGCCGATATGGAGCTTTCCTATGAAAAGGTTTATAAGGTAATGGAGGAAAACATCATAGCAAAAAAGGTTAAGGAAAAGGTCTTGGCGGATACTCCTATTGAGGTGTCTGATGAGAAAGCTAGAATGACCACATTTTATGATATGTATTTTCAGTGCTATACCATAGATGACAAGGGTGTTGTTACACCTTATTCAGCTGAGGAAAAGGCGACCCAGTATCAAAACGCGTTACAGGCTTGCAGCACACTTGCTACAGCATCCATAGACGGAGACCGTGAAGCTGGAAATATAGAAACCTTAGCAGAGTATTACAAGCTAGAGAATGCAAAGGAGCAGACTCTCACACCAGTAGCCATATATGAGACCTATGGAGAAGAGGTTTACAATCTCTTATATTCCATGAAGAATGGAGAGTATTCTACTGTTATTGAGACAGAATATGGTTACCATGTATTCCAGATGATTGCCTTAACAGATCAAAAGGCTACAAACTCTCGTAAGGAAATCATCAAAGAAGAGATGACAATCGAGGCTATGGAGGAACAGCTAAATCTATGGCAAAAGACCATAGACAAAGATTTCTCCTATGAAAAGTCCGTGGACATGGAAGTCTACAACAAAATATCCTTCCAGTAAACTTAAAGGGTGAGTGAAAGTTTAACACCGGTACATAACCTTATGTGCCGGTGTTTTCTATGTGCACGCTAAACTTTCAACCCTTTTTGGTCTAGTGACTTCCAGTGGAGCCGAAACCTCCGGTTCCGCGAGTTGTGTCATCTAAGGTGTCTACGGTGTTGAAAATAGCTGCAATGTAAGGTGTAATAACGAGCTGGGCAATTCTTTCTTGTGGGTCAATGGATGCTGGAACGTTGGAATGATTGTGAAGTGCAACCATAACTTCCCCACGGTAGTCGGAATCCACTACGCCAACCTTGTTGGCAGGAGCAAGACCCTTCTTGCTGGCAAGACCACTTCTTGCATAGATAAGGCCTGCATATCCAATAGGAAGCTCCATAGCAAGACCTGTTGGAATAAGCTTAGTTTCCCCAGGCTCAATGGTTACTGCTTCTGTAATGCAAGCGTAAAGATCAGCACCTGCTGCGTATTCAGAACCATAAGTAGGGATAACTGCATTGTCATTTAGCTTTTTGATATTAACTGGAATGTTTGTAACCATTTATATATTTCCTTTCTCTTCCCATAGACAAACCTTGCCTTCCTTTAGGGATTTTTGTACGTCTATAATATTTTGATTAGATGAACCTCTGAAACGGAGAGTTAAATCCTTTTTGTCCTCTTCGAACTTTCCGTCCACAAGAATGTCAATGTATGTGATGAGTTCCTTGGTTTCGGGCCAGTTAACCATCATGCGCTCTACAACATCCTTTTGGAAATCATATCCTGTGTAGCACCAAATATCCTTCTCAGGATATTTTTCTTTGACACGTCTGAGAAGTGGCAATAGTCCGGCTTGATTACTATACTCGAGAGGTTCCCCACCAAGAATAGAAAGCCCTTTTATGTGAGAAGGCTCAAGGAGGGAAAGAATCTCATCCACCTTATCTTCAGTGAAGCACTGACCGAAGTTGAAATCCCAAGTCTCAGGATTAAAGCACCCCTTGCAATGGTGGGTGCAACCTGATACGAAAAGGGAAACTCTTATGCCAGGACCATTTGCAACATCTATATTTTTGATATCTGCGTAATTCATAATCTGCGTCCTTTCTAAAAGACTTCTATAACCAAATGTATATTTTTTATGGAGTAGACTTTTGCCTACTCCATAATAGTTGAAATAATCTAGAAATAGAATTGTATTTTACAAGTGAAGTGTACGCTGCTTAATCTCTTTTGTCTTGCCTACATTCCAGAAGTTCTCGCCGAGATAACCACAGGTTCTTCTTGTTACGTTCATCTTAGAGTGCTCTTTATTACCACACTGTGGACACTCCCATTCATTGTTGTCATTAATAATAATTTCGCCGTCGTAGTCGCATACGTGACAGTAGTCTGACTTGGTGTTGAACTCAGCATATTGAATATTGTCATAGATAAATCTTACAACTTCTTCTAAAGCCTCTAGGTTATGTCTCATATTAGGAATTTCAACATACGAGATTGCACCACCAGATGAGATGTTCTGGAATTGGCTTTCGAATCTGAATTTGCTGAAAGCATCAATCTTCTCACGTACATCTACATGGTATGAGTTAGTGTAGTAACCCTTGTCTGTAATATCTTCCACAGTACCGAATCTTTCCTGGTCGATACGTGCAAATCTATAACAAAGTGACTCAGCAGGAGTTCCATATAAACCGAATCCAAGGCCAGTTTCTTCCTTCCACTTATCACAGGAAGCCTTAAGCTTTTTCATAACCTTAAGAGCAAATTCTTCTCCGCCTGGCTCTGTGTGACTAAAACCAGTCATAAGTTTTGTAACTTCGTAAAGACCAATATAGCCAAGAGAAATAGTAGAGTAACCATCGTGAAGAAGCTTGTCAATCTTCTCACCCTTCTTAAGTCTTGCGATGGCACCATACTGCCAGTGAACTGGACTTACATCTGAAGTTATTCCATGAAGAGCATGGTGACGACAAATAAGTGCTTCGTAGCAAAGCTGAAGTCTCTCTTCTAAAAGCTTCCAGAACTTATCATGGTCACCCTTTGCAATAAGGCCAATCTGTGGAAGGTTAAGACTTACAACACCCTGGTTGAAACGTCCTTCCCACTTGTAGTTGCCGTCTTCGTCCTTCCATGTTGAGAGGAATGAACGACATCCCATACATGAGAATACATTTCCTTCGTAATTCTCACGCATCTTCTTAGCTGAAATATAGTCAGGGTAAAGTCTCTTAGCTGAACACTTAACAGCAAGTTTTGTAATGTAATCGTATTTGCCACCCTTTAAACAGTTGTGCTCGTCAAGAACATATATAAGCTTAGGGAATGCTGGGGTAACATAAACACCCTTTTCATTCTTGATACCTTCAAGTCTCTGTCTGAGAATCTCTTCTATAATGGTAGCATTCTCTTCAACGTACTCATCCTTTGGATCTAAGTTAAGGAAGAGAGTAACAAATGGAGACTGACCATTTGTAGTCATAAGTGTATTAATCTGGTACTGGATAGTCTGTACACCAGAACGAAGCTCGTCGTTAAGACGATCCTTAGCCATCTTTTCTAAGATTTCATCATCTATAGTATCACCGAAGTCCTCTACAAGTTTAGTTTTGTACTTAACATAGCTTTTTCTTAAGTACTTACCTAAGTGTCTTACGTCTACAGACTGTCCACCGTACTGGCTGCTGGCAACGGAAGATATTATCTGAGTCATAACGGTACATGCTACCTGAAAACTCTTTGGACTTTCAATAAGCTTTCCATTCATTACAGTTCCATTGTCAAGCATATCCCCTATATTAATGAGACAACAGTTGAATATAGGCTGTAAGAAATAGTCTGCGTCATGGAAGTGTAAAACACCTTCGTCGTGAGCTTTTGAAATCTTTTCAGGAAGAAGAACTCTTCTTGTAAGGTCCTTGGATACCTCACCTGCAATAAGATCTCTCTGAGTTGAAGCTACAGTTGCGTTCTTATTTGAGTTTTCCTCCATAACATCCTTATTACGATTCTGAATAAGGCTTAATATAGAATCGTCAGTAGTATTAGCCTTACGAACAAGCTCTCTTGTATAACGATATATAATGTAGGTCTTAGCTAAAACGAACTTTCTTTCATCCATAAGCTTTTGTTCGATGATATCCTGAATGTCCTCAACTAACATTCTGCTACGATTCTTAGCTTCGATTCCCTGAACAATTTCCTCGATTTTTTCCTCTGAAATTTTCTCGCAAGGTTCAACCTCTGCATTTGCCTTCTGGATGGCGATAATGATTTTTGAACGATCATATGTTACGGTATGACCATCTCTTTTAATTACCTTCATGTGTCCTCCCCTTTTCTTGTTGTTCCTAAATCCTTGTATTATGTCGATACATAAGCCTTCCAAATGTGGAAGGCTTATGCAAGTAAATGTTTTAAAGAATTTAATTTTAACCGCTTCTTCGTGCAGTGTACTCATTATAACAAAGGAGTATTAGGTTGTAAAGAGAAAAAGTACTAAATATTGTGTTTTTTTGAGAAAAAATAACTAGATGTTGCGATTTTTATGTAAACTTCAGAGGGTAAAAAAGCTTGTAAAGCCTTGATTTATAAGGGTTTCAGAGGGATGAATAAACATTCACTATGTAGTGGTTTGTTCTTGAAATTTATTTTTTATACACTATATGTAGTATTACAAATGGTATTTATGTGATTTATATGTGAAAATCGCAAAAGATTCTTTATTTTTATATAAAAATGTGATATAAAAATTAAAGTGCTATTTTATTTAGTGAAATTTAATTAATAATAGAAGGGAAATGAAGAAATGAAGAAGAACTTAAAGAAGCTTGGGCTTATCTTTACTATCACAGCCAGCTTAGTGCTTACTACAGGTTGTGGTAAAAAGGATGAAAAGGTTGTAGAGGATATGGTAAGTAAATATTCAGGATATTGTACTCTTGGCGAGTATAAGGGCATTGAATATACTGAGATTAAGACTGTAATCACAGAAGATGATGTGCAGTATCAGGTAGATAGCTTACTTGATGCACATTCAACAAGCACAGAGGTAACATCAGGGGTAGCTAATGACGGAGACACAGTAAATATCGACTTTGTAGGAAAGGTTGATGGAGAAGAGTTTGCTGGTGGATCAACAGAGGGAGCTGGATATGAGCTTACACTTGGCTCAGGTATGATGATTGAAGGCTTTGAAGAGCAGATTATGGGTCACAGCGTAGGTGAGACATTTGATATTAATGTAACTTTCCCAGAGCAGTATACTGAGGAACTTGCAGGAAAGGATGCAGTATTTACTATAACTATCAATGCTAAGATTGAGAAAGCTTTACCAGAATACAATGATGCATTTGTTGCAGCTAACACAGAGTATAAAACTATTGCAGAGTATGAAGAGTATCTTATGACTACTATGACAGAGAATGCTGCAAAGGGTGATGAAGATCAAAACAAGACAGCAATTATGACAGCGCTTATTGATTCAACTACAATCAATGAGTATCCACAGAAGGATATGCAGGAACTTATTGATGATACAGTAGATCAGGTAGAGGCAGAGGCTGCTAGTAGTGGTTATGAGTTAAAGGATTACGTTGTAGGTTTCTATGGTATGCAGTCTGTTGAAGATTTCGAATCATATGTAGCAGAAGTAGTAAAGTCATATATGACTGAAAAGATTGTTGTGTGTGCAGTAGCTAATGCTGAAAAGATTAGTGTAACTGATGAAGAAATCGCTGCATATAAGAAGGAAATGATGGAGACACTTGGTATAACAGACGAGGCAACTTTCAATGATTCTTATTCATCAGAGGATGTAGCGTACTACACATTAGCAGAAAAGGTTGTAGATTTCCTTCTTGAGAATGCAACACCAGTACAGGCAACAGCTACAGACGCTGCTCAATAGTATACTAAGACGATAATTATATACATTTTTTCATAGAATATGATGATTGACAACTTGAACGCAAAAATGTTATGATGCTATATGCTGTAAGCAGATGTGGCGGAATTGGCATACGCGCATGATTCAGGTTCATGTCCACGTAAGTGGGTTCGGGTTCAAGTCCCGTCATCTGCATTGAATAATAGCAAAGAGAAAACTCTGAAAGTGGCTTAAATGCTACGTTTCAGAGTTTTCTTTGCTTTGTGAAAAATGTAAAAAGGGGCAAACTTACAAAATCTTTGTATTATGAGCCTGGAGATTATTCCTATCTCGAAGTTACTTTGTAACATGTAAATAAAATCTTTCGTTGCCAATTAATATGTGATATAATTAATACTAGCTATGAGTAATAGTAGTGAGATGTTGGAGGATAGAGATGAATATACTGGTAACTGGCGGAGCCGGCTTTATAGGAAGTCATACATGTGTAGAACTGCTTCAGGCAGGATATAGAGTTATTATTTTAGATAACTTGATTAATTCAAGTAAAGAAGCTGTTAGAAGAATCGAAAAGATAACTGGAAATAGTATACCATTTTATCCTATTGACTTACTTGATGTGGATGGATTGAATGGAGTATTTGAATCAGAGAAGATTGATGCGGTTATACATTTTGCAGGTCTCAAGGCGGTGGGAGAATCTGTTTCTAAGCCTTGGGATTATTACAATAATAATATTACTGGAACGCTTAATCTATGTAAGGTTATGATGGACCATGGAGTTAAGAACATAATATTTAGTTCATCAGCTACAGTTTATGGAGATCCTAAGGAGATTCCAATAACTGAAAGCTGCCCAAAGGGTGAGATAACAAATCCTTATGGACATACCAAGAGTATGCTTGAGCAGATGCTTTCTGATATATATAAGGCGGACAATGAATGGAATGTGGTACTGCTTAGATATTTTAATCCTATTGGAGCACATGAAAGTGGATTGATAGGTGAAGATCCAAGTGGAATTCCAAATAACTTGGTTCCATACATTTCAAAGGTTGCAGTTGGTAAATTGGAATGTCTAGGTGTATTCGGGGATGATTATGATACTCCTGATGGAACTGGCGTTAGAGACTATATACATGTAGTGGACCTTGCGAAGGGACATGTAAAGGCAATTAAGAAAATAGAAGATGGAAGTGGTCTTTCTATATATAATCTTGGAACAGGAACAGGATATAGTGTTCTTCAGGTTGTTAAGGCATACGAGAAGGCTTGCGGAAAGACTATAAAATATGAGATAAAACCTAGACGTCCAGGAGATATTGCCACCTGTTATGCCGATCCTACAAAAGCAAAGGAGGAGCTTGGCTGGGAGGCGGTTTATGATTTAGATAGGATGTGTCAGGATTCCTATAGATGGCAAAGTATGAATCCAAATGGATATAATGATAGATAATTAACAGGATTAGAGGCTTTTATGAGTAAGAGAATATCCCACAGAAAATTGAAGATGGATAAAGAGAAGCTTAAGGGACTAGCGCTTAAGAACAGGAAAAAGTACTATCATAAGCTTCCTAGCTATGTAGAGAAAAAGTTCGAGGTTACAGAGCTTAAGGATGCTGGATGTAAAAGTTATCGTTTAGTGCCAAAGGCTGGATTTGATGGTGAGTACATTATCTATATATATGGTAGCTGTATGTGTAAAAATATATCACAAGAGCAGTGGAAGATGGTTACTGATCTTGCTTTAGAGACAGGAAAAGGACTTTATGTGCCTATGTACCCACTTGCACCAGAGTATTCTTGTAGAGAGCTTTTTGATATGCTTTGTAAGTCATATGCTAATTTCTCTAAGAGCTTTGATGTGGAAAAGATTATTCTTCTTGGAGATTCATCAGGGGCTGGTTTGGCACTTTCCCTTACACACCTAGCATGGGAGGATGGTCTTAGGAAACCGGATCAGCTTATAATGCTGTCACCGGCTATGGATACAGAGTTCTTTGATAAGGAGCTTGAGAAGCAAATTAGAGAAAATGTTTTTTATGAGAATAGATATTTCTTCAGTGATGGAGCTAAAGATTTCATAAATACTTATTGGGTTAAGGATTATGCCGTTAAGACTATTTATACAAGTCCGTATTATGAAGAAGATTTAACAGATATCTGTGATGATATGGTGTTGTTTTCTGGGACATATGATATGTTTAATGGCTATGCAAGGAATTTTTATAATAGAGCCAAATCACAGGGAATCAATGTAAGACTTTTCGAATTTGAAGAGGAAAATCATAACTTTATTATTCACTCCAAGTCTCAAAATGCTCTGATGGGATACAAATATTTAGTGGACGTTGTTGCAGGAACTTACAAAGCATCCCTTCCTAACTTGGTTCCCTTAAAGCGTATTTCTGATTGGACCAAGAATTATCCAGAAGTAATGAAGGATGATTGGACTCTCAAATTTATATATGACAACAAAAAGTCTTTGGTGGGAACTAAGCTACCGAAGGTTAAAAGTGAATACAAGAATCTTATTACCATGGCAAGATATGTTGCCTGTGATACTATGGTGAAGCGATACATAAATCAGTATCCAAATTGTACGATAGTTAATGTGGGATGTAGACTAGACAATATGTTTAATCGAGTGGACAATGGTAGAATTAGATGGTATAGCATAGATACCCATAATACTATGGCGGTTAGGCGTCGTATGTATGGAGTTAATTCAAGAGAGATAACTGTTGGTCGAAGTGAAGGTGATTTGTCTTGGATTAATGAGATTGAGTGTAAACGAAATCAAGGCGTTTTGTTTGTGTGTAATGATGCATTTAACTATATGTCGCCAAGTGTAATAAGACTTATGTTTGATACTCTCTTAGAGAAATTCCCAGGTTGCGAGATGGTGTTTACAACAACCACCACCGGAGTTGCTACTCTTCAAAATTTAAATCCAGGGAAGGGTATATTTAGAAAACGAAAAAGAAAACTGTCAATTAACGATGCTCACAAATTCTTGAGTGGATGGAAGCTGGAATACAGAGTTATGGATGAGATTCCACTAAAGAAGTATTTGGAGCCAATTAAAGAGAAAAAGCTACGAACAAAAATATGCTTGGCCTACAATGGTTTAACATATAATCATAAGATTATTCGTGCAAAATTCGGCAGTGAGAGATATGAGATAAATATTTAGGCTGGGGAGAGCTTAAGTGAACCTTGATTAGTATAAGTGCTGCCAGAGCTTTTAGCCTGGCAGCTTTTTGATTGGAGGGAATATATTTGGAGAAAATATTAGTGGCTAACAATTTAGTCAAAACTTTCGAGAAGAATGAAAAAAAGCAGAAAAAGGTGGAATTTAATGCAGTAGATAATATTTCTATATCTGTTGGTGCAGGAGAGATAGTAGGAATATTAGGTCCCAACGGAGCAGGCAAAACCACACTTCTTAGAATGTTAGGAATGCTTATGCAACCCACATCTGGAAGTATCTCTATGAGTGTGGGCGGATACGAATCAAATGATGTGTCTAAAATCAAAGCTAATATTGGGTATTTGTCAGGAAATACAAAGCTTTATGGACGACTTAGTACTCGGGAGTTATTGGAGATACTTGGTAAGATTTATGGCCTATCTAATGATGAAATTAAAATAAGAATAGAGAATATTTCTAATATTCTTAATTTAGGAGAGTTTATAGACAATCGAATAGAGAAGCTTTCTACAGGACAGACTCAAAGGGCATCTATATCAAGATGTCTTATTCATAATCCATTACTATATATATTTGATGAGCCAACACTTGGTCTTGATATTATAAGTAGTAATTCTATCATTGAATTTATGAAGAATGAAAGAGAAAATGGTAAAACAGTTTTATATTCCACTCACTATATGGAGGAAGCAGAATATCTGTGTGACAGAATTGTTTTGTTGGATAAGGGTAGAATAATTGCAGAGGGTACATTAAGCGAACTTTCAGAGTTGACAGGCAAGGACAAGCTTAGGGATATATTCAACTACCTGATTAAGGAGGTGGAGTAATATGAATAAAAGAATTATAAAACAGCTCTTTAAGAAGGAAATGCTTGACGTACTTAGAGATAAAAAGACCGTACTTATGATGGTTGTTGTACCACTTATTATATATCCATTGATTATGGTGTTAAGTATGTCAGTTATGTCTGCAGTGACTCAGGATATGGCAAAGAGTACATATAATGTGGCAATAGGAGGAGAATACAGAAATGAGTATGTAAAGCTTTTAGAGGAGACTGAAAGCCAGGAATACTCCTTTGAAATCAAGCTGTCAGATGGTATGGAAGATGATCTTCAAAGCGGGGAAATAGATATATATATTACTGCTGAAGATGTACTTGGTAAAGAAACAGTATCAGTGTATTATCTGTCAGCATCAACAAAATCTAGTTACGCCTTGAATATGATTTTAGACAAGATAGATGAGCGAGCTCAGGCCAAAACTAATGATATACTTGATGAGGCTGGTCTCGATTCAGACGTAGTGCTTAATCCTATATCAATAAATTACTATGACCATTCAACTGCTGAAGAGTCAACAGGAAGTTTGCTTGGTTCCATTCTTCCTTTTATGTTGGTTGTTAGTATTCTTATGGGAACAATGTATCCGGCTATAGATACAACATCCGGAGAGAAGGAAAGGGGAACATTAGAGACAGTCCTTACTCTTCCTGTAACTAGTCAGGAATTGATTTTTAGTAAATTCCTTGCTGTAGGATTGTTTGGTATAGCATCAGCTCTTTTGAATATTATATCTATGTGTGGCGTAATGGCCTATATGTTTAATATGATGGAGTCTTTAGGTGCATCTGCATTTGGCAATTTTGAAATTAGCAAATTTATTCCACCTATGTTAATTGGTGTGTTATGTGTGTTTGCGTTTGCCATATTTGTAAGTGCTCTTTCAATGTGCGTGTGCGCATTTGCAAAAAGCTACAAGGAAGCAAACAATTACATCACTCCAGTATCTTTAGTGGTAATGCTGGCGTCTTTTATATCATTTATACCAGGGATTGAACTTACCAAGAATATGGCTTTAGTACCAGTGGCTAATCTTTGCCTGTTACTTAGAGATTTACTTGTGTTTAAGTTTAATTACCTAAATATATTATTAGTTTTAGTTAGTAATATTATATATGGAATAATTGCGGTGCTTATCCTAGGAAAAATATATAACAGTGAATCCATAATGTTTGGAGATGGACAATCAGGGATTCAGATTTTTGAGAAACGTTCAAATATGAAAAAGGGTGGTGTGCCAACTCTTGGAGATTGTGGATTCGTGGTTGTGTTAATGGCGTTGGTGTACTTATATGTGGGAAGTAGCCTTCAGATGAAGCTTGGTACTATGGGTCTTGTTACAAGTCAGCTGTTATTCATCGTAGTGCCATTGGTGGTAACTCTTTATTCGAAGAAAAGCGTTAAGGATACATTTAATTTTAATCCATGCAAATTCAAGAAATTAATAGGTGGTGCATTAGTTGGTGTAGGTACAATTGCATGGAGTCTTGTTATATCAGCCATTTCAGCCACCATATTCAGAGACAGTGCAAAGGCGTCTGAGCAAAGCTTAGAAGGATATTTGCCAGATAGTTTTTTGCTAGGTGTTTTGGTTGTTGCAGTCACACCTGCAATATGTGAAGAAATATTCTTTAGAGGATATGTATTTTCAGCTCTTAGAGGTAAACTTAAAATAACTACAGCTATTATATTAAGTGCAACCTTGTTTGGAATATTCCATATGAGTTTGGCAAAATTATTAACTACTGCCTTTTTGGGTGGAGTTATAGCCTATGTGGGATACAAATCAAAGAGCATATTCCCAGGTATGGTAATACATTTTCTGAATAATACTTTGTCATGTATAGCTTTGTACCACCCAGTATGGCTGGTCAAAACAGTATGGTTTTTTAATATGAGAACTGTAGGGGAAAGATTACTATCCACAATATTTGTGATTATTGTAGCACTGGTATTGCCAAAGATTGGATTAGTCCTGCTGAAGGATAAGGAGGCGCAACATAATTTGTAAAAATATAGAGAATCTTAGTTGAGAATAAATGTATTTTATGATAAAATTTAAGGGAGTGATTGTGCTGATTTTACATAAAGTGCACACTGGGATTAAAATATGAATTTGGAAGAAAGAGATTTCTTTAGGGGATATATGCGAAGAATACAAGGGATTAAAATAATGCTCATGCTGGCATCAATAGTTATGTTAATTTTGATTGGTGTGGTTATTGGGCTTAACATTAAGAAGAAAAACAAAACGTATCCTGAGTTGGTTGTTCCTTCAGAACTGGCATGGACTTTTCAACCAGGAGAAGAGGCACAAGGAATACAAGATAATTTTTGGAGTTTTGCAGAGGCAAGTTACATTCTTGTAGGGGAGATTCCTAATGTGGAATTCTACAAGATAGCTGAAGGTGCTCCAAGGAACGATTATAATGTAGAGAATTTTTATATAGAGAATGGTAATGAGATGTTTTACCATGATGATGCAGGGAGCAGACTTACCACCATAACCATCGATGTGTCAGAATTCCAAGGTTCTATTGACTGGCAACAGGTTAAAGATGAAGGTGGAGTAGGGATGGCTATCATCAGAGTTGGATATAGAGGCTACAGTGGTGGTAGCGTAAACCTAGACAATATGTTCTTTGAGAATGTACAAGGGGCAAAAGAAGCAGGGCTAAGATGTGGGGTTTATTTCTATAGTCAGGCAGTAAACTATGATGAGGGTGTAGAAGAGGCTAACTTTGTATTGGAGAATATTGCTGAGCTTGGAATAGATGGGCCAGTGGTTATCGATACAGAGGATGCGTTTGCAGATGATGCTAGAACTAATGGTATATCAATAGAAGATAGAACAGATAGTGTAGTGGCATTTTGTGAGACAGTAAAGTCAGCAGGTTATGAACCTATGATTTATGCAAATAGAAACTGGTATGCTATGAGTCTTGATATGTCAAGGTTGTATAACTACAAGCTATGGCTTGCTCAATATTCTAACATGCCAAGTTTTCCATATCAGTATGTTGGATGGCAGTACACAGACACGGGGTATGTGTATGGCGTTGAGGGTTCTGTTGACATGAATGTTTGGTTTGAGTAGGAGAGGTTGTGTATTTAGACTAGATGACTGGTCTAGATGTTGCGGATGAGGAGATGATAGGTATATGAACATATCTAATTGGGATTTGGCCTACGATTTTGCAGCGGCATATGGGGTAATAATGCTGTTCATGTGGTATGGCAATGAAAAGAGAATACCATCTAGAGCTCACAAAGCGTTTTTAGGTGTCTGTGTTGGAATAATGCTAGTAATCGCAGTAGAGATTGTTGAAGTGTTTTTTGGAAGATACAGAGAGAATATTGATGACAGAGCTATGTATGTAGTGCTGTATGGTCAGATGTTAGCTATACTTACTGCTTGTTTGTTCTTTGCCTATTACGTAAAGCTTCTAACCAAGGTACCACAGAAGAATTTGGAAATCTTTGTAAAAAATATTAAGATAGCAACTGTTGCTTGTTTGGTTCTTATGGTGTTAAATCCATTTACTGAGTGGCTATTTGTTATAGAGGACAAGAAGATACTGGTACATAAGGGGTTTGTTATTCCTTATGCTATAAGTATTTCTATGATGCTTACAGCTTTTAGTAATATAGGCAAGCTGTCTAAAGAGATTACTTTGAGAAAATGTCTTATGATGATATTTAACTTTATCTGCTGTATCATTGCTCTTGTGCTTCAGATAAAGGGAATAGCGACTGTATTCTCGTTTACTCTGGTGACAGGCTGTATGACTATTTACCATTACCTTCAGAATCCATATGCTGTTATGGATACAACTACAGGACAGTTTAATCGAAGATTTATGAATGATTACATCACATACAGATTCGAAGTCAACAAAAGCATGGGTGTATTCCTTATTGCCATGGATGATTTTAAGCTTATTAACAAGACCTATGGTATAGATGTGGGAGATAATCTTCTGCTACAGGTGGGGGAATATCTTAACAGCCTAAAATATCCAGGAGAGGTATTTAGATTTGGTTCAGACCAATTTTGTTGTGTAATGGATAAGAATCTGTCTCAGATACCAGAGATTGCAGAGGAGATTCATGATAGATTTATGCACCCGTGGTATACAGGGGAAGGAGAGGCAGTTATGATGTCTGCATCCATCTGTATAGTAAAGTGTCCGCAGGATGCTGCTGACATGGGTGAGCTGGTTGATATTATGGATTATTCTATGGCTTTGGCTAAGAAGACCAAGAAGGGTAACATAAGCTACGCTTCAGATATGAAACTTGACAATGTGAGAAGAGAAAAGGCTGTGGAGAAGGCTGTAAAGCTTGCTATGGACAGGGAAGAAATTATGGTTCATTATCAGCCTATATATTCTGTGGAAAAGGGTGCCTATAATTCAGCAGAAGCATTGGTTAGACTTAAGGATGATGAGCTTGGCTGGATATCTCCAGATGAGTTTATACCATTGGCAGAAAAGCACGGACTTATAGTAGAGCTTGGTGATATGATACTTGAGAGAGTTTGTCGCTTTATTAGGGATTTTAATCTTAAGGATTCTAGTATAGAGTACATAGAGGTTAATATTAGTACAGTTCAGCTTATGCATAAGGGATTTGCTGGAAGAGTTAAGAAAATCCTCGAAGAATATAATGTAACACCGGATCAGATTAATATAGAGATAACAGAGACTGCGACTATGGGTGATGTGTCTGTAGTTGATGCTAATATTAAGGAATTAGTAGAGTATGGAATAAAGTTCTCATTAGATGATTACGGTTCAGGTTACTCTAACATTGACTACATCAATCAGATGCCATTTTCTCTTATCAAGCTGGATAAGAGTATTATTTGGGAAGCATTTAAGAATGATAAGGCTGGAATAACTCTTAAGTATACTATTGGAATGCTTAATGCATTGCAGCTTCTTATAGTAGCTGAGGGTGTAGAAACTGAGGATATGAAAAATCACTTGGTGGAGATAGGATGTCATTATATGCAGGGATGGTACTACTCTAAGGCAGTGAGTGAACATGAGTTTATGACTCTTATAGAAAAGTCAGCGTAGGGATATGAGGGCTTTATAGAGCTAGTACAACAGAATACATGTAATTAAGAAAATGGGAATGTCAAAAAATTGACATTCTCATTTTTTGATACATTTTAGATACAATTATATCTTATACTACATTGTAGAATGATTTATGCTGGGGGTGTTGGGATGAGGAAGAGATTGTTTGTAGGATTAATGATACTTATCTTTTCTCTAACAGGCTGTAATAATAAAGAGGAACAGGAGATAGATGAAAAATTATCATCTCTCCATAGTAGTGAATCCATAGCAGGAGAAGAAAATGATAGTAGTGATGAAATATACAGTATGCCAGAGTCAGTATCTTATGAGGCATCAAGTCAGCTTAATTCAGGAATGGTTATTGAGGTGGACGCCAAAGTATCGGCTACCCAGACAGATGACATATCAGTCTACAGCTTAAGCTACACACCTATGGATGATTCTTATGTCAGAGGTTACGCAGACAAGCTCTTCGATAATGGAGAATATACAGTGGTTAAACCCTATGAGGTAAGTAGTTTAGAGGAACTTAATGATGAGCGAAATTATTATATGGATATATGGAGCTATTATGGTGGTGTAGATGGTGCAGGAGAAAAACAGCACTATGGAGTTTATTCACCTATATCTATAGGACCGGAGCAAAATATTACTATGATTGATCAGCAGGTGTCAGAGTTTCAGGAAAGTAATGTGGCAGAATATAAGGAGGATCAAATTTTATATGAGGAAAGCTATCAGGACTTTGATGAGTCTGGTAATATCGCAGGAGAGCTAATAGCAAAAAAGGGAAAACTAAGAGGAACTGTAGACGGTGATGAGTGGGAGCTTAGAGCCTATGGCACCAACGAAAATAATATGCATGATTACGATGTGATGATTATGTATAAGGTTTACACAGATACAGAGATTACTCAGTGTGTAGGTGTAAATGATTTTTCCACAAGCTGTTATGGAAACAATTTGCTTGACATAGATGCTGCAAGAGCAGATACAGAGGAATTTTTGAAGAAGCTGGGCTTTGATAAAATTGATAATATACAGACATTACAGTTAGTGACCAATGTGGATGATAAGGAAGTAAATGATGGTTATAGATTTATATTTGCACCTAGGTATGATAGTTTGCCAGTTGCATTTTTGAATAATAATTATGTTCTTGATACACCTACATATGCAAAGGTGTACGGTTTAGAGCAGGCATGCTTCCAGGAATATATTCATGTAAATATTACCAGTGAGGGAATTCTTGAGGTATCATTTTATAAGGGCTATGATGAGCCTGTAGAATTAACTGATGACGCGGAGCTACTAAGCTTTGAGGATGTTGATATAATAGCTAAGAAATATATGGAGGAGAGTTTTCCATTTGTACTTACAATTTCTAATATAGAATTAGAATACGTAATAACCTATTATGGTGAAGAGGATTACGCCTTGGTACCTGTTTGGTTATATTCCACGGAGGTTGATATGGGTGGCTGGGATTCTAGCTGTTTTGGTGTTAACGCTTTAGATGGAAGTATTATTGAATTTGGATATAAGGAATACGCTACTGATGTCTGGAGTTATTGATGTTATAGCAAAATGGTTATGAGGAAGATGATTGAGAGGAAAATGCATATGAGAAAAATGCTTATTAGTAGGAAAACGTTATTAACCATATTAATAATTATGACCCTATGTACTGGCTGTAATAATGATAAGAGCAATGACATACAGGATAAGCTAAGTGCTGTGGAAGATGAAAATGTAAGCGCAGGAAGTGCTACTTCTACGGATGCCCAAGCTACATACACTTATCCGGAGACAGTTTACTATGTTTCAAATGCAAATGTGGCAGGAGAACAGAAGTCTATCATTGACGCCAAGGTTATAGCGGAGACTACAGAGGATATAGGTGTGTATGGATTATCCTTTGTGCCTATAGATGATGAACTTGTAAAAGGCTATGCGGACAAGCTTTTCGATAATAGTGAGTATCAGGTTATAAAGCCATTTGATATATGTAACGAGGAGGAGCTTTATGCCGAAAGAGAGCATGCTGTAGGTCTTATAGAGTATTATGGTGGAGAAAGCAGAGCGGGTCAAAAATATTACAAGTTACCTTGCTGTACCATACCATATGCACCAGAGGATGTAATTAACAGTATAGATTATGAACTTTCAAAATATGAGGAAAGCAACTTTGTGGAGCTTTCGGATGGTCAGCTACTTTACAAGGAGACTAGAGAAAGCTACCAGGATACACCTGATGATTCTATTTCTACCCGCAAAAGTAAGACCAGACTTAGAGGTAAGGTGGATGGGGAAGAGTGGGATATGACTGTTCAGTATGTGGAGCCTGTAGGAGGAGTACCATATGGCGTAATAAGCATGTCAAATGTTTACTCCGATTCAATAGTACATGGCTATGAGATGATTAATGAGAGAACAACTATGTTTTCCGGAGAGAACATAGTAGATGAAGAGGAAGCAAGAAGAGATGCCCTTGATGCTTTGAAGAAACTGGGCTTTGAGGAAATTGACAATATCTACACCTACTGTGTTATGACCTCGGATTACTACACTATAAGGGATGGTGAGGCGGTGTACGGTCCTCAAAAGGCCAATGGATACTGCTTTATCTTTGCCAAAAGATATGGGAATTTGGATGTGGGCTATGTAGCACATGGATATAATGATTTAAAGATGACTCAAGTATATGGTGAAGAGCTTGGGAATTTTCAGGAATACATATATGTAACCGTAACCGATGATGGAATATATAACATTTCATTTTCTACAGGTTATCAGATAACAGAGAAGCTTTCAGACGATTCCGTTCTTATGGACTTTGATTATATCAATGATATGGCTATAAAATATGTTGACGAAAGACCAATTATAGATAACGACATAGGTACTATAGAGTTAAAATATATTGCTACATATTATGAGGGAGAGGGTTACGCATTAGTTCCTGTGTGGGTATATTATTTTTCTATGGATATAAACAAAACCACTTATTATGGTGAACCCTGTGCCAGATTTGGCGTCAATGCATTAGACGGCTCTATAGTAGATTTTATATGGGCTGAGGATCCATTTGATATTGACTTATATTAGAGATGACATAGTGTACAAGTTACTGATATAATAGAAACTAGTTTAAAATCAACATAAAAATATCTTAACCTTTTGGAGGCTATAATGAAAAAGAGTTTAGTAGGAATTATAATTTGCTCCCTAGGATGCTCCATGCTTCTTACAGGCTGTGGTAAGTCTAAAGAAGAGGAGAGGGCAAATGTTAGAATAAGTGAATATGAGAAAATCACCTACGAGACAGTAAGTGTGGAGAGAGGAGATATAGTGCCTACTCTTACTCTTGAGGTTACCTCGGATACATTTCAGAGGAAGAACTACTTCCCAAGACAGGATGAGATGGAGGTAGACCAGATATATGTTACAGAGGGAGATATGGTAAGTGAGGGCCAGACCTTGGTTAGCTTTAAGGCTGGGGATATATCAGAGCAAATAACTGGTTATGAGAATCAGCGCACAGAGGATCAGCTACTCATCGATCACTATACTAGGCTTATGAAAATAGATGAAACTCAAGACTACACTGAAGACATAAAGATGTTGAAACAGGATATGGATGTTTGTGGTCTGTATATTCAGGAGCTTAATGCAAAGCTAGAAAGCTACAATATAAAGGCGGAGGGGCAGGGAACTGTAATCATGGTTTCAGACCTTCTTGATTATGGTGTGGTTAATTCTGGAGATAATGTGCTTACTCTAATATATGGTACTGGAGAGTACTATGCCACAACAACTGATGATTTTGATTTTAAAGTAGATGAGATATATGAAGCATCCTATGCCAATTCCACTTATAGTCTTCGATTGGTTTCTATAGAGAAGCTAGAGGGAGAAGAAGGAAGAAAACTCAATTTTACTATGGCTGTAGATGGTGTGACAGGAGTTGAAAAGATGACAATGGTGCTTAATAAGCCAGCTTTAAAGAATGTGCTATATGTACCGGAGGACTGCGTATTTTATGTGGAAGAATCGGCCTATGTTTACACCTTAGACGAAAATGGTTTTCGTGAGGCTGTATCAGTTACTGTAGGTCAGACTATAGAGGGTATGACTGTAATTGAAAATGGTCTTACTGCGGGAGAAAAGGTGGTGATTAACTAGTGAAATTAAAGAAAATAAAAACTAAAATTTCATACTTGTTATGTGCCATGCTACTTCTTACCACAGGCTGTGGGAAGGAAAACATGGAAGCGCCAGAGCTTCAAAAACCAGTTGCTGTTAATGAATCCTACCGTCCTGTGGAGAAGGGAAATGTAGGTGATATAACCATAAGAGATGGTGTGGTTGTGCCTACAGACTATTGCCACTTTTATCTTACAACCGCAAAGGTATCAGAGGTTAAGGTGGAAATAGGGGATTATGTGGAAGCGGGAACTGTTATAGTACAGGCAGACACAGAAGGTGCCAGTGCTCAAATATCTTCTCTAAGTAGTCAAAAGTCTCTCAATTACAAGGCATGGGATATAAAATGTAAGATATATGAACAGAATAAAAAAGAACTTGAGTATAAGCTAAAGGGAGCCCAAGAAAATAATGATACTGATGGTGCTGAGGCAATAAAAACTCAAATTTCTGTATTGGATGAGAATCATAGCTATGATCAGCTATTTTATAATCATCAACAAAGTGCCTTAGATAAGGAGATAGTAAAACAACAGGAGATTGCAGGAGATGGTACATTGGTAGCATCTCACAGTGGATATGTTACATATATTAAGGATTTGGCTGAGTCAGATACTGTAAATAGCTGTGATAATATAGTTATAATATCTGACTATGAGGATTGTTACATAGAACTTCCTGGAGATGAGAAGGGACATAAACTGGAGAAAATATACCCAGTATTTTACACTTTCAAGGATGGAAAAAGGCAGATGCTTAAAATATATGAATACCTTCCTGAGGAGCTTATGACTGCACAGGCTAGAACATTAACACCACCAATCAGAATGAAGTTTGCGGGTGAAGGTACTATGCCAGAGGTTGGTAGTAATGTTCCGGTATTTCTTCAAAAGACTGAAACTAAGGAAAGTATAATTGTAGGTAATGACTCTTTGTATGAGGATGAACAGGGAGATTTCGTTTACGTTAAGAAAGGTGAAGGCAGAGAAATTAGGTATGTAACCTTAGGAGCATCGGATACATTTTATACAGAGGTGTTATCTGGTCTTGCAGAAGGAGAAATGGTGTATTATACATCGGACTCTGTGTTGCCAGAAACTTATGATGAGCACACTGTGCAGTATGGTGATTATCAATCAACAGAAGAATCTGATTTTTACAGTGTAAAAAATACTTCCACCAAGAAGTTTTATTCTGAGTACGAGGGTCAGGTTGAAACAATATCTGTAACTCAAGGTCAAGAAGTAAGTGTAGGGGAGTTAATATGTACCATAAGAACTAATGAAGGTAGCGCTACCCTTACAGAAATGTATAATAACATAATTAATTTTAAAGCTAGTCACGTGGAAAATGTAAAAAACTTTGATAATGAAATCAAAGCAAAAGAGGATGAAATACAGGCTGCATATATTGCTAGACAGCAAGCTATAGCAGGTGATGACCAGACTGAAAATAAGGAAGATACAGAAATATCAACATCTACAGATGCGACTCTTGAAGAAGCTACACCTACAGATGCAGTACCTGAAAATGGTATAAATTCAGATGCTTCTGTGCCAGAGGCGGTTATTCCTGACGCAACTCCACAGGATGCACAGGGAAATTCAGAAGAGGAGAAGGTTAGTCCATATCTTTACGAGGAACTAAATTGTCAGCTTGAAGTAATTAAACTTAACAAACAGCTAGATGAGATAAATTATGTTCATCAGTTATCAAATATGGAACAACAGTATAATAAGGTTAGCTGTAATAATGATGGAAATGGAGCTATAAATATATACGCTGAAAAATCGGGAAAGGTTACTAATCTGAATCTTAAGATTGGTAAAAACATAAAGGTTGGGGACAGATTATTTAATATAGATGTGCCTTCAAGTAATGTAGTGGAGCTTAGAAGTGAGGATGCTTTACAGATTAATCAGACAATAGATTTTGTTTATGGTGATGCTTCCTATAAAGGTAAGGTTGTGGGAATAAATGGCGATGATGGAAGCTTTTATTTTACACATAACGATAATAAGGTTTATATAAGCACTAATTCAGGTAATCAGAAAGCCAGATATTTTGTTAAGATGGAAGATGATAAATTCTATGATTTAGATAAGGATTTTGTGGCTCGTTATCCAAAGACAATTATCAAAAATTCTGTGGTACTTCCAGGTCATATGGTATACCAGGAAGATAAGGTTAAGTCCGGAGAAGGAACAGTAACCTATACATATGTGTGGAAGCTAGTGGATGGGCAGTTGGTTAAGCATTATGTGCAATGCAAGGGTGGCCCTGCAGGTAGTCAACACGATATATGTGTAATTAGTGGTTTGAAAGAAGGGGATGTTATAGCCCAGGAATTTGTAGATAAAGAAGAGGAGTAGGCTATGTTTCATATGATAATTAAAAAAATTAAAAATAAGCTATGGCTTACCCTGTGTCTTTTACTTGGTATGGCATTTCTTGTGGCAGTATTTTCCTGTCAGCCTATGTTTAAGAAGGGTTCTCTAAATATGCTTTTAGATAGTAGTTTTAGAGCCTATATAGAGGATGATAATGAGTACCCTGTTGTTATTGGCAGACCTGGAGCCTACAATGTAGAAGGTCTTAGCGGTGTAGATGAAGTGATTGCAGGAGTGGATAATTACCATAACGTATGGATGGGGTATCTAACTGGTGTGGATGTCTTAGCTAAGCAGACTATAGTGTACTTTGATGAGGAAAGCTGTCAGGGGAGTTATGGTAGTAAGGGTAATTATCTAAAGGTTACATATATGCCAGATATAGTAGAGCATACAGAGTTACTTAAAGGTGGTGGATTGTATGCATACCCATCAGCTACATCAGGACTTCTTACCTGTATCATTCCAGAGAATGTAATGGATGAGTATGGCCTTATAGAAGGTGAGGTACTTAATTTTGTAAACTGGAAGGATGAAAAGGGAGACACTCTTAAGCTTCTTATTACTGGTATTTTTAAGGAGAGCGATAACAGTGATCTTTACTGGCAGATGGAGCCAAATGATTTTACTGAGCATGTATTTGTAGACTCAGTATCTTTCGATTACATTATGGCTAATTATAGAACTGACAGTAATAGCTATACAGTGAATTACAAGCACTATACTATGCTTGATTACATAGACATTACCAGCAATAATGTAGATAACATAGAATACTATATGCAGGAGTTCTTGAAGGCGGATTCGAACTTCTTTTATTCATTCCAAGAAATAATTGATGACTTTAAGTCAGAGAGGAAAACTGTAAATGTTATTCTCTGGGTTTTGGAGTTGCCTATTCTTGGTATGGTGCTGGCATTTATATTTATGGTTTCCAAGCAGATAGTGGAGTCTGAGAAAAATGAAATCGCTATGCATAGAAGTAGAGGTTTAAGCAGACGTCAGGTTATTGCAATGTATGGGTTACAAGCAGGGATAGTGGCATTCTTAGGACTTGTTGTGGGATTGCCGCTTTCCTATCTGCTCTGTAAACTGGCAGCAGGAACAACAGACTTTTTAACATTTTCATTTGGAAATATATGGATGTACACCTTTGCTCCTGAAATGATTATCTACGGTCTTGTAGCAGGACTTGTGGGTGTGATATTTGTATTAGTACCTGTTGTATCTGCATCAAAGGTTTCTATAGTAGAACACAAATCTGACGCAACATCAGGTAAGATGCCATTATGGGAAAAATATTTTGTAGATATTGTAATCTTAGGTGTATCCATATATTTGCTGTATAATTTTAATCAGGATTTGGAGAATATAAGGGCCAATGCCATAGCGGGAAGTAAGATGGACCCTATGATATTCCTAGACTCATTAATATTTATCATAGGTTTAGGATTGGTAGTTTTACGTCTCATACATTATTTGGTAAAACTGGTTTATAGAATAGGTAAGAAGAGATGGAAACCATCTATGTATGCATCATTTCTACAGATAACTAGAACTACCAGAAAGCAAGGATTTATTTCTGTATTTCTTATACTTACAGTGTCATTGGGACTATTCAATGCAAATACTGCAAGAACTATAAATAGAAATAATGAGGATAGAATTACTTATGAGAATGGAGCAGATATTGTGCTTCAGGAAAAGTGGGAAAACAAGATATTTTTTATTCCTGTAAGAGATGTTGATTATGAGTTTAAAGAACCTGATTTTAACAAGTATCAGCAACTTATGGAAGAAGGTATTTGTGAAAATGTAACTAGAGTAATCTATGATGATAAGACCACAGTGTCATTCTCCGGCAAGGATATTAAGAATTGTATGCTTAGAGGAATTATCACAGATGAGTTTGGAAAAACTGCATACTTTAAGGATGAGCTTAATAAGGATACACACTGGTACAACCATCTCAATGCCATGGCAGCTAAGCCAAACGGAGTGGTGATTTCTTCTAATCTAGCTAAGGAACTGGGTATAAGTGTGGGAGATAATTTTAGAGCCAGTCGTATGGGGGCCATACCTCAGAAGGAGGAGACTGTAAGAGGAACTATGGTGTGTCAGGTAACAGCCATTGTAGATGACTGGCCAGGCTACGACAGATATTACTATGATGAAAATGGTGACTTGCAGGAAAACTACTTGGTTGTTGCAAATTATGCCACTGTAGCTAATAGCTTTAAAATATCTCCATATCAGGTGTGGATGCGTTTGTCAGAGGATGCAACTTATGATGATGTGGAAAAATTTATAGAGGATAATAAGGTTCAGGTAGAAAGTATAGGAGTTCTCCATGAGGATATTACCAGAATGAAGAATTCACCTATGATACAGATTACAAATGGTATGTTTACCTTAAGCTTTGTCATAGCTCTTATTCTATGTGCTATAGGTTTCCTTATCTATTGGATATCATCAATAAGACAAAGAGAACTTCTCTTTGGTGTGTATAGAGCTATGGGTATGTCCTTAAAGGATGTTAATGGAATGCTTATCAATGAGCATATATTTAGTACATTTTTATCAGTTATAGCAGGTGGAGTGGTAGGAATGGTTTCCACACTTTTATTTGTAAAGCTTTTCGGTATTGTTTACCTGCCTGAGAAGCATAATCTAGATATTTATATTTACTTTGAAATGGGAGATATAATAAAGCTTTCAGTAGTTATAGTGCTGATGATATTAGTATGTATCTTGGTGCTTAGAAAGTTACTTAAATCCCTTAACATCACACAGGCTCTTAAGCTGGGAGAGGAGTAAGCTATGAATGACAATATATTGATTGGAAAAAATATAGTACGTTGCTTCAAAACCGGCGGAGAGGATTTCTACGCTCTTAAGGGTGTGGACATAAGTATTCCAAGAGCGTCTCTAACTATACTTAAAGGGCGTTCAGGTAGTGGAAAAACCACATTGCTTAATATACTTGGTGCGTTAGATCAGCCAACTGATGGACAGGTAATATTTGATGGAAATGAAATTCAAGGACTGTCTGACAGTGAACGTGAGGCTATGAGAAGAAAGGATATAGGCTTTGTGTTCCAGTCTGTAGCATTGATTCCTATAATGAATGCCTACGAAAATGTGGACTTTGCCATGCGACTTGCAGAGTGTGAAGGTGAGTATGATGAAAGAATCAAGCAAAGTCTAAGTATTGTTGGTATGGGTGAGCGAATGCAGCATATGCCAGGTCAAATGTCTGGTGGTGAGCAACAGCGTGTGGCTATAGCAAGAGCAATAGCACACAGACCTAAGATAATATTTGCAGATGAGCCTACAGGAGCCCTTGATACAGAGACAGGACTTAAGGTTATGCATCTTTTCAAGAAACTTGTGGAACAAGAAGGAATAACCATTGTAATGACCACTCATGATCCCAACTTGATGGAGATGGGAGATGTGGTCTACGAGGTAGAGGACGGTGAGATTGTTGGAAGATATGAGAACTAATGTGGATAGTCTAATTGATAAAGAGACAATAGATATAATAAGTCAGGTTGAGTCAGATGCCATGACTGGATATGGTGAACCTGTAGTTAATCAGACTTCTAATGATGACGTACTCATTTCCTGCGATAGCTTGGTTAAGATATTTAAGACAGAGGACATAGAGGTTATGGCCTTGCAAGGTCTTGATATGGAGATAAAAAGAGGAGAGCTACTTTCGGTTATCGGTAAAAGTGGTAGTGGAAAAAGTACCCTTATGAATATAATTGGTGGTCTTGAAAAGCCTTCAGCTGGAAAGATTACAGTAGGAGGTAAAAACTTATCCGAGATGACAGATAAAGAGATGGTTGCTTACCGCAAGAAAACTGTGGGATTCGTATGGCAGAAAAGCGGTAGAAATCTGCTAGGGTATTTGACTTCTCTAGAGAATATAGAATTTGCTATGAACTTTACTGGAATAAAAGGTAAAGAAAAACGTGAGAAGGCCCTAAAGCTTATAGAGATGGTTGGTATGAGTCACAAGAAGGATTCCTACCCTCATCAGATGTCCGGTGGTGAGCAGCAACGTATAGCCATAGCCGTTGCATTGGCCAATGAACCAGAAATCTTACTTGCAGATGAACCTACTGGTGCAGTAGATACCAAGACATCAAATATGATTCAGGATTTGTTCCGAGAACTAAATCGAGAGCTAGGACTTACCATTATCATAGTTACTCATGATATGAAGCTTGCTAATAAGGTGGATAGAGTTGTTATGATATCCGATGGTAAGATTAGTACAGAGAAGATTATGAAGGCTCAGTACAGAGAAAAAATTGATAGTATGGAGAGCATGGAGCTTGGAGAGGATGCTCACGAGGAGTTCTCTGTCCTTGATAAGGCTGGTCGAGTGCAGCTTAACCAGGATATGCTTGAAGCTGCAGGAATTGATACCAATAAGGTTAAGATTACTGTGGAGGATGGTAAGGTTGTAATAACTGCGGAGAATTTCTAGGGACAGTAAAAAAATGTATCCCCAGTAAGAGCTACAAAAAATATAGTTGTATAATCCACTACAATAAGTTATAATGACATACGGAAAAATAAATATAACTTCAGGGCAGGGTGAAAGTCCCTACCGGCGGTGTTTGCTTTAGTGCATAAGCCCGCGAGCCGTAAGGCATGAACCAGTGCGACTCTGGTGCCGACAGTATAGTCTGGATGGAAGAAGTGAGAAAAAGATGCATAACATACATTTTGAGAAAGTATCATTAGCGTGAACTGGAATTATGTATGAGCAACTATATGTATGAGATACAATCCACCCTGAAGAACTATCAGGGTGGATTTTTATATGAATAATCAGCCCAAGGGGAATGCCACAAGGGGTGAAGGTGACCTCTTACAGTCGCCGTAACCCTTTGGTGGCTTCCCTTTGGGCGTCCGGAGAATTAGCTGAAAGGAGAATACTATGTACCAGGAAAGATATATGCGTAGAGCCATAGAGCTTGCCAAAAAGGGAATAGGCGCCGTAAATCCTAATCCTTTGGTGGGAGCAGTAATAGTGAAGGATGATAGAGTTATCGGTGAAGGCTACCACGCCAGATATGGTGAGCTTCATGCAGAGAGACATGCATTTGCAAATCTTACTGAAGATGCTAGTGGTGCAGATATGTATGTGACTTTAGAACCATGCTGCCATACGGGAAAGCAACCACCTTGTGTGGAGGCTATTGTGGAGCATGGAATAAAGCATGTGTATGTTGGTTCAGATGATCCAAATGAAGTGGTAAGTGGAAAGGGCTATGAATACCTTAGAAGCCATGGAATAAAGGTTACAACCCATGTGTTAAAGGACGAGTGCGATGATATTAACAGACCATTTTTTCACTATATTACAACTAAAACTCCTTATGTGGTAATGAAGTATGCCATGACCATGGATGGAAAGATAGCTGCTTATACTGGTGAGAGCAAATGGATAACCAATGAGGTATCTCGTCAGAAGGTTCAGGAAAGTCGCAATGAATATGTGGGTATAATGGTTGGTATAGGAACTGTACTTGCGGACAATCCACAGCTTACATGCCGTATAGAGGGTGGAAGAAATCCTATAAGAATAATATGCGATACCCATCTTCGAATTTCTATGGACACAAACATTGTAAAAACAGCGGGAGATGTGCCTACAATTGTAGCCACTGCTAATAAGCAGCAGAATGATAACCCTGACAAGATAAAGACTCTTGAGCAAGCAGGTATCACAGTTATACAGGTTGGATTAATTGATGGCGTGTTAAATCTTAAGGAACTAATGATAGAGCTTGGTAAGAGAAAAATAGATAGCATACTTCTAGAAGGTGGAGGAACTCTGAATTATAGTGCCCTAATGCAAGATATAGTTAGTGAGGTTCATATGTATGTTGCTCCTAAAATACTAGGAGGAAAGGATGCTCTTACTCCTGTGGAAGGTGAAGGTGTAGACACTCCGAATCTAGCTAAACTATTTGACCTAAAGTCAGTTGAGAAAATCTTTGATGATATCCTAGTAAAATATCTTAGCAAAAATAGGATAAGACTTTCAGAGACAATATTTGATAAAGAAGAGTTTTACAAAAACTGGGATGATGATGTTCTTAGTAAGATAAATGTGGTGGTTGGCGAAAATACAGGCGCTCCATTTACAACATTTTGCTATGAGGCTGATGGACAGTGGCACATAGGTGGAACCAATGAAGATGATGAAATATCAGTGGTAGCCACAGGAGACCAAAAATATATTTTCACAAAGCTGGATAAATTGGTAAGACTTAAAATATCCCTAAGAGAGCAATGTGGAATGTTGTATATTCAAGAACTTATGGATCAGTTAGAGGAAAAGTGATTCTAAGAGAAATGATTTAAAATATAATCTTATATATGCAGTATTCTACTATTATTCAAAGAGTGATATAGGATTAGAAAATACAAACAGCATAATATGAGAACGGATATGTTATTAGAAAGGAAACAAATATGTTTACCGGAATTATTGAAGAAATCGGTGAGATAAAAAGCATAAAAAGAGGTGCAAAATCTGCAACTCTCACAATACAAGGTTCGGTGGTCACAAAGGATTCAAATATAGGTGATAGTATAGCAGTGAATGGAGTGTGTCTAACTGCAACTACCATTAGTGGTAATACATTTACTGCAGATGTAATGGCTGAAACTATGAGAAGATCATCACTGGGGGAGCTTAGTACAGGCAGTAAGGTTAATCTAGAGAGAGCTATGGCTGCAAATGGTCGCTTCGGAGGGCACATTGTATCAGGTCATATAGATGGCTGTGGAACCATAAGAAGTTTTGTGAGAGAAGATAATGCAGTTTGGGTAACTATAGATTCACCGGCAAGTATATTGAAGTATATTATAGAGAAGGGCTCCATAGCTATAGACGGCATCAGTCTTACTGTGGCTTATGTGGATGATACTTGCTTTAAGGTGTCCATAATCCCACATACAGCAGGAGAGACCACTTTGCTAATGAAGAAGCCAGGAGACACAGTTAACCTGGAGAATGATGTTATAGGAAAGTATGTGGAAAAACTACTTGGGCTAAATGGAAGTGCATCAGCTGCTGTGGTGGATACAAATGAAACTAGTTTGAGTCATACTAGAAATGCCAGACATGGCCAGGCAGGTAAATCAAACATTGATGCGGATTTTCTTATGAAAAATGGATTTATGTAAACTAAAATTAGATATAATACTAACAGGAGGAATAATACTAGATGAGTAATAAAGTAGAATTTAACTCAATTGAAGAAATCCTTGAGGATTTAAGACAGGGAAAGATAGTTGTAATTCTTGATGATGAGGACAGAGAAAACGAGGGCGATGTAATATGTGCCGCAGAGTTTGCCACAACAGAAAATGTAAACTTTATGGCAAGCTACGCAAAGGGACTTATCTGTATGCCTATGGCTCCAGAATACACAGATAGACTTAATCTTCCACAGATGTGCATAACTAATACTGATAATCATTGTACAGCATTTTCTGTGTCTGTGGATCATGTGGATACGACTACAGGAATCTCTGCTTACGAGAGAGGTATTACCGCCAGAAAGTTTGTGGAGGATGACGCAAAGCCATCTGATTTTAGACGACCAGGTCATATGTTTCCGTTAGAAGCAAAACCAGGTGGAGTAATTGAGAGACAGGGACATACAGAGGCAACAGTAGATCTTGTAAAGCTAGCTGGACTTAAGCCTGTAGGACTTTGTTGCGAGATTATGAGAGACGATGGAAATATGGCTCGTTTAGATGATCTAGTAGAGTTTGCAAAGAAACACAATCTTAAAATTTCAACCATAGAAAAGTTAGTACAATATCGTAAGGAACACGAAGTTTTTGTAGAGTGTGTTGCTAAGGCTAAAATGCCAACTAGATATGGAGAGTTCACAATACATGGATATATCAATAAGCTTAATGGAGAGCATCATGTAGCTCTTGTTAAGGGAGATATAACAGATGGTGCACCTGTACTTTGTAGAGTACATTCCGAATGTCTTACAGGAGATGCCTTAGGCTCAGCTCGCTGTGACTGTGGTCAGCAGTATGATGCTGCTATGAAGATGATAGCTAAAGAGGGACGCGGTGTGCTTCTTTATATGAGACAAGAGGGCCGTGGTATAGGTCTTATCAATAAGATTAGAGCCTACCAGCTTCAGGATAATGGTAGAGATACAGTAGAGGCAAATCTAGAGCTTGGCTTCCCTGAGGACGCAAGAGACTATACAATAGGAACACAAATTCTTGTAGACCTTGGAATTAAGCAACTTCGCCTTATGACTAATAACCCACTTAAGGTATATGGTCTTAAAGGATATAACTTGGAAATCGTAGAGAGAGTTCCAATCGAAATGGAACCGGGAGTACACGACATATTCTATCTTAAAACTAAGAAAGAAAAGATGGGACATATCCTTAACAACATAGAAGATTAAATAATATATTAGGAGGAAAAAATTATGAAAACATTAGAAGGAAAGATGGTAGTAGAAGGAGCAAAGATTGGTATAGTAGCAGCGAGATTTAACGAGTTCATCGTTTCAAAGCTTATCGGTGGTGCTGTGGATGGTCTTACAAGACATAATGTGAGCGAGGATGATATTACTCTTGCTTGGGTACCAGGTGCATTTGAAATTCCACTTGCAGCTAAGAAGATGGCAAAGTCAGGAAAGTATGATGCAGTTATCTGTCTCGGTACAGTTATTAGAGGTGCTACAAGCCACTACGATTATGTATGTAACGAGGTTTCAAAGGGAATTGCTGCTGTTTCTATGGAGACAGAGATTCCTGTAATGTTCGGCATTGTTACTACTGAAAATATTGAGCAGGCTATTGAGAGAGCAGGTACAAAGGCTGGTAATAAGGGTTATGACTGTGCTCTTGGCGCTATCGAGATGATTAACCTTATGAAGCAGATGTAATTACGCTTGATAATCTAGCGTATATGTTGGATTTTGTTTCAGTATAGCTGAAAATTCACATTGCAAAATCTATGCTATAGGAGTATATATGAATAATCAAAAAATGAAGCTTTTGTTCTTTGACATTGACGGAACTCTCATAACTGACGATGATAGAAAATATTATCCAGAAAGTACTAAGGCGGCTATTGCTAAAGCCAGAGAACAAGGACATAAGTGCTTTATTAACACCGGTAGAGTATATGTAACAGTGGATGATTATATTCGTAAGCCTGGTTTTGACGGCTTTGTATGTGGCTGTGGAACTAATATATATGCAGATGGCAAGGAAATATTATATGTTCCGTATAGCAAAGAAAAGTCTGTAAAATTAGCTGAACTCTGCAGAAAATATGGTTACAAAGGCATATTTGAACACAAAAATCATGTGGCATTTGATGGTACTATATCAGGTGGTGAACATAGGAAAATTCTAGATTATTTTATAAGCATGGGAGTGAAGGTTATAGATGATATTCACTCTGGTGAATTTGTCTTTGATAAGCTGGCGGTTTGGCACGGTGCAGATAATCCTGATTTGGATGATTTTAAGAAACAGGTAAGTGGTGATTTTCAGTGTATTATAAGAAGCGAATCATTTATGGAGCTTGTTCCACATGGATATTCTAAGGCAACAGGTATAAAGTACCTTATGGATTACTACAATGTACCTATAGAAAATGTTTTTGTATTTGGTGATAGTAATAATGACTTAGAAATGTTAAAATATGTACCAAACAGCATTGCTATGGGTGTGTGTTCTGATGAAGTTGCAAAGGTAGCTTCTTATAGAACAGATACCGTGGAAAATGATGGAATATATAAGGCTATGAAACATTTTGGAGTGATATAATGAATGAACGAAAGTTAAAACAACTTAATTTACTTGTTATAGCAGCTATTTTATTGGCGGTGGGGTCTGCGGTTTTATTTGCCACCAAGTTTTCACCTATGAATGAGAATAAGATAACTGGGGCTCAGATTAATGATTTTAATTCCAATTGGATACTTAGGGATTATCGTGGAGAAGATGACCAGCTCATTGATTTACCTGTCAATATAGATGCAAATCCAGGAGAGGTTATTCTTATCATGCATAAGGTGCCAGATGAGGTTTCGGAGACATCAGTGCTTTTATTTGAGACACAGTTTCAAAATGTGGTTGTAACCATAGGACAGGAGAAAGTGTACTCAAATGGTGTTCTCAACAACCAGGAATATATGAGTAATGCAGTTCCATGTCAGAACATTATTAATATCGGATCTGCCAAGCCTGGGGATGTAGTGTCCATATATATTGCTTCTGCTTATGATAAATATAGTGGAAATATAGGAAGTATATATTATGGTACTAAGGGAGATGCTATAGCCAACATAATTAAAGAAAATGGCGTAGGTTTTGTTATTGCCATTACTCTTATTATTGTTACAATTCTTCTTGGTATTTCATTGATATTTATGAAGAATGTAAATGTAGATAAGAGAAAATCTATATTTGCATTTGGTTTTATACTTTTAACCGCCCTTTGGTGTATATCATCAAATCCTATTATTGAATTGTTTATAGGTAATGTATTTGGAGTATATATGACAAATATAATCATATTACTTCTAATGCCAATTATTTATATAATGCATCAAAGATGTTTTGCGGTTAAACGAAGATTTGCTAAAATATTTGAGATTGCAATGTATGTGTACGCAGTGAACTTTTTGACTGGTCTTGTGTTCCAGTTTATGAAAGTATGTGATTTTGCAACCTATGAGACCTTTACTAAGATTCTGATTACCATAGGCCTTGTGTTGTTGTCAGGTATTATGTATTTGGCAGCCGACACATATTCAGATAAGACAATATATAGTAATTTATTTGCTAATCTAGTGCTTACAGTAGCTTGTGTGGCAGAAGGAGTACTATCCTTCTTTGATTTCTATCTGCCTTATGATGGAGTTGCCCTTCAGACGGGAGTTTATATTTTCCTTATTCTTTTGGTTGTTGCAACTCAAAAGAGCATTATAAAGGAGATGAACAAGGAGAAGGAGCAGGCTATAAGCCATGTAGAGCACGAAAGAGATGATGTGGTTAAGAACATTAATACATCTCTTATCTATAGTGGAATGAATATTGCTGTAAATGCTCTTAAAGACGAAGATAGAGAAAATAGTAGATTGGTGTACGATACATCAATGTATATGAAATACAATATTATGGCTATCAATGAAAAAGATTTGGTGCCATTTTCACAGGAACTTGAGTATATTAAGGCTTTCCTGGGAATTCAGAAAAGAAAAAATCCTGATCTTGAAATAACTGTTGAAGATAAGGTAACATCTTTTATGGTTCCATTTAATACAATTGAGCCACTTGTGGAAAATGCAGTGCTGATGGGGGCATTAAAGGCGGAGTCAGGTAGCAGAATAGTATTTAGGAGCTATGAGCGATTAGACTGCTTTGCAATACAGATTGTGGATAATGGAAAAGGAATAGGTCCAGATAAAAGATTTGCAGGAAAGCAATCCTTTAAATCCATTAAGAAGAGAATTAAAAATGGATGTAAAGGAACTGTTGAGATTAAAACTAAGCCTGAGAAGGGAACCATAGTAACGATAAAGATTCCTAAAGAAGGATTTATAATGAAGGAGTAATTACTGAGATGACATTTTCAGAACAAATCTGGTATGGATTGTTTAAACCATCAAAATATAAAGAATTAATAGAGCTAAGGGCTGGTCGCTCTGTACTTTTTGTGACAGTAGTAGTTTTGGTTTTGGGGTTGGTTACCTATGTGATGCCAACAGCAGCAATAATTGCAGGGGTTGGCGGATTGGATAAACTTTTTTCCGAGACTATGGCACCGATTACCTATGATGGAGAAAATTTCACCATAGAGGAGCCTTTTAAAATGGCGGCTGATGGGACAATAATTTTACTAGATTCAACCTATTATACTGTTCCAGATAAAGAACTTAATTTAGATGCAACCTACATTGCTGTTGGAAGCAAAAATTTAAGATTATCCACTGTAATAGGTGGGGAAATATGGATGGATTCAATAGTTCCTTTAGAACAGGTGATAAATCCAGGCTTTTCAAATGAAAGTTTAGTTGGGCTTATCCCTGCTATATATGTGTCGCTGTTCTTGTGTTACCTGATAATGTCACTGCTATTTTTCTTAAAGTATGGCTTTTATGCATTGATTTTATCCATATTATACAACTCTATGAATAAGCAACTTGAGTTAGGTCTATCCTATGGTCAAGTATATATGATTTGCTTCTATGGTATGTCCTTAGGTATGCTTATAACAAACTTTAATATAGCCATGGGGCTTATCAGTCCTATGCTAGTAAGTATGGTAACAGTATTTGTCTCTATTCATTTTATGACCAATGCTATGGTATCAATGAGAAAGGACAATCAAGTCTGATATTTCTTCTTGTGGCATAGTGCTCATATTACTATTGTGATAACGTTTATCAAATGTAACCTCTCTTATAATAAAATCAGGGAGGTTATATTTTTTTGCTGTATCTTCATCAGGAAATTCGATTTCTCCCATAACTAGACCCTGGAATAAATCCTTGAAAAAGTCTAACTCAAGAATTAAACCGTTCTCTAGTGGAATGATGTAACGTCTCTTGGTAATAACATTTCCTTCTGCTTTGGCAAGAAGGTTATTGTAGTCATTGCTGGTAAGCTCAAGTTCAAATTCCTGACGACTTAACATACCCTTTGATTTTACAGTTAAGATGTATTCTTGAACAGTGTTTTCATTGCCTTTGGCAAAGAAAGAAGCTTTCTTTCGCACTCTGATGACAGGTGAAGTTGATATATATGCCTGTTGGATTTCTACATAATCATGTTTTGATAGATCAAAAGCATCTATATTAATTAAAAATTTTCTTTCTATTTCCATAATATTTACTCCTTAGCCATTTAAAATGAAATAATAAATTGAATATTTTACCTATATATTATATACTACTTCTGTATGGATTAAAAAGGAAAATTTATAAAAGAATGAATCTATATAAAATACGCGAAGGTTAAATATTAATAATACTGGGAGGATAATATGAGTAAAGTTAATATGTATTTTGCAACAGGCTTTGAGGAGGTTGAAGCGCTCACTGTTGTGGACTTATTAAGAAGAGCAAAAATTGAAGTTGATATGGTTTCTGTTACAGGTATAAAAGAGGTTAAGGGAGCCCATGGAATAACTGTAAAGATGGATAAGGTGTTTGATAAGGCTGATGACGATGTGGATATGCTGATTCTTCCTGGTGGAATGCCAGGAACAACCAATTTAGCTGCTCACCTTGGTCTTGAAACCATGATTAAGACATATAATAACAGAGGTAAGTATATAGCTGCAATATGTGCGGCACCTACCATATTTGGTAAGATGGGACTTTTAAAGGGGAAGTATGCAACCTGCTATCCAGGAATGGAAGATGGGCTTGTAGATGCTATTGTAAAATATGAACCAGTTGTTATAGATGAGAATATAATTACAAGTAGGGGAGTTGGAACCGCTATAGATTTTGCTCTTGCAATTATCTGCGAGCTTATTGATGAAGATACTGCTAATAAGCTGGCAAAGGCTATAGTGTACACCATATAACTAACCTTAAGAATGAAGTTGATGTAGTAAAAGGAGATAGATATGTTTGACATAACCATAAAGGATGTTTTAGAGGCCACGGGAGGAGTACTCCTTAGTGGTGACGAAAATGTTCAAATTAAAGATGTGTGCACAAACTCTAGATTAATTAAAGAGGGAGATTTGTTTGTTCCCTTTGTGGGAAATAATGTGGATGCACATAGATTTATAGAAAGCGCATTGGAAATAGGTGCTGCAACATTCACATCTCAGCATACAGGAATAGTAATTTCTGAGAAACCATATATTTACGTAAGCGACGTGTTAAAAGCCCATCAGGCTTTGGCAAAGTATATTAGAGAGAATAGAATAAGTCGTATACCAGTCATCGGTGTAACTGGTAGTGTGGGAAAGACGACCACCAGAGAAATGATAGCTGCGGCTTTAGAGTGTAATATTAATACCTATCAGACAGAGCAAAATTATAATTCTCAAGAAGGACTTCCTATATGTGTGGACAGAATTAACAGAAAACATAAGGTAGCAGTTCTTGAGCATGGAATTAGTAAGCCAGGTGAGATGGAGGTTCTTTCGGACATATCAAAACCTGACATATGCGTTGTTACTGTTATAGGATTAGCTCATATGGAGAATTTTGGAACCATTGAGAATACTAGAAAAGAAAAACTTTCTATAACTACACATATGAACCCGGATGGATTGGTTTTGTTAAATGGTGATGATCCGATGTTGGCTGAGCTTAGAGGACAGATGAATGAAAAGGTTCAGTTTTATGGAACAGCAGACTGGTGTGACTATAGAGCAGAAAATATTAGACAGGAAAATTACAAATATTACTACGATTTCGTATGTAAAGATGTAAGAATACCAGTAGAATTAAATGCTTTAGGAATACACAATGTTGGCAATTCGTTGGCAGGCTTAGCTATAAGCTACTATATGGGATTAGATTTAAATAAGGCGGTGCAAGGGTATAAAGAATTTAATGGTATGAGACAGAAGCTTATCAGCATACCTGGAAAATATACCATAATTGATGATACCTACAACGCAAGTCCAGATTCTATGAAAGCAAGCATAAATGTTCTGGCAGATCTCCAAAGCGGAGGTAAAAAAATCGCTGTTCTAGGAGATATGTTTGAGCTAGGAGATAACAGCGAACAGTTCCATTATGAAGTTGGAAAACATTTGGCTACGAAGGATATAGATGAGTTAGTTGTGGTTGGAGAACTGTCTCAGCAATTTGTCAAGGCGGTTCAGGACTCTGATTCTAAGATAAAGTGTTATTCTTTCAAGGATAATGGAGAGGTAGCTTTATATCTTATGTCAGTTATGAATCCAGAGGATATAGTTTTGATTAAAGGTTCAAACGGAATGAACTTAAAGGAAATAGTTGAAAATATGCAGGGTTAATTCCCTGTATATTTTTTACTTAATTCATTTTGAAAAAAATTATCAAAAAGATGTTGACATATATAAAACCTTGTGTTATATTAAGTTCAGAGCAAAACAGTAATGATTATCATTATTAAAAATACGAATCATACTGTTAGATAAATATTTTTTCACATTGAAAGGAGATAAGATTATGAGTAAGTTTGTATGTAGCGTATGTGGATATGTTCATGAGGGAGATGCGGCACCAGAGAGATGCCCACAGTGTAATGTACCAGCTGAGAAGTTTGTAGAGCAGGCAGCTGAGAGAGTTTGGGCAGCAGAGCACGTTGTAGGCGTAGCACAGGGCGCACCAGAAGATATTATGGAAGATTTAAGAGCTAACTTCATGGGAGAGTGTACAGAAGTAGGTATGTACCTTGCTATGGCTAGAGTAGCACATAGAGAGGGATACCCAGAGATCGGTCTCTACTGGGAGAAGGCAGCTTACGAGGAAGCAGAGCATGCAGCTAAATTTGCAGAGCTTTTAGGAGAGGTTGTAACTGACTCAACTAAGAAGAATCTTGAGATGAGAATCGAAGCTGAGAATGGAGCAACTTTAGGAAAGTTCGATCTTGCAAAGCGTGCTAAGGCACTTGACCTTGACGCAATCCATGACACAGTCCATGAGATGGCAAGGGATGAGGCTAGACATGGTAAGGCATTTGAGGGACTTCATAAGAGATACTTTGGTTAATTAAAAATCGCATAGAATTATAAGTTTTAGGGAATAGGTAGAGATACCTGTTCCCTTTTTTGTGCCTAAAACCATAAGGGAAAGTGGAAGAAAAGTGTTTTTTTCAACAAGATAATGCAATATTTTGCATTATCTAACTCTTGTTATAAACATAAAGCAGAACTAAAAGCAGCAGGGTTAACCCTGCTGCTTTTAGTGTTATTTTGCTAAATCGGCTGTCTTCTTTAGACTATCAATAGATGTTTTGAATGTGGATACATTATCCATATAATCCATTAAGCTACCAGTTGGATTTAGTGCTAGACTTGCATAAGAACTGGTCTCTGTGTAGTATTCAGTTAATGCAGCAACTCCTTCTGGGTGTTTTTCATTATGTTTGTTTTTGAACTCTTTTAATTCTGTTAATATAGATGCATCTAATGTACTTAATTCATTATATGAAGTTTGATATTCGATTATAATAGCATCTACTTTTTCTTTATCAGCAGGAGTGAATTCTCCAAAATTATAATCAATTGTGGTATTTCCTTCGATGAATGCTCCAATATCACAATAAGCCATACTGGTTTCTGGAGAGCTAGTATCAAAAGCAATGAGATTACTTAATACACCTTTTGTTCTGTCAGGACCAGCTTCTTCCCATGTGAAAGTAACTATTCCAGTTACGGTATCACTATGAGTTTTTAATTCTCCAATGTCTGAATATAGTTTATCAAAATCCTCAGAATATGTGTCAGCAACTTCTTTTTCTTTGTCTTTTCCGCATGCTGATAAACTAAATAGTATTACTAAAATAATCAATGACAATATAGATTTTCTTTTCATTTTAACCTCCAATGATATTCTATACTTTTGTTTCGCTGCTTACACCTAAGCAAATGTCGTTTTCATCAAACAATAGTACAATGTGATATCCAGTAGCCATCCATTGTTTGATTTTAACTGGCTTACCATCCGTACCTACTGTTGCTGATGTTGAAGATGGATTTCCTACTGCACTCACTATTTCTGAGTAAGTTTTTCCTTTTAGAGTTCCAAGTTGAACAAATTTTGATTGTAGACTTGAACCAGGAGCTTTTACTAAAGCAGAAATAATGGCATACATTATCAATCCACCTATCAATGGTCCTATAAAGTACATTTGATTTCCCCCTCTCTTGTGTAATTTATAGAAATAATATCAATTTTTTTATTTTAAGTCAACTAATAGAATACATAATCCACCAAATAAAAACACATTCTATAGTAGTATGTTGGAGTAAGGAGGTTTTGATATGGTTGACTTTGGAAACACTTTAAAGTTATTAAGAACTAGAAATGAATACACACAAGCACAGTTATCAAAAAAATTAGGACTAACAAAATCAGTAGTTAGTGCTTATGAAAATGGAATTAGATTACCTTCTTATGAAGTGCTAATTGAAATTTCAAATATTTTTAATGTTACTACAGATTATTTGCTTGGCGTAAATAGAAAAAATGATATAGATTTATCTGGATTGTCAGATGATGAAATAGTAGCATTGAAACAACTGATTGCTGCTATGAAGAAAAAAAGATAATGCTATGCACAAGAAAGTGCATAGCATTTGTTTTTGCATTTGTCCCAAATTATTCAACAAGGCATTAACTACACTAAAAGTACTTTGTGTTTATATGTTATAATATGACATTCTGCAGGCATTTAAAGTCTATGATTGAAATTAATATTTTGTTGTTATAAAATTGCATTAATATGATAATACGAGGAGGACGATTATGAGGGCAACAGGAAAAAGAATACTTACATTGTTGATTGCATTTGCAGTTATTATGTCAACCCTTGCACATGTTCCGGCAAAAATTGCAAAAGCAGCAAATGATGTGAGCGTAAACTATCGTACCCATATCCAAACATTTGGCTGGGAGGGAGAAGCTGGTAAAACCAGCACGTGGAAAAAAGATGGTGATATGTCTGGAACTAGTGGTAAGGCAAAGCGTTTAGAGGGTATTGAAATAATTGTTGAAGGTGATGCTAATCTTGGTATACAATACACTACTCACTGTCAGACTTATGGTTGGTTGCCTTGGTCATCTAATGGTGAAATGAACGGAACTGAAGGGGAAGCAAAACGCCTTGAGGCTATAAAAATTCAGCTTACAGGAGCAGATGCAAGTAAGTATGATGTATATTATAGAGTGCATGCCCAAACCTACGGCTGGTTATCCTGGGCAAAGAATGGTCAGGCTGCAGGAACCGCTGGTCTTGCTAAGAGGCTTGAGGGTATACAAGTGGTTGTAGTTTCTAAGGGTGAAACACTTCCTAATGAGTATAAGGGTATAAAAGCTACAAATGATAAGGCATATATTAGTAAAACAGGGGCTTCGGATGAGAATGTGTCCGGGGCAAACAAAACTAATGTTATATATAAAACCCATGTTCAAACATTTGGTTGGCAGGGATGGAAGAATAATGGAAAAGTATCTGGAACAAGTGGCTTATCAAAGCGTCTTGAGGGAATTAATATAAAGCTTACAAATAAGCAGTATAATGGAGGAATTACTTATCGTACACATGTACAGACTTATGGTTGGCAAGGATGGGTTTCTGATGGTGCCATGTCTGGAACTAGTGGACAGGCAAAGCGTCTAGAATCAATTCAGATTTATCTTACTGGAGAGATTGCAAAATACTATGATGTGTACTATAGAGTGCATGCTCAATCCTATGGATGGCTTGGCTGGGTTAAAAATGGTGAACCATCAGGAACAGCGGGCTATGGCAAACGACTAGAAGCAATACAGATTGTCCTTGTGGATAAGAATTCGGGTGCTCCTGGAGATGTTGAGGGAGTTAGGTCTAGAACAACTACAGGTTTTGTATATAAGTCTGCTGATCAGATTCCAGTAAATCCATTTGTGGAGCAAAACACAGGAACTACAGGTGATACAAGTGATGCAGATTATATTGATGTTACTGATTATTTCTATGAGATAATTCCTCTTAATGCGCCATTTAACAATATGTATTTTGTTAAAACTGATAATCCAAATCCTAATTATGTTAGATTTATTGATAAGGAAAGTAAGTATTATGATGAAACGAGAGCTTCAAATGTTGATGCAATGTCTATGCTAAAGCCTGTTGGCAGAAGGTTTATTGATGTTCAATATGAGGATAAGGAAACTGGAAGAGTTAATGGCGGATATTTCTTCGAATTAGAAAATTATGGAACAGATGGCGGAGATTTCGTATTACAACAAGCGGATAGAGCATTTCACATAGAGTATCGAGTTGATGGTGGCTATACATATAATAATCCTGTATATACAGATACATCAGTTACTGTGAAATGTGAGCCAGTAATGCCAGTTGATTATTATCTTGTTGAATATCATACAGATCCAACTAAGGACTTGTTTACAAATTTAAATAACGCACAGAGTGCACTTAGGAATTTGTCTGTTTATCCAAAAGGTTTGCAGGATACCTCTAAGCCTAATGAGGATAGACCATATCCATTACTTGCCACATCACCATATCCAGAGTTAGGCTTGAATGATCACTACAGTATGTATGAAAATACAATAGAGAGATCACTATTGTTTTATTCATACCCGGTAACAGCGGATTCTTTGAGCTTTCCTAATGCTATGGCCAGTGTTGCAACAATATTAGAACCAGATTGTATAATTAAAGCAAACGGCTCAATGCACTGGATGATTGATGTTACATATGATGGTCGTACAGAGATGTACGGTGGTGCAGGAGAGGGAAGCTCAGACCCAGTATATACAAGATGTATAGGTACACTGTACACCTATGATGGTTCTGCAAATGATTATTCTACTAAAAGTGTAGAAGAAAGAAGAGCTAAGATACTTGAGATAGGTACTAAATCAGAGGAAGAACTGGCAGTGTATCGTGATATGATTACAGGAGATACATTTAAGGATACTATAAAGAATGAAGCTAAAGGTACCTCAGGGGCATGGTTAAAAGTAGCTGCTGAAGGTGGTTTTGATTATGGCTTGGCATATACTTATGTTTACACACAAACTTATAATGATTATGTATATTTAAAATATGCATCTGAAGTGTGGGTTGATGGAAGATATGTTAATGTATTTAATTGTATAGAACCAGGTGCAACCTTTGAGGAATATCCAGAGTCTACAATTATTGTAAGGGACATGACTTATGTTAATGAGGATGGAGAAACAGTAACTCAAGATGTTGCATTTGAGTATATTAGCGAATATGATGCTTGGTATGGTCATAATGCTTATTTTGAGAGAGGATACTATTCTAGTTCTGATTGGGAGAAAATACCAGATTATATGATACTGACTCATGAAGAAGTTGAAAATATGGATGTAGATAAAAATACGTCTGAATATCCAAAATCAGGTCTTGTTTATGATGGTACTGTAGAACCAGGAACTCCGTTTTCAAATTAATTTTGAACTATGATATAATTATGGATATGGTAGCGCTTTAAAGCGCTACCATTTTTTCTGTTACTGTCGAAATACATTGAAAAAATGCACAAAATCATTTAAAATCAAACCATATAAATGTATTACGGAGGATTACTTGTGGGAATAAGATTATCCGAATTAGAGGCAGAATGCCGCATAACTCTCTTAGTCAGCACCGCAGACAATGAGATGAGACTAGAAGGCTACATCAAGAAAGTACTTAATGATGCTGTAGCCATTATTGGTATTGATTTTGAATCCCCCCAGAGACTTAATTTTGACAATGTTAAGGTTCAGCTAGAATGTATGCTGGATGAGAATGTTCCATATCTGTGGAAGCAGGCTAGAGTAGTTAATTACAAAAATGAATATGTGCTTCAAGTTTCCTGTGAGGGTATAAGACATAATAGAAGAGGTAGCTTTAGAGTGCCAGTATCCAATATTGGAACCCTAAAGATGGTAGGTCGTGGTTCTCAGAAGGTCATGATTAAAGATGTAAGTGCCACTGGATTTGGTATTGCAGATAGAACTAGGGAATTAGGATTTAATATTGGTGATAGAGCTAATCTCATCTACGAAGAGAATGGATATGAACTGAATCTTACAGGCATCCTTGTTCGTAAAGAAGAACGAGAGGATATGGATATCTACGGATTTGAAATAACAAACTTATGCAGAGATTTACCTAAGTACATAAGTTTTAAACAGAGGCATAGAAGCTAAAATACATTTTGCACTAAGAGGAAAATCTTTTGTGCAAAATGTATTTTTTTTTTGAACTTTATCATAATCCATTGGTAAATACTTAAGAAAATGTCGAAAATCCTTGCAAAACCTAGAAAAAAGGGGTATCATCAAACCTAGCGAAAAAGAAAAAGACATCATTGGTGAACATATAGAACAATTATTTTACTTTTATGGAGGTAGTAACAATGGCAGTTAAGAAGGCAACAGTTGATTCAACTATGGCTAAGGTAGAGGCAGCTAAGGCAGCAGAGGCTAAGAAGGCAGAGACTAAGGCACCAGCTAAGAAGGCACCTGCAAAGAAGGCAGCTCCAAAGGCAGCAGAGAAGAAGACAGAGGAGAAGAAGGTAGAGGCTAAGGCTGAAACTAAGGAAGTAGCTAAGAAGGCACCTGCAAAGAAGGCAGCAGCTCCAAAGGCAACTGAGAAGAAGACAGAGACTAAGGCAGCAGCTACAAAGGCACCAGCTAAGAAGGCAGAGCCAGCAAAGAAAGCACCAGCAAAGAAGGCTCCAGCTAAGAAGGCAACTGAGACAGTTATCATCGAGTATGCTAACGGACAGGTTAACACAGCTGATATCGTAGCTAAGGCAGTAGAGGTAAGTGGTAAGAAGTCAATCAAGACTTTAAACGTATACTATCAGCCAGAGACAGGAATGGTTTACTTCACAGCTGATGGCGAGGAAGGATCATTCGCATTATAATTTCATATAAATAACATTATAAGAAGTTAGAGCAAAAGTTTTCAGACCTGCATATACAATTTGTATGTGCAGGTTTTTTAATACTTCGGTTCGGGTTGATAAGGGATGCTTGAAACACACTTCGTCGTGATGATTTTTATAATATTCGTGTAAAAAAGACTAACCCCGAGCATAATGTCAGGGTTAGTCGACTTTTCAACTTCTTATAATGTTATTTACAGTCCCTTAGCTTTAGCTGTGCAAGCCTTCATAGCCTCGATAACAGCGCTTCTAAATCCTTTATCCTCAAGGACACGAACAGCTTCGATGGTAGTTCCGCCAGGGGAGCAAACCATATCTTTAAGCTCTCCAGGATGCTTTCCCGTTTCTAAAACCATCTTGGCGCTTCCAAGTACTGCCTGTGCTGCAAATTTGTAAGCTTTATCTCTAGGCATGCCGTCGGCAACGGCTGCGTCAGCCATTGCTTCAATAAACATGAAAACGTAAGCAGGAGAGCTTCCGCTTACAGAAACGCAAACATCCATAAGTGATTCAGGAATTGCCTCTGCCACACCAAAACTTGAAAGTAAATTCATTACGTAAGAAAAATCATCATCATTTACGTTCGCGTTCTTGCAAACACCGGTTACACCTTCTCCCACAAGAGCAGGTGTGTTAGGCATGGTTCTGATAAGCTTCACATCATTTCCCAGGATAGATTCTAACCAAGAAATGGTTTTTCCAGGTGCGATGGTAACAATGATTTGATCCTTAGATACTATATCTTTAATTTCATTTAAAACTGTCTCATAAAACTGTGGTTTAACAGATAGGAATAAAACTTCACATTCAGAAACAACTCTTGTGTTGCTTCTGGTTGCATCTACTCCTAAATCTTCATAGGCTTTTGAGATAGCAGCTTCTGAAGCGTCGGAAACAATAATTTGACTGTTTTTAATGTCTGTTTTCTTGGTAATTCCTTGAATAATAGCAGAAGCCATATTACCACAACCAATAAAACCTATTTTATAATTCATAAATATACCTTAACCACTAGTGGCCCTTTCTGTTGTAGTATTCATCTCTTATTGAGATTGCAAGGTCAGGGGAATCAGTAATGATTCCATCAACATTCTTTTTTAGAAGTTTCTTCATAATTGTTTGGTCATTTACTGTCCATACATAAACCTTTTTCTTCATAAGTCTCATACGAAGCATATAATCCCATGTGACTAATTTGTAGTGTGGTGAAACAAAATCAACGTCTAAGAGCTTTAGTCTTCTCTTAGGGAGAAATTCATTGACACGTCTTTTTACATCCGCCTTTTTATATCCTAGTAAAAGTCCGGTATTAACCTTTTTATCTAAAAGTTCTACTTTCTTTACCGCTGTGTCTAAGAAAGATTTTATCATAAATCCGTCATAAGAAAAATATTTTTTCACCAGAGATAGAACCTTAAATTCATATCCAGTTTCTTTTAATTCGATGTCTAATTTTATCTTGCCTTGGCATAGCTTTAAAACATCTTCGAATAAAGGAACAGAATAATTTTTCTCGCTGACTTTTTTATTTAATTCATCGTATGTTAAAAATTTAATTGGTGTATTATCTATAACGTCATCGTGAAACACGATAAGCTTCTTATCTTTGGTTTGCCTTACGTCCATCTCTACGTAATCTGCCCCAAGAGAGATGGCTAGTGAAAAGCTTTCTATGGTATTGTCAGTACCTGCCAATTTGGAAGCTCCACGGTGGGCGATAATAGCAGTTCTCATTATATAGAACCTCCCCGAAATAATATTTAAAATGTTCCTCTTAACTCTATAATTGGTGAACCAGTACCCTTAATGTAATCGCCGGTAATTGTAACTCTACCAATGCTATCATCTCTTGGGATTTGGTACATGATATCAAGCATAAATTTCTCTATAATTGCACGAAGCGCTCTGGCGCCAGTCTTTTTCTCCATAGCAAGCTCTGCGATAGCTTCGTATGCGCTGTCGTCAAATTGAAGATCAACCTCGTCAAGGGCAAGGAGTTTCTTGTACTGCTTCAGGATTGCATTTTTTGGCTCTTTAAGAATTTTAATATACATATCCTTATCAAGTGCATCTAAAGCGAAGAGTACTGGAAGTCTTCCTATAAATTCAGGAATCATACCAAAATCCCGAAGATCTTCGTTTGTAACCTCCTTGATAATGTTCATATTATCCTTGTGTTTGTCTTTTAAATCGGCGTTAAAACCAATGGCTGACTGCTTGTTAAGTCTCGCTGCGATAATTTTCTCTATCTCTGGAAATGCACCACCACAGATAAATAGTATGTTCTTAGTGTTCATTGTAGTAATAGGAGTCATAGCATTTTTGCTGCCTGAGCCAACAGGTACTTCCACCTCGGCTCCTTCTAATATTTTAAGCAAACCTTGCTGTACTGATTCTCCACTTACATCTCTGCTGTGAGTTTCTTTTTTCTTAGCTATCTTGTCGATTTCGTCAATGAATACGATACCGCGCTCTGCTTTTTCCACATCATTGTCAGCTACTGCCAAAAGCTTTGATAGGATACTTTCTACGTCATCGCCTATGTATCCAGCTTCTGTAAGGGTAGTAGCATCAGTGATTGCAAGTGGCACATTCAAAAGTTTAGCTACAGTTTTTACCAAATATGTTTTTCCGCATCCGGTTGGTCCAAGCATAAGCATATTTGACTTTTCAATTTCGATGTCGTCCATAGTATTTGTTATAACTCGTTTGTAGTGGTTATAAACAGCTACGGAGATACATTTTTTTGCGTAGTCCTGACCGATTACATATTCGTCAAGCATTGCTTTGATCTTGTGTGGAGCAGGAATGTTTTCCATAGTAAGTGGAATTTCTTCCTTTTTTTCCTTTTGCTTTTTCTTTTTAACCTTCTGAGATTTTGGAATATCATCAAATGGCATAAACTGTGATAGGTTAATGTTAGGCATCTTGCTTAAATCTAAAAATGATAAAGGATTATTGCTGAGAGCATCGAAACTCTTTTGCATACAATCATTACAGATGTGCATATTGCCTGGCATGGAAATAAATGGACCTGCACTAGACTCTGGTCTTTTGCATAGGTAACAATACTTTTCGTATTCGTCCTTTTCGTCATCTTTGTTATTGTTATTTATATTATCTGGCATAATTTTTTCCTCCGTGTTATCAGAATAATCATAATTATAGCACTTCTTTTTCTTGATTACTATGGTTATTATAAGGAAAAAATCCGATTTTATCTTCCCAAATCCAAAAAAAACGTTTAAAATATTATACAAAAAGTAAAGGCAGTGATGATAAATGAAAAAGAGAGTTCTAGCATATCTTAATTACATAGATGAGTTGTTAAAGACAGATAATGTAAACTGGGAAGAAGAGATAAAAAAACATTTAGTTCAAATAAGTTTTTTTGCTCATGAAAGATTAGTACATCTTATCGTGACAGTGTTATTTGCTCTTATGACTACTGTGACTATGATATATTGTAACTATACAGGTAACATGATTTCGCTGGCACTTACAGTGGCACTTTTAGTTCTTTTAATTCCTTACATAATGCATTATTATCTCTTGGAAAACAGCGTGCAGCGAATGTATGAACAATATGACGATATGATGAATAAATCTAAGAAGTCATTCTCTATGACAAAAGAAGATTAATTATGTACATAATAAAAATGGACTGAACCTAATTATTAGAGTTAGGCAGTCCATTTTTTATATATTATTTTCTGTTACCTGTAGTTGTACCAGGCTCAGTAGTTGTTTCTTCCGTGGTGTTATTGTTTGCGTTGTTATTGTTGTCTGTGTTATTGTTGTTATGTGTATTGTTGTTGTCATCTGTAATATCTTCAACACCATCAACAACCCCATCAGTTACATCTTCAACACCATCAACAACCCCATCTGTAATATCCTCCATACCATTTCCGATATCGTCGGTAATGGTATTATCGTTATTTAAGTCGTTGTTTGAATTTTGGGTAGTGTCAACTGTACTAGTACTCCCGTTATTGTCCTCTTTGTCCTTGTTACCACAGCCTGCAAAGAAGCAAGAGAAAACAACAAGGGAAAGAGAAAGTAATAAAGCTTTTTTGAATTTCTTCATATCATTAATCTCCTTATCAAAAGAATTATATTCATAGTATGAGCTGAAATATGGAGATTATTTATAATAATTGTTGTTAAAATATGGAAATTCCTTATTAATTAATCGTTTTCATTAAAATTAAAACAGCTACCTATATCTGAAGTTTGACAATTCTGTTTTTGTGAAAATGGGTCACAGACTTCTAGTGGTTTGATATTTCTGTCCAAAAGATTACCATTTACAAAATCCAAACATAATGAATCTTCGGTTTGGGAAGTGCTACCCTTCGATATAATTGATTTACCGTTATGAGGGAGTTGGTAGTGAGTATAATAGATGGAGTTAACTATAAGAGTAAGACCTACAGATATTTCACCTTCTATAATATCTAATGCAATTACTTTGGGAATTGCCATAAGATTAAGTCCCTGATTTAAACTGCTATTTGTAGTGGAAAAGCCAATTACATTTATAGTTGGGGAAGCAACATCTCCCGCAGTATAAACTACTCCATAAGGAGCAAATAAGTTGATGACTAATGAAGAAGGGTTTGTGTCTTCGTCATAGCCTTCGTCAGTTGCTAGTGGTGGAAGGTAAACTATATCTGACACTTCTATGGTACCTAATAATCTCTTGCAACAATCATAAAATTTAATGGCAAATGTAACAGACAGATTAGTTAAAGTAATCTCGTAGCAATTTGGCCTAGATGTGATTGGCTCAACAGTGACTGAAGTTGTTCCAGTATCTAAAAAAGTTATATCGATTACTTCTGCGCTGGCGTAGACTGCAGTGGGAAAAGTTGTGGGAACTGTTTCAGGTAAATCAAAGGTTCTGCAAATATTGATGCCTAACTGGTCGTAAACAACAGGAGCAAGCACATTGAGAAACTGTGGTTCGCCACACTGAGGATTAATACACACATCTATACACTCGTGTCCAGACATGCCATTGTTTATTAAATCGCTGACAATTGTTTTATTGCAACATCCGCATTTTGACATATTATTTTCCTTTTTTAATTTGCTTACAATAATATATTCACAGAACCTATTTTTGTTGACAGAAAGAACATTATTTTATGTATTCGTGTTATGTCAACTCTGGTTTAATGCGAAAATGTTACAAATAAATGTGGATAACTATGTGGATAGAGTGGAAAACTTAATAAATACGTGATTTTGAATTGTGGACAATGTTACGAAAATGTTACATAAATTTAACTTTACTTCACATATTTACTTGACATAATATAAGAAAAGGTTTACAATAAAAAATGCGACCCTTTTTTCGGAAATCCGTAAAAAGTCGCACCATAGAATTTGTATTACTTAATTATTATAGCACAATATATAGAAATGTAAAGGATTTTTTTATGAAAGATATTGATGAGAGAAAAATTGAATATTTAGAAGAAAATTTCTCTATAGATGAAGAAAATTCTTATAATAGAAGAAATGTGGATAACATAAAACGTGTCATAGTATGTTCGTTTATAGTAATGTGTGCAGTTCCTGTGTTCTTTTGTTTGTATCTTATGGTGAAGATGAATAATCTTGATTTGAGAGCAGAGAAGCTTAAGGAACAGCTTAGTGTGAAAAGTCAGGTGCAGAATGTTGCCCAAGCTACAGAAGCTACAGAAGGTTTAAGTAAGAAAGATGCTCTTATCTTAGATCAAAGTGCAGCTGGTGATATTGAGAAAGATCCGGGAGAATCTACCCATGTACTTATGGGAAGTGACGATAACGTAGAAGGTGGAGTAGAAGATATTTCTGTATCTGGTAATGTAACGGAGACTGCAGAGGCTACGGAAGAGGATGTGCCAACAACGGAGACAGAGACAGTGTCAGTAAATAAAAAATACAAAGTGTACCTAACCTTTGATGATGGTCCAAGTGAGAATACAGATGAAATCTTAGATGTGCTTAAAGAAAATGATGTTAAGGCTACATTCTTTGTGGTATATAATCCTAATGAAAATCTTTGGCCTATGTATAAGAGGATTGTTGACGAGGGACATACTTTAGCTATGCATTCCTATACTCATATATATGAAGATATTTATTCCAGTGAAGGTGCATTTGTGGAAGATTTGACTTTGATTCATGATTTTCTCTATGAGCAGACAGGTGTAGATTGTAGATATTACAGATTCCCTGGTGGAAGTTCAAATTCTGTTTCAAGTGTTGACATTCAAGACTTAATGGGTTATTTATATGAAAGTGGTATTACATATTTTGATTGGAATTCACTTTCAGAGGATTCGGTGGACTTTTCTCTTACTCCAGAGGAACTTAATGAAAATGTTATGAGCTCTGTAAGGAGTAATACTGGAGATTCCATAGTTCTTCTTCATGACCTAAGAGATAATCCTAATACAGCAGAGGGATTACAAGAATTGATTGATACTCTCAAGCAAGAGGGATATCAAATATGTCCAATTGATGATAATACCATACCAGTGCAACATATTACCTACGAGGGAGAATAAATTAGGAGTTTGGTTATGGATTTACCGTCGGCGATAAATTATATAGAAGATAAGAATAAGCTGGGCATTACGCCCGGCTTAGATAGTGTTAAGGAGCTTCTTGCAAGATTAGGAAACCCGCAGAAGGATGTAAAATGCCTTCACATTGGTGGAACTAATGGTAAGGGCTCTATTTTTGCTTTTTTACAGGATATTCTGATAGAGGCAGGAATGAGTGTGGGAAGATATATTTCTCCCACTATAATTACATATTTGGAGAGATTTCAGATTAACAAGGAAAATATGCAGGATGAAGATTTTCCTAAATATGTATCCATAGTTAAGGAACAGGTTGATAATATGGAGGCAGATGGTTTAAATAGCCCTAGCGCATTTGAAATAGAAACAGCTATTGCCTTCCTGTACTTTAAGGAAATGAAAGTGGATGTAGCTCTTATAGAGTGTGGTATGGGTGGAGCTTTAGATGCCACAAATGTGATAGAGCAACCATTGGCATCTGTATTTGCATCCATAAGCTTAGATCATATGTCCTTTTTAGGAGATACGGTAGAGGAGATTGCTGCCAATAAGTCCAAGATAATCAAAGAGAATTCTATATGCATATCTCATCCCCAAACTGATAAGGTGTCGGCAGTGTTAAAGGAGAGATGTAATCAGGTAAAGGCGACCTATATTGAGGTGGATGATGAAAGTATCAATGTTATATCTGAGGATGTAACAGGTAGTACTTTCACATATAAAAACGGAGATTACTTCATAAGCTTGCCTGGTACATTTCAGATTGAAAATGCTTGTACAGCTATAGAGATTGCTATGGAGGTTTTTGAACTTGATTATGAGCTTATTGCCAGGGCTATTAAGGGTACTGTTTGGCTTGGAAGATTTACTGTTGTCAATCAAGAGCCACTTACAATTGTAGATGGTGCTCATAACGAAAAAGCCTGGAGCGAGCTTAACTCAAGTATCAATAAATATTTTACAAATAGACAAATTATCTATATAATAGGAGTGCTAAAGGATAAGGAATATGACAAGATGGTAGATATACTCAAGGATACTATGTCTTATGCTATTGCCATAACTCCAGATACTCCAAGAGGTTTGAATAAGGAGATTTTATCAGACCTATTTTTGGTAAATGGAGTTCCTGCCACTACAGCTTGTAATGCTGAGGAAGCCATAACTTTGGCTTATGATATGGCAGAGCCTGAGGATGTGGTTATGGTGTGTGGTTCCCTAAGCTTTTTGGCGGAATATTTGAATTTTGATTATAATAAGCATAAGGAATAAGTCGTTAGGTGATGTATTGTGCTTTGGAGAAGATAATGAAGAGAATTGATGATGTATTAGCTAATGCTACATTTCAGGAGCATTTGAGTAGAATAAATGAGGCAGAGACAGATAGAATATACTGTTTGCATGGTATAGAGCATCTTCTTGATGTGGCTCGAATTAGTTATATTATTAATCTGGAGAATGGTTTAGGATATGAAAAAGATGTAGTGTATGCTATGGCATTACTTCATGATATAGGAAGAAATTTGGAATATCAGCAAGGTATGTCTCACCACGAAGTAGGAGGAGACATGGCATATGAAATACTTAAGAAATCTAGCTTTGATGAAGAAGAATGTCAGATGATATGTCAGGCTATTAAAAAACATAATGAGTTACAAGCTGGAGAGGATGAAAAATCCTTAAACTATCTTCTGTATAAGGCGGATAAATTGTCCCGAAACTGCTTTAATTGTAAGGCTTATGACAGCTGTTATTGGGAAGAATCAAAAAAGAATAAAGGTATTATAGTATAAGAGGAGAATGCGGTATGATTATAGGAAAGAAGGAATTTCACGTTGGTAAAAGACCATATATAATGGGAATCCTTAATGTCACACCGGATTCTTTTTCTGATGGTGGACAGTTTTACAGAGAGGGTGATATATCTGACGTTGATAAGGCTCTAAGACATGTGCGAGATATGATTAATGATGGAGCAGATATAATAGATGTGGGTGGAGAATCCACCAGACCAGGCCATACCCAGATTTCTGTGGCAGAAGAAATAGAAAGAACCTGTTTTATTATAGAAGCAATCAAGGAACATTTTAATGTTCCAGTGTCTCTCGACACTTATAAAGCCAAGGTAGCACAAGCAGGAATACTAGCTGGAGCGGATATGATAAATGATATATGGGGATTAAAGTATGATGAAGATATGGCTGCTGTAATAGCAAAGTCAGGAGTTGCTTGTTGTCTAATGCATAACAGGGATAATACAAATTACTACGATCTTATGGATGATGTGAAGGAAGAATTAAATTCAAGTGTAAATATAGCTTTATCAGCTGGGATATCAAAAGACAAAATTATCATTGACCCAGGCATCGGTTTTGGTAAAACCTATGAGCAAAATGTAAAGGTGATGAAGCATCTTGATGAACTACAAAAATTAGGATATCCAATCCTTCTTGGAACCTCTAGAAAATCTATGATAGGAAATCTTTTAGACCTACCTGTAGAAGAAAGAGATGAAGGAACAATGGCTACTTCTGTCTATGGTTATATGAAAGGTTGTAGCTATTTCAGAGTCCATGACGTTAAAGTTAATTATCGTGCTCTAAAGACTGTGTATGGAATAATGAAAGAGCAGTGATGGGCACAAAGTTGAAGAAAAAAGTGCAATAAGGATTCAAGAAGAAATGCACGAAGAATATGTAAAAATGATAGAATAATATAGTGAAATATGTTAGAATAAAAATGACGTGTGAACGTATAAAAATACATAGGCAAATGCTAGTTGTGGAAGTTGATAAAATGAAAAATGCCTATAATTTTCAAATATGTAACAAACAGGGCTGGGCCAATAAAATATATCCCTAAGCGGGTCGGCCAGTATGTATACTTGCCCAGCCCATCCACTTAGGAGTTTATTATGGACAAAATACTCATTAAGGACTTGGAAATATTTGCATATCACGGTGTCTTAGAGGAGGAGAAGCGAAATGGTCAACCATTTTTCGTCTCTGCAGAATTATTTCTTGAGCTTAGAGAAGCAGGTATCAAGGATGATCTCTCTAAGACTGTTAATTATGCCACGGTGTGCGAACTGATTAGAGATGTTATGACCAGGGAAAAATTTGATTTGATAGAGGCGGTGGCTGAGGCAGTTTCCGGTGCTATACTCATAAATTATGATATGGTTAAGGAGATACATCTTATTATTAGTAAGCCCAAGGCTCCTATTCCTATGAGTTTTGATACAGTGTGTGTGGATATTGTACGAAAGAAACATATAGTGTATCTGGGACTTGGCTCAAATCTAGGAGATAAGGAGGGTTACTTAGATTATGCCATAGACCAACTTAATAAGGATGAGTATATTAGAGTGAATAAGGTATCAGAGTACATTGTTACAGAACCATATGGTGATGTGGAACAGGATGACTTCCTGAATGGTTGCGTGGAAATTGAGACCCTATACACGCCGATGGAACTACTTAGTGTTATTAACGATATAGAACAGGGTGCAGGAAGAAAAAGGCTTATACACTGGGGACCTAGAACCTTAGATATTGATATACTGTTATATGACAGAGATATTGTTATGGAGGAAAAGCTAAAAATTCCTCACATAGAGATGATGAAGAGAGAATTTGTACTTAAACCTTTAGCCCAGATAGCTCCTTATGCAGTTCATCCAGGGGTGGGAAAAACTGTATTAAGACTATTAGAAGATTTGTCTGGTGAAGCGCCGAAGCTGTAGATAATGTATCATAAGGTTGGTGACTTTTAATGGATATAGTTTTAGGGTGGTTAAAAATGTAGGAGGTGGTTACATGGCATACAAAATGTTTGCAGCTATCTATGTTGGTTCTAACGAGATAGCTATGAAGATATATGAGATTAATGGTCGAAAATCCTTTAAATCCATAGACAGAGTTAGTAGAATTATAGAACTTGGTAAAGATACTTACAGTAATGGTTTTTTGGGTACAGATTCTATAAATCAGATATGTGATGTGCTTAATTCCTTTAAGAAAAAGATGAAGGAGTATCAGGTGACAGAGTACAGAGCTTTTGCCACCAGTGCAGTTAGAGAGGCGGAGAACACAGATATAGTTCTTGATGCTATTAAGCGTAACACTAATCTGGATGTTAAAGTTTTAAGCAACTCAGAGCAAAGATACATTAACCTTAAAGGTATGGTTGCAAAATATGAAGACTTCCATCAGGTGGTTAGTAAGAACACAGCCTTTGTAGATGTAGGTGCGGGTAGTGTTCAGGTTTCTTTGTTTGATAAGAATAACCTGATAGTTACAGAGAACATACCTATCGGTGCTGTTAGAGTTAGAGATTACCTGTCTATGATGGGGTCGAAGTCTGGACGTTTGGATAAGATAATGTCAGAGTATGTGGAGAATGATATAGTAACATTTAGAAATATATACCTTAATGATAAGGAAATTAAGAATGTTATTGCGGTAGGAGAGGTGGCGGCCTCTATAAAGAAACTGGTCCCTGAGCTTGCAGCAGGTGATAGGATCAATAAAGAAAAGTTTGAGGAACTGTACAAGCTTATAATTGGACATCATCCGCAGGAGATATCAGAAAAGTATGGTATACCATACGAGAGAGCAACTCTTATGCTACCTAATATAATCATCTATCAGTCCTTCCTTAATAACTGTAAGGCAGAGGAGATATATTTCCCAAATGTTGATTTTAACGACGGTATTACAGCTAATTATATGGATGAGGGAAGCAGGGTTGTATTTGAACATAATTTTGAAGAGGATGTAATAGCTTCAGCTCACAATATTGCTAGAAGATATAGGTGTAATAAAAGTCACATAGAGCGTATTGCTGATTATGCGCTTAAAATATTCGATGCTGTGAAGAAACCTTATGGTATGGGCAAAATCGAGAGATTACAGCTTCAGATTAGTTCACTGCTTCATGATTGTGGAAACTTCATCAATATGAATGATGCGGCTAAGAATTCATACTACATTATAGCCAATACAGAGATTATTGGTTTTTCTCACAAAGAACGTATGGAGGTTGCTAATATTGTAAAATACAACACCCATTATCTTCCGGGTAAGAATAAGGTGTCTGCGGAGCTTGATGGCTGTGATTATATGAATATTGCTAAGCTTACTGCCATTCTTAGAATTGCAAATGTATTAGATAAGAGTCATACACAGAAGATAGAGGATTTAAGTGTTTCGGTAAAGGATAATCAGCTTGTTATTACAGCAAATACTTATGAGGATATAGCTCTTGAGGCAGGACTTTTTGAGTCAAGGGCAGATTTCTTTGAGAAGATATATGGCATAAGACCTATTTTAAGACAAAGGAGGACTGTATAAATGTTTGATAAAAAGCAGTTAGAAAAATATGACAATTATTATAACAGAGAATATAGTTGGCTTTTGTTTAATTACAGAATATTAAATGAGGCAAAGGATAAGGCGATACCTTTGTTTGAAAGGATTAAATTTCTTAGTATCACGGCATCTAACCTAGATGAATTTTTCATGATTAGGGTGGCGTCTCTTTATGACCTGGTGGATGCGGATGTTACTAAGAAGGATATAGCAGGACTTACTCCTAAGGAGCAGCTTGAACTTATTATCCCTGAAACTAAGGAGATGATGAATGCCCAGTATACCACCTTGAATCGTTCCTTGCTTCCTGCATTGGAAAGTAATGGGCTCAAGCTAATAAAAAGCTATGAGGAGCTTACTGAGAAGCAGTCAAAGTACGTGGATAAGTATTTTGAGAGAGAGGTTTATCCGGTTCTTACTCCTATGGCAGTGGATTCTTCCAGACCATTCCCGCTTATCTCTAACAAGACACTTAATATTGGTGCCCTTATACACGATAAGAAGAAAGATGTTGTGGATATTGCTACAGTTCAGGTGCCATCAGTATTGCCAAGGGTTATTGAGCTTCCTACAGAGGGTGATGTTAGAGAGATAATTCTGCTGGAGGAGATTATAGAGAAAAACTTAAACAAGTTATTCCTTAACTATGAGATTATCTGTGCTCATCCATACCGTATTATGAGAAATGCGGACCTTACTATAGATGAGGAGGATGCAGCGGATCTTCTTAAAGAGATTGAAAAACAGATTAAGCAGAGAGCGTGGGGCGAGGTTATAAAGCTTGAGATAGAAGCTGATATGGATAAGCGTCTTTTAAAGGAACTTAAAAAGCAACTTCAGGTATCTGCGGATGCAGTGTATAAGATTAATGGGCCGTTAGATTTAACCTTCCTTATGAAGGTCAATGGCCTTGATGGTTTTGAGCATCTCAAATACAAGAAATACACACCACAGCCGGTACAGGGGCTTAATCGTGAAGAAAGTATTTTCGACCAGATTAAGAGAAAGGATATTCTGCTTCATCATCCATATGATGAGTTTACTCCTGTTGTGGACTTTATAAAACAGGCAGCAGTTGACCCTAACGTTCTTGCAATTAAGCAGACACTTTACCGTGTCAGTGGTAACTCGCCTATAGTTGCAGCATTAGCCCAGGCTGCTGAAAATGGTAAGCAGGTTACAGTTTTAGTAGAGCTTAAGGCTAGATTTGATGAGGAGAACAATATCATCTGGGCTAGAAAGCTGGAGAAGGCAGGATGTCACGTTATCTATGGATTGGTAGGTCTTAAGACTCACTCTAAGATTGCCCTTGTTGTAAGACGAGAGGAAGAGGGAATTAAGAGATATGTTCACCTGGGAACTGGTAATTATAATGATATAACCGCCAAGCTTTATACAGATATGGGTATGCTAACTGCATCAGACTCTATTGGTGAGGATGCTACAGCAGTGTTCAATATGTTGTCAGGATATTCCGAGCCACCTGCTTGGAATAAGCTTATGGTTGCTCCTATATGGCTTAAGGATAGATTTGTGAGTCTTATTAAGAGAGAGACAGAGAACGCAAGAGCAGGCAAAGAGGCGCGCATTATTGCCAAGATGAACTCTCTCTGTGATCCTGTAATAATCAAGGCTCTTTACGAGGCGTCAAATGCGGGAGTTAAGATAGAACTTATAATAAGAGGAATCTGCTGTCTTAAGACAGGTATTAAGGATTTGAGTGAAAATATTACAGTTCGTTCCATAGTTGGTAACTTCCTAGAGCATTCCAGAATCTTTTATTTCTACAATAATGGATTTGAAGATGTTTATATGGGAAGTGCGGATTGGATGCCTAGAAACTTAGATAAGAGAGTTGAGATAACTTTTCCTGTAGAGGATGAGGATTTAAAGAAGAAGGTTATGGAGATTCTTCATATTCAGCTTGCGGATACTCTTAAGGCTCATATTATGCAGCCAGATGGTTCCTACGAGAAGCAGGATTTAAGAGGAAGAGATAAGCTTGAGGCTCAGGACTTCTTTTGTAAGCAGGCTATGAATACTGCTTCGGAGGATGACAAAAAAGTTGTATCACGTGTCTTTGTTCCAAGAACAAAGAGTGAATAAGTATAAGACGCTCAAAGAATAAGGGGCGCAAAAATATATTAAAGGAGGATTTACGAGTGGAGAAAAGTCAAGTAAACACCGAAAAAATCTCAGTTACAAAAGATGGTTTTTTCAAGATTAATGAAAGAGGGTCAACAGTTCGTACTGAAATCTTTGCGGGAATTACTACATTTTTTGCAATGGCGTACATTATATTTGTTAACCCTAACCAGGTAGCAGCAGAGGGTGCCAATGGATGGCTGGTAGGACTAGGAGCAGATCCTGCTGTTATGGGACAGATATGGAATGCAACTTACATTGCATCTATATTAGTTGCGGTTGTTGGTACATTGCTTATGGCGTTTTTGGCTAATATGCCATTTGCTCAGGCTTGTGGTATGGGTCTTAACTCGTTCTTCTGTACTATGTTTGTATCAGGAGCATTTTTTGCAGGTGTAGATGTAATTACAGGTTATCAGTCAGGACTTGTTATTATATTCTTGTCAGGTGTAGTGTTCCTTATACTTTCTATTACAGGACTTAGAGAGTACATTGCCAAGGCTATGCCAGAGTGCTTAAAGAAAGCAATACCAGCAGGTATCGGTCTCTTTATTGCTCTTATCGGATTTAAGAATGCAGGTATTATTGAGGATAACCAGTACACCTTTGTGCAGTTCTTTGATTTCCACGGAAGAATTAAAGCAGTAGGAACAGAGGTTAATGGCGTTACAATTACAGCTATGGATGCATGGAAGACCTGCGTTCCAGTAATAGTAGCTCTTCTTGGTGTTCTTATTATTGCAATTCTTGCTAAGAAGAATGTAAAGGGTAATGTTATCATCGGAATTCTTGCATCAACAGTTCTATATTATCTGTTTATGTGGGAGCTTCCAAGCTTTGATATAAGTGCAGTTGGACAGTCCTTTAAGGATTTTGCTGAGGTAGGTTTCCTTGGAGCATTTAATGGTGATGCATGGGATGCTGCATTTAATGGGCCACATATAGGTGGTGTGTTCTCGGCAGTAATGCTTATTATTGTATTTTGTCTTGTGGATATGTTTGATACAGTTGGTACCATCTATGGTACAGCTGCTCAGGCAGATATGCTTGATGAAAATGGCGATCCTATAAATATCAATAAGTCTATGATGTGTGATTCTATTGGTACAGTTGCAGGCTCAATACTTGGTACTTCAACTTGTACAACCTTTGTAGAGTCAGCTTCAGGTGTTAGTGCCGGTGGTAGAACTGGTCTTGCCAGTGTGGTTACAGCAATTTGCTTTGCAATCTGCTTATTCTTAAGCCCGCTTGCAAGCGTTGTTCCAAGCTGTGCTACAGCTCCAGCGCTTATCTTTGTAGGTGTTCTCATGGCTAAGAACTTTGCTAAGGTTGATATGGATGATATGCTTTCAGCAGTTCCTGCTTTCCTTGCACTTATCCTTATGCCACTTACCTACTCTATCTCAAATGGTATAGGAGTAGGTGCTATTGCATACGTGCTTATAGCAATTTTCACAGGCAAGTTTACAAAGAAGGATATTGTAGTAACTGTTATAGCAGCGTTGTTTGTATGTAAATTCATATTTGTTACTATGTAGTTAATAGGGTAGGTTTAACTGACATAATAATAAAATATTTAACTCCCGTGGGTGCCTGCGGGAGTTTTTTGTTGAAACCATAAAATAATCCTTGTCATACGTATAATATATGAGAAAAAATGAAGGAGAGTACATGGGATATGAAGAAAACAAAAAGGATTAAATTAGTTATACTGGCTGTATTACTTATATGTGTGACTGTAATACTTTTATTTCCAAGAAGTCCATTGTTTCTTGGCCCTAAACTGACAATAGATATGAGGGTTAAGGTGGAAGGTGAGGAGGCTGTTCCCTATAATATTACTTGTACTAATGGGGCAGGAGAAGAACAGAAAGTAAGAATAGTTAACAGGGATGATGAAATAGTATTATATATAGGCGCATTTCATCATGATATGTATACTATATCTTATGATGTTGATACACCTGATGGAGTGAAACATTTTTCTTGTGGAATAATGAGAACAGATCAGGGAGGCCCAAGAGATAGCTTTTGGTATTATATGGTTTTGGATAAGGAAGAAGATGCAGAGGAATGGGGAGCTAGGGTATGGCTGGATAGAAAAAATGCAGAGGCAAGGGCTCATGATATTTCCTTGTGGGAGGATGAGTCTGCCTATGTACAATATGGACCATAGGTTTTTGCTTCAGCAAAATTTTCACATCATCTTCACAAAAAATACATTGACCTTTATAGCATAGATACATATAATAAATTTCGGTATAAAGTTTGATATCAAACTATTATGCCGAATTTTTTTGTTTACATACAAATATACTGATATGATGAGATAAATATGCTTTGAACAGGGTTCTAATATGAGCATATAACATGACCTATAGAAAGGAGACAATAAGAGACGATATGATTAAAACACTAGGTAAACATTTGAAGGAATTCAAGCTTCCTTCTATATTGACACCGATTTTTATGATTCTTGAGGTGTTCTTTGAGATACTTATTCCTTACCTTATGGCATCTATTATAGATGAGGGCGTACAAAAGGGTGATTTAAAACACATAGTGACGGTAGGACTTTTAATGCTTGTTTTGGCACTGGGAGGACTTATAACCAGTCTGTTTGGAGGAAAGTATGGTGCTAAGGCATCAACTGGTTTTGCCAAGAATCTAAGAGAGGCTATGTATGCAAATATTCAAAACTTCTCCTTTGCCAACATTGATAAGTTCTCTACAGCGGGACTTATAACCAGGCTTACCACAGATGTTACCAATATTCAGAATGCTTATCAGATGCTTCTTCGTATGTGTATGAGAGCACCGGTCAGTCTTATAGCTGCTATGATAATGGCATTTACCATAAGTCCTAGATTAGCAAGCATATATCTGGTTGCTGTACTTATTCTTGCGGTGATATTGGCTATAATTATTAAGGCTGCTACAGGATACTTCACTCAGGTGTTCAGACGATATGATGACCTAAATGCCAGCGTTCAGGAGAATGTATCTGCTATAAGAGTGGTTAAGGCATATGTTCGTGAGGATTATGAAAAGAGTAAATTTACCAAGGCCAGCGAAGCAGTGTATAAGCTGTTTATGAAGGCGGAGAAGGTAATTATATTAAATGGTCCGGTGATGAATCTTACAGTATATAGCTGCATCCTTCTTATAAGCTGGGTGGGCGCTCATATGATAGTTGATTCAGGCAGTGTGGCTCTTACCACAGGTAACCTGTCAAGCTTACTTGCTTACTGTATGAACATTCTTATGAATCTTATGATGCTTTCTATGATATTTGTAATGATGTCCATGAGTGCACCAAGTGCCATAAGAGTAGCAGAGATACTTAATGAAGAACCAGATATTAAGAATCCTGCAAATCCTGTTATGGAAGTAAAGGACGGTAGTATAGAATTTAAGGATGTTGCCTTTGCATATAAGCACTTTAAGACTGTGGAGAATAAACACGGTCAGGTGACAGGAACTGTAGAGGTAGAGAATAAGAAGAATGTACTTAATAATATAAATCTTTCTATAAAGTCCGGTGAAACCATAGGAATTTTAGGAGGAACCGGTAGTTCTAAGTCCAGCCTTGTTAATCTTATCAGCAGACTTTATGATGCAACAGAAGGTGATGTTATAGTAGGTGGAGTAAATGTTAAGGATTACGATATTGAAACCTTGAGAAATCAGGTATCTGTTGTACTTCAGAAGAATGTACTTTTTAGTGGCTCCATATATGACAATCTTCGTTGGGGAGATAAGGATGCCACAGATGAGGAGTGTCAGAATGCATGTAAACTGGCATGTGCTCATGACTTTATCATGGCTTTCCCTGATGGCTATGATACCAAGATAGAACAGGGCGGAACCAATGTGTCCGGAGGTCAGAGACAGAGACTTTGTATTGCCAGAGCCCTTCTTAAAAAACCTAAGATACTTATTTTAGATGATAGCACCAGTGCAGTAGATACTGCCACAGATGCAAAGATTAGAAAAGCATTTGCGGAAAATATTCCTGACACTACTAAGATTATTATTGCACAGAGAATTAACAGTATTCAGTTTGCAGACAGAATAGTTGTTATGGAAGAAGGTAGGATTAATGCTGTAGGAACTCATGAGGAGCTTCTTGCAACTAATGAGATATACCAGGATGTCTACGAATCACAGACCGGTGGAAGCGGAGACTTCGATGAGCAGGGAGGTGAGCAGTAATGGCGCAGGCAAAAGAGGTTAGAGGACCTATGGGTCCAAGGGGCAGAGGCAGAGGACCTGCTCCAAAGATTGAAAACCCAGGCAAAATATTTGCCAGAATAATGGGATATGTTGGTAAGAAATATAAGTTCCACCTGTTGGTGGTGCTTGTGTGTATATTTGTAAGTGCCCTGTCTAATGTACAGGGAACTATGTTTACAAAAACACTTATAGATGAGCATATAACTCCTATGCTTGAAACAGGTGTTAAGGACTATGGTAGTCTTCTTAAGGCTATGGGAAGGGTGGCCATATTCTATGGCTGTGGAATTATTGCATCATTTACCCACGGGCTTATTATGGCTTATGTAACACAGGGAACTTTAAGAGACCTTCGTATAGATATGTTTAAACACATGGAGAGTCTTCCTATAAAGTACTTTGACACTCATGCTCATGGTGATGTCATGTCCCTTTATACAAATGATATCGATACCTTAAGACAGATGATAAGTCAGAGTATCCCACAGTTTGTTAACAGTGTGGTTATGGTAGTCAGTGTATTTATCAGTATGATTAGCCTTAGTGTGCCACTTACCTGTGTAACCCTTGTTATGGTAGGAGTAATGCTTTTTACCAGTACTAAAGTGGCAGGAAAGAGTGGAAGCTACTTTGTGAAGCAACAGAAGGCCCTTGGTGAGCTTAATGGTCACATAGAGGAGATGATGGAGGGCCAGAAGGTTGTCAAAGTATTTAACCACGAGGATGAAAGTATAGAGGAGTTTAACCAGCTTAACGACGCATTGTATGATTGCGCTAAGAATGCAAATGGGTTCGTGAATATGCTAGGACCTATCAATGCCCAGCTTGGTAATTTAAGCTACGTGGTGTGTGCTATAACAGGAGGTGTGCTTGCTATAAATGGTATCGGCGGTCTTACCTTAGGTGGTCTGGTAAGCTTCCTTACCTTTAACAAAAGCTTTAGTATGCCTATAAATCAGATAAGCCAGCAGATGAATGCGGTGGTTATGGGTCTTGCAGGTGCAGACAGAATATTTAAGCTTCTTGATGAAGAACCTGAAATTGATAATGGATATGTAACCTTAGTTAATGCAAAACGCCAGGGTGATGGAATTAATGGTGAGATAGTTGAAACTACTGAGAGAACCGGTATGTGGGCTTGGAAGCATACTCATCAGGCGGATGGCTCCGTTACTTATGTGGAGCTTACAGGAGATGTGGTATTCGATGATGTGGACTTTGGTTACACAGATGAGAAGATGGTGCTTCACAATGTAGACCTTTACGCTACACCGGGGCAGAAGATTGCCTTTGTAGGTTCAACAGGTGCTGGTAAAACTACAATTACTAATCTTATTAACCGTTTCTATGATATCCAGGATGGTAAGATTAGATACGACGGTATTAATGTTAATAAGATCAAGAAAGCTGATTTAAGACGTTCTCTTGGAATGGTACTTCAGGATACCCATCTCTTTACAGATACAGTTATGGAAAATATAAGATACGGTAGACTTAATGCCACTGATGAAGAGGTAATAGCTGCTGCTAAGCTTGCAAATGCAGATGGCTTCATAAACCAGCTTCCTGATGGCTATAACACAAAGCTTACAGGAGATGGAGCAAACTTAAGCCAGGGTCAGCGACAGCTTCTTGCTATAGCAAGAGCAGCCATAGCAGACCCACCAGTGCTTATACTTGATGAGGCTACCAGCTCTATTGATACCAGAACAGAAAAGCATGTTCAGGCAGGAATGGACAGACTTATGAAGGGCAGAACTACATTTGTTATAGCTCACAGACTTTCTACTGTTAAGAATAGTGACTGCATAATAGTTTTAGAGCAGGGGCGTGTAATAGAAAGAGGTACACACGACCAGCTTATAGAACAAAAGGGTAAGTATTACCAGCTTTATACAGGTAATGCGCCGAAGTAGTATGTGGTTGTAATGACTTCACATGGACATAAATAAAGATGTGGAATAGATGTGTTAAAATATAATATATGTAAAAAATACTTCTACAAAGCATAAAAGCAATCTGGCGAAATTCTTAGTAAAGATGCAGGAATTACCATTGACTATAATGTTTAAAATAAGATAAAATTAAAGTTAGTGGGTTAATAACTTGTCACAAGGGTACACATAGTATGATGAATTTCAATGATAAAAATGCGTTTAAAAGGTAGGAGTATTTTTTTATGAGAAAAAAATCACATATTTCTTTATCCAGAGGAGTAATCAAGGGGTTAGGAGAGGATAATATAATAAAACACAAATATACATTTTATATAGGAAGTATAGTACCTGATTGTATTCCTTCTTTTATTACAAGGCGCCATAATATGGAAGAAACCTTTGATATATTTGTGAAGCATATGGAGAAGTTCGTTAAAATACTTTCTAAAAGGGATAAGATAGGTTTTAGACAGAGTATTAGAATGGGTATGATTCTACATTATATAGCGGATTACTTTACTCTTCCACATAACAGCCATTACCAGGGTGGCTTTAAGGAACATTGTGTTTATGAGGGAGCTCAACTAAGGTGCATGAGAGATTACGTAAAGAATGTAAAAAATGATGATATAATCATTGCTATGCCAGCACCATTAAATGACATAAAACAGGTGGTGAATTATATTAAGGAGAAACATCAGGAATATGTAAAGCTTCATCATGGGGTAAAAGATGATTGCGAGTTTTCGTTAGATGCCTGCATATGTGTGGCGTTGTCTTTGTTTAAGATAGGCTCTGCAAAACAAAAGGTTGGTTTGTTGGCTGTCTAAAATATAAGGTTATTAAAATAAGAACAGATAGGAATAATTTTATTCCATATTAAGCATACTAATAAAGCTTATTGTTATGGTATATATGTGAGAATAAGTGTCAATGTTAAAAACGACTAATGGATGTCAGAATTAAAAGACAGATGGAGGTATGCTATGAGAAGTTCAACAGATGTATACAAGAAGGTTGCAGAGAGATGTAGCTCTTATGATAAGAAGTCAAATAAAGATGCAATGACTAATATAGCGGGTGATACAAAGAGTTGCCTTAACTGCAGACATTTTGCGGAAGATGAACATTGTAGATTAGATCTTTACGATCCAATCGCAAAAAATATCGGATGCTAATTTTGTAAGAACGAAGTAAAAGGACGAGGTTATGTTTTGCCTCGTCTTTTTACTTCGTTCTTGACACTCTGCCACCTTGCTTGCTATACTCTACTATGGTTAAATGGATAATAATGCCTAAGTATTAGGCGCATATATAAAGAAAGGATTATTGAAAAATGATTAGTGCAGTTAATGTAACACTTAGACTTGGAAAGAAAGCTTTATTTGAAGATGTAAATATTAAATTTACAGAGGGAAACTGCTATGGACTTATAGGAGCAAATGGTGCAGGTAAGTCTACATTTCTTAAGATATTATCAGGTGATCTTGAACCTTCAAAGGGAGAGGTAATTATGAATGCTGGAGAGAGATTATCTGTACTTCAGCAGGATCACTTTAAGTATGATGAGTTTCAGGTTCTTGATACAGTAATTATGGGTAACAAGAGACTTTATGAGATTATGAAGGAAAAGGATGCTATCTACATGAAGGAAGATTTCACTGATGAAGATGGTATTAGAGCCTCTGAGCTTGAGGCGGAGTTTGCTGAGATGGATGGATGGAATGCAGAGGCAGATGCAGCAACTCTTTTAAATGGTCTTGGTGTAGATACAGATGTTCATTACAAGCAGATGAGCGAGCTTGATGGTAACCTCAAGGTTAAGGTTCTTCTTGCACAGGCACTTTTTGGTAATCCAGACGTACTTCTTCTTGATGAGCCTACAAACCACCTTGATCTTGATGCTATTGCATGGCTTGAGGATTTCCTTATTGATTTTGAGAATACCGTTATCGTAGTATCTCACGACAGATACTTTCTTAACAAGGTATGTACACATATTGCAGATATTGATTATGCTAAGATTCAGCTTTATGCTGGTAACTATGATTTCTGGTATGAGTCAAGTCAGCTTATGATTAAGCAGATGAAGGAAGCTAATAAGAAGAAGGAAGAGAAGATTAAGGAGCTCCAGGAGTTCATTCAGAGATTCTCTGCTAATGCTTCTAAGTCAAAGCAGGCTACATCTCGTAAGAGAGCTTTAGAGAAGATTGAGCTTGATGAGATGAAACCATCAAGTAGAAAGTACCCATATATTGACTTTAGACCTAAGAGAGAAATCGGTAATGAGGTTCTTACAGTTGAGAATATTTCTAAGACTATAGATGGTGAAAAGGTTCTTGATAACATTTCATTTACAATAGGTAGAGAGGATAAGGTTGCTTTTGTAGGACCAAACACTATTGCAACAACAACACTCTTTAAGATTCTTGCAGGAGAAGAGGAACCAGACGAGGGTACATTTAAGTGGGGTGTTACTACATCTCAGGGATATTTCCCTAAGGATAATACTAAGGAGTTTGATAATGATCTTGTGATCGCAGACTGGCTTGCTCAGTACTCAGAGGATAAGGATGCAACTTATGTGCGTGGATATCTTGGAAGAATGCTCTTCCCAGGGGAGGATGGAGTTAAGAAGGTTAAAGTTTTATCAGGTGGAGAGAAGGTTAGATGTCTTCTTTCGAAGCTTATGATTATGCAGTCAAACGTACTTATATTAGATGAACCTACAAACCACCTTGACATGGAGTCAATTACAGCTCTTAACAATGGACTTATAAAGTTCCCTGGTGTTGTGCTCTTTGCGTGTCAAGATCATCAGTTTGTTCAGACTACAGCAAATCGTATTATGGAGCTTACAGCCACAGGGCTTATCGACAAACAGACTACTTATGATGAATACCTTGCAAATGATGAATTCGCTAGAAAACGTCAGGTTATGAACATGGTTAAGGAAGAGGAACCTAAGGAGGAGTAAAATGTTAGATGATAAGAAAGTAATGATGTCCGGTATGCAGTCCACAGGTATGATTACTCTTGGTAATTATCTTGGAGCGCTTAAAAACTGGGTTGATTTAAATGATGATGATAATTTAAAATGCTTCTATGGTATTATGGATTTACATTCAATTACTGTAAGACAAGATCCGGCAGAACTAAGAAAGAGTGCTAGAAATCTTCTTATGTTATATATTGCAGCAGGACTTGACCCTGAGAAGAATTGCATCTTCTTTCAGTCTCATGTGACTGCACACCCAGAGCTTTCTTGGATACTTAACTGTTTCACATATATGGGTGAGATGAGTAGAATGACTCAGTTTAAGGACAAATCAGCTAAGCATGCTGACAATATAAACACAGGTCTCTTTACATACCCTGTACTTATGGCTGCAGATATACTTTTGTATCAGGCTGACTATGTGCCAGTTGGCAAGGACCAGATGCAGCATTTGGAGATTACAAGAGATATAGCAAATAGATTTAACAATATCTATGGAGATGTATTTACAATTCCTGAAGCTTACGTAGGAAAGGCTGGAGCTAAGATTATGAGTCTTCAGGAGCCAACCAAGAAGATGTCTAAATCAGATGAGAATCCTAATGCAAGTATCTTTTTATTAGATGATAAAGACACCATAATGAGAAAGTTTAAGAAGGCTGTTACGGATTCGGATGGATTTATAGCATATTCAGATGAAAAGCCTGGAATAAAAAATCTTATTGATATCTACCGTGCAGTGACTGGAAAGAGTGTAGATGAAGCTCTTAAGGAGTTTGATGGCATGGGATATGGAAAGCTTAAAGAAGTAGTAGGAGAGACAGTGGCTGATGAACTTGCACCACTTCAGACTAGATTCAAGGAGTTTTCAGCAGATAAGGCTTATATCGATGGCGTTATGAAGAATAATGCAGCACAGGCAAGTTACTATGCTAACAAAACTCTTCGCAAGGTGAAGAAAAAGGTTGGATTTATAGAGTTGCCTAGATAGTTGTATAAACGGCAAAAATGACGAGGGATTTATTTCTTGACCGGCCTGCCTGGGGATTGGACCGCACTGACACTTAAAACGGTCAGCTTAGTCCAACCCTGTCGCGGCCGGATTGAAAATTGTTTCCTCGTCATTTTTGTATCTTCAACACGTAATTACTATCTATATCTCTATATCCAACTCTAACACGTAATTTAGGAATCTTCTTACGTTTGTGATATTTTGTTCACTGCCACCTGGG
>SVEI01000059.1 GCA_015057445.1 Lachnospiraceae bacterium | reverse complement strand
TTACATTTAGCTTTCCTGACAGAGAAAACATTATAGCTACTCCTACGGTTACAACAATAACTAAAAATGCATTCTTCTCCCAATTTGCCGCTGTAAAGCTTCCCAATGTCCACATATAAACCCTGTCGATTCTCTCCTGGTCAAAGGTCATAAGAAGAGAAATAATAGAGCTTAGCATAGTGCTTATAGCTGTACCTGTAAGCAGCATATTTGTGGTAGAAATTTCTCCACCTATCTTGGATACATTGTACACGAAAAACACCGCAACAATTGCTCCAACAAACGCAAATACTCCAATTGACCCCAAGCCAAAAAAGCTTACTGAAATTCCAGTAAGCATTCCAAAGGTTGCTCCTAAAGCTGCGCCTGAAGACACACCTAATATGTGGGGATCTGCCAGGGAGTTTCCAAACACTCCCTGGAATGCAGCACCCACAACTGCCAAGGCTCCGCCTACAAGTGCAGACATAATAATCCTAGGCATACGTACCTTCCAGACTATAACCTCATAAGTGGTTCCAAGATCAGATACATCCACCAAATTACCCAATAGTGGAAGCTTGTCCAACACGATTTTAAGACTGTCCTCCACTGACAAATTAGCAGAACCTACTGATACCGCCACAATCATAGCAACAAACAATATTAAACTTAATTCTATTATCCGGATCCACTTAAAGTCTGTCTTCATCTTTTACTTAAATGCCTCCGGATGAAGGATTTCAGCAAGAGCTTTGATACCCTCTGCGTTTCTATAGCCCTGTCTCTCAAGCATATTTACGTCAAGAGTGTAAACCTTGCCCTCTTTTACCGCTGTTAGCTCAGAGTATGTAGGAGCACTCATAAAGTCATCCTTCATACTCTCATTTATAATAATTATCTCTGGATCTGCCTCAACAAGTACCTCAAGGCTTATGTTCCATCCAGTAATATCCTTTGCAATATTATCTCCACCTGCTGCCTCAATAATTCCATGAATAAATGTATCCCCACCAGCAGTGTAATCACCATACTCACCATAACCAACTACATAGTACACAGTCGGCTTCTCAAGGTCTTTAACCTTACTCTCCACATCAGCGATAGTTGTCTTCATCTCCTCTACACAAGCATCAGCCTCTGCATTCTTATTTAAAGCCTGTCCAAGTGTGTCGATTACAGTATAAACACCATCCACATTTCCCTGATCATAGAGAGTTAACACCTGAATATCTGCCTCAGCAAGCTTCTCAGTATTCGCCTCATCAAAATGTGTTGATACAATTACAAGATCTGGGTCAAGAGATATAATCTTTTCAATATCAGGTCCTGTAATAGTGCCCACTGACTCAACATTTGCAGTTTCTGCAGGATAGTCACAGTAATCACTTCTTCCCACAAGCTTATCGTCAGCACCTAGCTTATACACTATCTCAGTAAGATTAGGTGCTACAGATACTATCTTCTGTGGTTCTGATTTAATAGTTACAGTTTCGCCATTTGTGTCAGTTATCTCAAGTGGATAAGCTGTTCCACTGGCATTCTTAGCTCCATCGCCATCATTCCCGGCCTTTTCTCCACATCCTGCTAGTCCCATCACAAGCAGCATCATGGCAACAAGTAAAGCCACCTTGTTCTTTAAAATTTTCATATTACTCCATTCTTTGTACTTTCGCCTCAACAAAAGTCAACGATAATTATTATGGCAGGTCTCCTGGCTTACAGACTTCATACACCTAGCCTTCTCAAGGATATATGTCCAGATTAATATGTAGCTTGCGTCAACTTTTCCAGTTTGAATGCTACAACTAAACCTTTTTCTGACTTAAATCTCCTCAATGACCCCGCATGTCAATTTATGGGTTGCGGTATGAGGTGTGAAGTGAAGATTTACACCAGCACATAGGGTGATTTGCACCAATTTACTAGCATTATCTCCTTCTGTTTACAGTAGTAGAGGCTGCTACGGATTTGCACCGTATTCCCTTTTCACTTTCCATTACAAAAGCACCACGTAAGGAGTGTAGCATTTTGTGATGAATATTTCAACACAAAAAGAATCTCCAGCTTTCATAAACATTTATGTTCTAAAGCTGAAAATTCTTTCACATTTTCTTTATTAAATTATCTCAAAACATTTGACATAGGTTCAGCAAGATAGTTTGCAACAGGATCATCTAACAGAAAATGTTGTTTTCTCCATTCTCTGTAATCCAAATCATCCATATAAGTAGAACTTTCTACAGAATTTGAATCTCCATTTTTGTATATGATGACTTCATATATGTTTTTGTTTCCGTCCTTATCATACTCAGCAGGGAATCCATCTGGTCTCCACTCTCCATTCCAAGCTTGAACACGTGCAACAACAACATAAGTATTAGTTTTTCCATCATACTTATAAAGAGTATATGGCCATGTAGGGTCAGTTATATCTGTAGCTACAGAGGAGCTCTGATTACTAGAATCCTTGTTAACCAATGCACCATTTGCATATATATCTATTCTAGGATTTGAACTAAATTGCAATGTTAACTTATCTGTTGAAGCGTCGTAGTCATATATTCTCAAGATATAAGCAAAGCTTGATGTATTTTGAATGCTTATAATGAGTTCTTTTCTTCCATCACCATCAATATCAAGCACACCATATTTATTTCCAGGTATATCCGATAATTCATAATCTTGGACTAAAGCGTTATCTGGCCACAGGCCCTTATTACACACACCATCAATTATTTCAAGGTACTTCTTCATAGTTGGGTCTGTTGTGTTAGGATCTATAACAGATGCATTCATCTCTACAGAAGCAGTAGTATTTTCTCCAGCGCCTGTATTTCCATCAGATGAGCCATCTCCGCCGGCACCCACTACAGTAACAACAGGTGGTTCTGTATTGCCCAAATCAGATACAAAATTATTTGAATCTGCCTGCACGTAGGATATACTAATCACCCTAAATCCAAATGGACTTTCTTCACTCTTTACAAGCTCCATTGTAAAATCATAATTAATGGAATTAACAGAATAGCTTGGTTCTGTATGGTTAAAGTCCGAAACTTCTCCATAGGCCAAAAGCCCTGTAACTGTGTATCTATCACCATCTACAGTTACAGTTTTAAGCCTGCATGCATGCAAATCCGCCATCTGGGCTAATGTTAGATAGTAGGTACCATCCCCTCTATCAGAGAACCAATAATTACTTACATATTCTAAATTCTCTACTCCAAATACGTTGCTGGCATAAGCTTTCATCTCATCAAAGGAATACACATTCATCTCTACGGATTTTGGCATAAACTGTGTTTCAACCCCATCATACTGAGCATTGTTATTCATATATCCTACAAAAGACCATACCATTTCATTATCCATATCTAAAGTCTGGTTCCAGCCATTAGCTGAAGTGAGATTAATAGCCAATGTAGAAAAAGCTAAACACTCCTGTTCTGACACAGTAACCTCTTCTACTACAGCTTCAGTTGTAGCTTCCGTAGTTTCTTCTGTAACTCCAACCTGAGTAGTGGTAATAGCATCCTGACTAGCATCCAAGTCACTTGCCTCCTCAATTACCTCAGTTGTAATCTCCGTAGGAACATCCTTGTCCTCTGTAACCACGTGATGAATTGCAATTCCACCGGTCACTACAAGTCCTGTAGCGGCTACACCAATTGCAATCTTAGCGCCTAAACTTGTACCAATTTTGGCAAGTAATCCCTTACTTGCACTTGTAGCAACTGCACCACCTGCTGATGTACCACTTACAGTACCCGAAGATGCTCCACCTACTGCACCTGCTCCGCCTGATGCAGCACCTTCTCCTATAGCTCCTGCACCACCTGCAGTTCCTTCTCCTACAGCTCCTGCAATTCCCACGCCAGTAGCAACTGCATTTGCAAATACAAACTTATCAACTGACACCTTGAAGAGAAGGAAGAATAGTGGCAATGCACTTAAGCTGTACAGTCTTGTATTCTCGTTAACATCAAGATCAATAACAGCATCCTTAATTGCCTTTCTGGCATAGCTAAGTCTACTCTTTATAGTTCCTGCTGGGCATCCCATAAGTGCTGCAATTTCTCCTACAGATAATTCTTCATAGTAGAAGTATTGTATAACAAGCTTTTGATCTACAGATAACCCATCAATTATCTCCGCAATGAGACGCTGCTTCTCCATATCCATAAGAATATTTTCAGGAATAAACTCCTCATTATCCTGACTAGCCAAATCAAATATAAAATCTGAATCCCCATCCTCCTGGTCAAGTGTAAGCAATTCTCTTCTGTTACTCTGAATATATCTTAGAGTGTGATTTGTTGCTATTCTACCAGCCCATGAATAGAATTTGCGTGAGTCCTGTAATGTGTTAATTTTATTAAAAATTGTTATATATGTTTCCTGAATCAAATCCTCTGTTGTATGATAGTCCTTAACAATATCGTATATAATCTTATAAATATACTTTATAGACAAATCATACATCGTGTAATAACTATCCATATCTCCAGCAATAAGATTGCTTACTGCCACAAATAATTGTTCATCCTGTGCATTATAATTAATCATCTTTCGCCCTCCATTAATGCTTTTTATATATAGATACACAAAAAGTCATTTTGGTTTTATAATTTTTAAAATTATTTAAAAATAAATATTACGAATAGCGTTCCGTCGCTGTGTACCCCAGAAGCCACTCCGATTTTATTACAACTTATAAGATCTATAGCGCCCGCCATTTCACCATTTATGCTTGTAATATTTCTCATAGCATCTGCATATATTTCTGCTGCACTTACAGGAGAGGTGTATGGTAGCACCAACCAGCCAGCCCCATTTAATCCTGCATCATCCATATTGTCCTTTATACTAGAACTAATAGCTTCATTCCAAGCGTCAGTAGAGTTGCAGTTCAAGCTACAAAGTTCCCTAAGTGTTATATTACACACATCTTCAAATTGCCCGTCAACCTGGGTGGAACTCACACCTTGAGCCTTACGTTCCTTATCAATACATTCATAGATTTCCTCTTTGCCTATTTCCATATCTTCAAATGTATCTGTTTGCTCCCCAGCGTCATTATCCACGCCAGTATGAGAAGCAGAACCTTCCAACCCTTTACGGTTAATGCTTCGCACCAGTATAATTCCACATCCCAACAACAAGACAATTATTATCATAATCGCTGAGACTCTTATATAACCTCGTTTTTTGTTTTCCGCCTTCATCTTCTCTACAATAACCTTTGTAGAGCTATCTTTAATTTTCTTTTTTACACCTTCTGGACTAGCCTGTCCATCTTTTCCATATACATAGAGCAGATAATACAAATCAGTTGCATTTTTTATTCTATTATCCGCTTCCATCTCAAGTCCATTTGTAATAACTGCATCTATAATAGGTGATATAATCATCCCTTTATCAAGAAGAGACACATACCTATCCATCTTCATTCGCTCAAATATATCCTGCATCTTACAGCCACCCATTAGCTCATATAGGGTTGCACACATAGCATATACATCAGAATAAGTTCCTATCTCCCCGTCAGGGCTGCACTGTTCTGGTGGTGAATACCTTAACTTAGCCACTCTGTTTGAATTCATATTCATTTCCTTAGTTTTGGCTGCACCAAAATCTATTAGCTTAACCCTGCCATTTGCAGTAAGCATAATATTATCCGGGCTAATGTCTCGATGTACAATCCCCTGTTGATGTATTATGGCAAGAGCTTTGATAACCGGCTCCATTATACTAAGTGTTTCGTCAACAGGAAGCCATCCACCACGTTGCTGAACATAATCACTTAATGCCTGCCCTTCTATGTATTCCATAACTATGTAAGCCGTGTTAAATTCTTCAAAATAGCTTATAACATTTACAATACCAGACTGAGCATCTAACTTTGCCAGTATTCGTCCCTCATCAACAAATCGGTTTCTTTCGCTGTAGTACAATGTAGTATATTCATCACTAATAGGAAAAACCTCATATGTGTATTCATTTCTAAATGCATATTTGCTTAAAAAGAATTCTTTTATAGCTACTTTTCTCTGCAGATTAACATCATACCCTATATAGGTTATTCCAAATCCACCCTGACCTAAACATTTACCAACAGTATATGTGTTATTAAGCAGCAATCCTTCTGGTAATTTAGGTATTATTTTGTTGCCCATATAGTTTTTCCTCCAATTTGTGTTTTATCCTGCTTATTTCCTCTTCCGTAAGTTGCATTGCTTCTACCATTTCTTTAAATATCCACCACAGGTTATTCGTAGATAACGCTCTGGATTCTTTATCATCATTCATAAAACCACTCCCTTTTTTGTATATTATATTGATACAAAAGTTCTCCATTTGGTTTTATAAAATTGTCAAAAACATAAAATCACACAGAAATCAGTTCCAGAATAGTCCCCAACCTCTGTGTGTTAATATCCATTTATATTATATTGTTTTATGAGTTGTTTTTATTAATATTGTCACAGCCAATACTATAACATCTTCCTTTTCTTAAGGAAAAATGCCACTATAAGGCATACTAAAAGTGTTATTCCACACACTATCGCAAAGCCATAAGTTGACTGGGAAAATGGCATTCCTTCCCCATTAACATTCATACCATATATACCTGAAATGATAGTAGGTATGGCCATAACTATTGTAATAGCTGTTAAGTACTTCATAATCTCATTCTGGCGGTTATCGATCATAGTTGACATCAGCTCTCTAGTACCTTTTAAGATATCTCTATAAATCTGGGTCATCTCAATAGCCTGAAGATTCTCGACTATAACATCGTCAAGGAGCTCCTGATCCTCTGGGAACTTCTTAATCCCGCTGTAACGGGTAAGTCTATCAACTATCATTCGGTTGGCACGAAGAGATGTATCGAAGTAAACTAAGTTTGACTCCAATTCATGTAGATTTACAATATCTGCATTCTCAGTAATGCCACCCATCTTTTCCTCCATCTCAAGACGTCTTCTGTCAATGATTCGAAGATATGACTGATACAACATATTTGTTCTATATATAATCTGATAAGTGAATCTAACCTGTTTCTTAGTTGTAAAATCTCTCAAATGATTCACTATAAAATGCTTAATAACCGGTGTCTCAACAGAGCACACTGTTATTATTGCCTCGTCAGTCCAGATAATACCAAGAGGTATAGTAGTATAAGCCTCCTGATTATGACGAATCTCAACGGTTGGAATATCGAAGAGAATAAGAACATAGTCTTCATTTACATCCACACGTGATGACTCTTCTTCATCGAGAGCGGCACGAACATCTGCTAAGTCAATATTATATTTTTCAGCTATCTCTAAGCTTTCGTCATGACTGGGCGCCGTAAGATTAATCCACATTCCAGGTGTAAATTCGTTAATCTCTCTTAGGGTTCCATTGTCAGTAATGTATTTGCTTATCATGCCCTTGCTCTCCTTCTTCGTTTATTTGGGCCAACACCCATATTTTAGTATAGCCACCTCCACATATTATGTAAAGGTATTTTTATTTTAAACATATCTTTTCAATTTAACATACACTCTACCTTTGCGAGTTTCATTTCCACTGCCACAAAACATGAATTTACCATATCCTCGAATAGAAAATATATCTCCATCCTTCAGAGTCATACTGTTGCGCTCACACAGACGTCCATTTAAGGTAACCTTCTTACTCCTAAACAAATCCAGCGCATCACTTCTAGACACCTTAGTAGCTCCACCAACAATTGCGTCAAATCTTGGAGATGCCACAATCACGTTTAAATCCACTAGTGTGGGTTTTAGGTCATCCATATTGTCCGATTCCGGTTCTACTATGCTAGTCTTAACATTAGTGTGCTTAATTTTAGTAAGATTATCCATAATAAATTCCGCAATAGTGTCCGTGGCAAATATATATGCCCTCTTGCCATCCTTAACCAATATGTCACCAAACACATTGCGCTCTATCCCTAGATTCATAACTGCTCCCAGGAAATCTCTATGACTAAGCTCATCAGCGAATTTATCAATTAAGGGTTCCACCTTAATAATCTTAATTGGCCAGATACCTTCATATCCCAAAGCTCTCTGGGAACCAAAGCTAACAATTTGTCTCTCGGCCATCTCGTAACCACCAAAAACAGTGTAATCCACGTATTTAATTTCGTCTCTTAACTCATCAAGTACAACTAACTCTGCCGGTGTAAGAAACCCTGAATAGGTGTAAATATTTTGATTATAGGACCTATTTGCCAGATCCTTAAGTCTGGATTTCAACAAATCTATCTCGTTCATTTTGTGTACCTATATCTAAACTATATTACATTAATTATATACATCTCTGATTATATATCTGCTTCTTCCTAACTCCTTGGCAGCATATAAAGAATTATCTGCCGCCTCAAAAAGAGTACTGTATGATATTTTATCTGCCATACAATATGCCACACCAATACTTGCAGACAAATTCACCACGTCCACGCCATTTGAATAGGTTTCCTTTAATTTTTCAGTAGCCCAAGCAAGCTTATCAAGCAAAGTGTCTCTAGGTATATTTTTTACAAATATCATAAATTCATCTCCACCGAATCTAGACACCATATCACAGTTAGCAAAGATAATCTGAAGCTTCAATGCAGTATCCCTAATTGCCCTGTCTCCCATGCTATGACCAAACTTATCATTTACATCCTTAAAGTAATCCATGTCTATAAAGAGAAGAGCGGAACCAGTAGATATACTAGACATCAAAAATTTCATAGCTTCTTCTTCAAAGGTCTGTTTATTCATAAGACCTGTCAAACCATCTGTCCTAGACTGATACTCCAATCGCTCTTTTTCCTTAACCTCGCTGTCAACATCCTCAATCTTACCAACAATAGACACCATATTATTATCCCCATCTAAAAGCGGAATATAAATAATATTACACCAAATGTATTCGCCATCGGATTTTTGCATACGAACAGTTATTTCCTTGGTCATCTTATTAGTAATAAGACCTGACGTTGAATGATAAAATAATTCCTCGTCCTCTGGATGAACATGAAGTATCTCAAATAGTTTTCTTACATCAAGTTTGTCCACTTGTTTTGGTATATCCCAACCAAACTTCTCCCTAATCTTCTCTGTGGATATACATGCATCGTTATTAAGGCTGATTTCATACATCATCTCACCAGAGTTATCTATTACAATCTGATATCTTCTCTGCTGAAGAATAAGTCGATTCTCATCCGATTTTATTCGCTTAGCATTCTTCTTTCGAATAGCCAATATATAAAAGAAGTATGCCCAAACGATAATCGTCTGCGCCACAAGTAATACCAGCAAAAATCTTTTGTCATCTTCTGGTATATTTTGCAAATCATTTAACTTACATCCATGAGTAAGCATATATCCAAATATAGCAATGGCGTAGGAAACCAATGTACAAGTTATAGCTCCTATAATATTCTTCATCTGCTAATCCTTTCGTATTATAATCAAGGTATTTCACTCACAAGCAAAAAAACAAATTTATGCCTTTCTTGGAACCTTATCCCAATCTGTTACACCCTCAACTCCTGTAAGCCAGTTAAGAGCATAATGCCATTCTACAACTATCTCAGGGCTTATCTGGGATAACTGTATTTTCTTAATCTTGGCCTCTATACAAGCCCAGTCATATCTGTGAAGAAGATCCTGCTTATCAAGAAGCTCTGTCTTCTCCCTAAGTTCTGCTTTTTCCATAAGAGAATTCATATCATTACTCCATATAATCTCTCCTAATGTTGCCGCATCAACTATTTCATCAGGCTCGTTTAAATCCAACAACTTAAGAGCCCAGAGAATTACTGCGCAACACTCATATCTCCAACCAAATTTGTTCACATCAGGAGTAGCTGGAGCTGGATTATCAATATATGCCCTTTCTTCCTTAGATAAGAAATCTAACTTGCCATATCTATTTTCCAAAGCATCAAGAAGTTCGTCTAACTTTTCTTCTGGATTCTCGTAAGCACCCGATCCATACACTTCACTCTTTACTGCTGATGCAAATATTGCTATCGCACGCTTAACCATAGTCTCTTTCTCTGGAATTGCACTCTTTTCTTCAAAAGCAGAAACTGGCATACCATCTGGGCAAGGAAGGCCCTTACTCTTAAGTATCTCATTATTTTTAGCTGCTCTCGCCTTATCTGCCTCCGACATCTCCACATTAGGCATAACCATTTCTCTACACATAATAGGGTAGTATTCTGGATAATCTGTATCTCCTTTTGAAGAAATGAGTAGCTTTCCATCAGGATGGAAAAGCTCCATAGTTGGGTAGAGCACAAATGCGGTAATCGCTTTAGCTATGTTATATACTCCACCTATTATAGCATTTGTTCTATTTCTATCTTCTGTTAGTGGAAATGTTATTCCTATAATAGCAGTAAACATATTAATCTGCTGGATAGCAGCCTGCTTAACAGCTACATTCTTCATAGGTGCCTTTGCAAAAAAGTTTGCCATACCTGCGTTCTGCTGCATCACAACATCTGGTCTTGCCATAACTGAGAATTTAACCAATGTATTATCCTGTAATTTTATAGAAAACTCTCTATCATTTTCTCCTTCTGCACCTATGGCATTTCTTCCAAACATACTAAGAGCCTTATCCTTAAGTCCCTTTAAACTACTACCTGCACAATATAATGTAACATTTGCCTGTTTTGTTTCTGACATTTATGTATTCCTCCTTGTATCTTAAAGACTTGGTGAAGTAGAATGTAGGTATTCACACTTTTTTACCAATCCCCAAATTACTATTATCTAACATATTACTTCAAAAAATACTCACCTATAAATTTTATCACATTTATAGGTGAGTCGCAAATTAATTTCTATATAATAATTGTCAAATTCTATCTAAATAAGTCCCATAACAAATACTACAAGTACTATAATCGGAAGAACGTATGTCATATAAGGTTTCATCCACTTCTTAACCTGAAGTCCCTTGCCTGTGTTAGCTTCCTCCATAAACTTATCAAACCCGAATCCATATCTGAGTGTACAGAAAAGTACGAAGCACAGTGAGCCGAGTGGAAGAAGTATGTTACTTACTGCAAAGTCCTCCATATCCATAATATTCTTACCTGCTACAACCACGTCATCAAGTACATTGAAACCAAGTGCACAAGGAAGGGACAAGATAATCATTAAGAATGTGTTAACTAAGCAGGTCTTCTTTCTGCTCCATCCAAATAAGTCCATATTACAAGAGATAATATTTTCAAATACTCCAAGCACTGTCGAAAATGCTGCAAATGTAAGGAAAACGAAGAATAATGTTCCCCACAGTCTTCCCATAGCCATATCATTGAATATATTTGGAAGAGTTATAAATATAAGGTCTGGACCTGCATTTACGTCAACTCCGTATGCAAAGCAGGCTGGGAATATAATAAGTCCTGAAGTAAATGCCACAAATGTATCAAGGCAGGCAACACTTACAGCCTCTCCCATAAGGGCTCTGTCCTTATTTATATAACTACCGAAAATTGCCATAGAACCGATACCTAAGCTAAGGGTGAAGAATGCCTGATTCATGGCACCTACTATAACCTCACCTATTCCTATATCTGCCATTCTCTGAAAATCTGGCACAAGGTAGAACTTAAGTCCTTCAGCGCCACCATCCATAGTTGCACTGTTAATAGCAAGAACAACCATGATTACAAGAAGAGCAATCATCATAACCTTAGTAACTCGCTCAAGTCCCTTCTGAAGACCTATCGAGCAAACCAAAAATCCGAGGATAATAACGATAGCTGTATATACAACCATACTTACAGGTTCAGCTTTCATATCTGCAAATATAGATTTTACCTTCTCAGCATCCGCTCCTTCAAAATCACCCTTTGCAATCCTTACAAAATACTGCACCATCCAACCTGATACGATAGTGTAAAACATCATAAGAAGGTAGTTACCAATCATAGCTGCATAACCATGAATATGCCACTTCTGACCTGGCTTTTCAAGCTGCTGATAAAGCTTAACAGGACTCTTCTGTGATGCACGACCAAGGGCAAACTCCATAGTAAGTACAGGAACACCCATAATAATTAAGAAGAACAAGTATATAATTACAAATGCTCCACCACCATACTGTCCTGCCATATAAGGGAACTTCCAAACATTTCCGATTCCTATGGCACAACCTGCACTAAGAAGCAGGAAGCCTAATCTACTGCCTAGTTTTTCTCTTTCCATAATATATCCTCCGAGTATATAAATCGCATTATTAATAGTTTTAAAGGTCCGCTAGTTTTTAGCGAACCTTTTTGATTAAAACATTTTACATTAGGATTGTCAAGGTTAATGACAACCATAAGGGCTGTGTGAGACAAATTCACACAGCCCTTATAGCCTTTTACCTTATTCCATACTTCTCAATAATATAATCCATATCCTTATCACCTCTACCCGAAAGGCAAATAAGAATAGAACCCTTGCCCATCTCCTTAGCAAGCTTCATACCATATGCTACAGCATGAGAGCTCTCTATAGCTGGAATAATTCCCTCAAGTCTTGAGAGTTTGAAGAATGCGTCGATGGTTTCCTCATCATCTACCACGTCGTACTTTACTCTTCCAAGGTCATGTAAAAATGCATGCTCTGGGCCACTTGATGGGTAGTCTAGACCGCTGGCTACTGAGTAAACAGGGGCTGGCTCACCATTTTCATCCTTAAGCATAATACTGTTAAAGCCGTGCATAATTCCTTCGGTTCCGTACTTAAGGCTGGCTGCGTGATCACCAAGGGCAGTACCACGTCCAAGTGGCTCTACACCGTAGATGTCAACAGGATCATTTAGGAAGCCTGAGAACATTCCCATGGCATTTGAACCACCACCTACGCAGGCAACTACTGCGTCAGGAAGCTCGCCGGTCATCTCCATAAACTGCTCTCTAGCCTCGATACCAACTACACTTTGGAAATCTCTTACCATCATAGGGAATGGATGTGGTCCTACCACTGAACCGATGCAGTATATAGCATCCTTGTACTCTCTGCAGTATGCTTCAAATGCTGCGTCTACAGCTTCTTTAAGAGTTGCCAAACCGTGTGTTACCTCCACTACATTTGCACCAAGAATCTTCATACGGGCAACATTTGGAGCCTGCTTCTTGATGTCTACAGCACCCATATAGATATCGCATTCAAGTCCAAAGTATGCTGCTGCCGTAGCCAGAGCTACACCATGCTGACCTGCTCCTGTTTCTGCAATAACCTTCTTCTTGCCCATATATTTTGCAAGAAGTGCTTCGCCCATACAGTGATTAAGCTTGTGGGCTCCTGTATGATTTAAGTCCTCTCTTTTTACATAAAGCTGAACATTTCCCAGAGAGCCTGAAAGTCTCTCAAGATATGATATAGGGGTTGGTCTTCCCTGAAACTCCTTACGGATTCTTCTTAGCTCACTGATGAATTTGCTGGACTTACAGATTGTGAAGTAAGCCTCGTTAATCTCCTCCATAGCCTTCTTAAGCTCAGGTGGAATGTATGCTCCACCGTATTTTCCAAAGTAGCCATTTGCATCTGGGTAGTTCTTAAAATATGTGTCGAAATCGATATTGTTATATGTCATAGTATTGTCCTCCATAATCTATATTTTTAAATTCCTAATTAATGTTTTGTTTTATAAACTAAATTTGCTATATTGTTGTGTTACCTTTATGATTACTATCTTTCTGAGTGCTACGCCATCGTCTGACCACACTCTGATTCATTATTTTAGATAATTGCATAACACTCACCTCCTGAAAATTTCTTACAACGAGCCACGCCGACAAGTTCGCTACGCACAAAAAGAAAGTCCTTGACAGAAATATATAACTATACTTTCTGTCAAGGACGAATAAATTCTAATCTATCCGCGGTGCCACCTTGATTCGTGTACTCACGCTCTTAGCAAGATACTATCATATCTCTGGCAACTGACGTATGCCCTCACGTCGCAGAATACTCTGT
>SVEI01000058.1 GCA_015057445.1 Lachnospiraceae bacterium | reverse complement strand
GCTTAAATAATGTCCCTGTTTTACTGTTTGTGTTTCCATTCTGTTGAATGTAAGATTTGTACTAAATCTTTTGAAAATCTCTTAAAGAATTTTCAGGGTTATCATGTTATTAATTTGTCAAAGGTTCGTGCTGTGCTTTGCGACAGCTATTAGAATATACCACAGTAATTTTTTATTGTCAACAACTTTTTTTAAAAAAAGACAATTTTGTTGATGACATTTTTTATTACCATCTGTATAATATTTTTTAGTATCGAATATAAACAAAAAAGGATTTACTATGAAAGATAAAAAAGAACATTTTCCATCTAAATTAAATTACTTTTTAAAAATTTCTGCAGTCTTACTGATTTTAGTTACACTTGAGTTTTTAGCACTAACCTTAGTAGCTCTTATCCCAAAATCTTCCATTCAAACTAATATGGAAAAATCAGCATCCTTTCTGTGTGAAAATGATGTTTTCTTTTATGCCAATCTCTCCGATAAGAGTTCAAAAATCGATAGGTACGCTGACAGCATTCTATTAAATGTTGCTTACAACTATGATGATACTAATCCCATTACATCAATAATGAGTTCTTCCTATTATTATAATGCACAAAGCAACGAAAATGTTAACCTTTTTAATTCTGTGAAAAATGATTTAGAGCCCAATTTAGAATATTCAAGATACTGGCATGGCTCAATTATATTTATACGACCATTATTGCTTCTATTTAATATAGAACAAATATACACAATTAATTCTTTTATTTTAGCATTACTGCTTATCGTGTTTTTGTACTTACTAACAAAGCATTTTGGCAAAGGTGTTCCTACTTCCTTTCTAATTGCCACAGTAATGATGTCTTCTTGGTATATTCCATTGTCTCTCGAATACACATGGACAATTTTAATTATGCTTATTGCATCAATAGTTACTGTAATAAAACTAAACTCTAATAAATTTGACTTTACCATACTGTTTCTCATAGTAGGAAACATCACCGCATACTTTGATTTTTTAACTACAGAAACCATTACATTACTTATTCCTTTATCACTTATAGTTACACACAAATACGTAAACAAAGATTTGAACTGTTTGTCAACAGAAACCAAATCCATGTTTTTCCATGGTTTAGCATGGTTAAGTGGTTATATTTTTGCATGGATTTCCAAATGGACACTTGCATCTATCTTCTTACATAAGAATGTATTTTACGGAGCAATTAATCAAGCAAAATTCAGAGCTATTGGTCAAAGCGACAACTTATCTGGTTTAGAACAAAGAATTGCCGCCGAAGCAAGAAATATAGGAAATATTTTTCCTTTTAGCTTATCAGATAATAATTCGTTCCTATACACTTCTTTGTTTTTTATTACAGCATTTTGTGTATATTATATTATCAGAAAGGAGAAATGTTCCTATGCCAAACTCATTATAATGTTTGCATTACTACCTTATTTAAGATATTTTGTACTAGGCAACCATTCATATTTACATCATTTTTTTACTTTTAGAGCTCAGCTCACTACACTCTTTTGCATAGGACTACTTTTTGTATACGGAAGTGATAGAGATATGCTATCTAAAGAATGGAGGAAAAAATGCAAGAAACAAAAAAAGAAAAAATAGAATTAACCATTCTAATGCCATGCTTGAACGAAGAAGCCAATATAGTCGCTTCCATAATTGCTGCACAAAGTTTTTTAACAAAACATAATATTATAGGTGAAATATTGATATGCGATAATGGCAGTACTGATAATTCCCCAGCTTTAGCAAAAGAGTCAGGTGCCCGAGTTGTATATGAAGAAAATCCTGGCTACGGAAATGCACTTAGAAAAGGAATAGAAGAAGCTTTGGGTGAATATATCATTATGGGAGATTGCGATACCACCTACGACTTCACCAATTTGATGCCTTTTTTAATGCAGCTTAGAGATGGTGCGGATTTTGTCATAGGCAATCGATTTAAGGGTGGTATAGCAAAAGGTGCTATGCCATTTAGTCATAAATATATCGGAGTTCCTGTACTTTCTCTTTTAGGAAGAATAAGATACAATGTTGAAATCAAGGATTTCCACTGTGGATTACGTGGTTTTAGAAGTTGCATAGCAAAAGAGATATCATTTACATCAACAGGAATGGAATTTGCCACAGAACTTATCGCACGCTTTAATAAAGAAAAAGCAAAAATCGTAGAAGTGCCTACCACTCTATCTGTAAGTAAAGCTCCTAGAAAACCACATTTAAAATCAATACGTGACGGTATTAGACATATAATCTTTATGACAAAAAGACTGAAATAACCTAATTATATAAATTATGGTTATTTCAGTCTTTTTGTCTTTCATCAATTGCTTCTTTTACTATCTCTGATTCTCGTAATCCTTAACATTAGTACAGTATTTAAGTGCAGTCGCATTTGTGATTTTTTGTTCTCTAACAAGTCTCTTCAAATCTGCATTCATAGTATGCATACCCTGAGCGATACCTGACTGCATAGCTGATGGTATCTGGTGCGTCTTATTTTCACGAATTTGGTTTGCCACTGCCTCATTATTGAGAAGAATTTCAGTAGCCATAGCCATTCCATCCTCATCATCTCTAGGGATAAGCTGCTGAGTTACAACGCCCTTAAGCACATTAGCAAGCTGAGTTCTAGCCTGGGCCTGTCCATGTGGTGGATATGCGTCTATAATACGTTCAATAGTCTGAGCTGCTGTAGTTGTATGGAGAGTTGCAAGCACTAGGTGACCTGTCTCTGCCGCTGTAATAGCTGCGCTAATTGTTTCAAAATCTCTCATCTCTCCTACAAGAATAATGTCTGGATCTTCTCTTAGAGCTGAACGCAGGGCTGATGCAAATGAATCAACATCTGTTCCTACCTGTCTTTGATGAATCATAGACTTAGCATGATAATATACATACTCGATAGGGTCCTCTATGGTCATAACGTGCTTGGCCTGCTTCTTATTTATAAAATCAATCATAGAAGCAAGTGTTGTTGTCTTACCACTACCTGTAGGACCAGTAATAAGAACCAATCCTCTAGGTTCATTTACAAGTTTTCTAACTGCCTCAGGTATCTCCAACTCGTCAAATGTCGGAATCTTAGTCTGAAGAATTCTGTATGTAGCAGCTACGTTGTTTCTCTGATGATATATATTTGCTCTTATTCTTGTTCCTGTTGGAAGCATTACTGCAAAATCTAAATCCTCTCCATTACGAACCTTCTCTATCTGCTCCTGAGTAAGACATTCTATGATTAAGTTAGTTGACTCCTGTGCTGTAGGTATTGGTTCAAGCATCTCAAGCTTTCCATATCTTCTACGTGCAATTGATGTACCAACTGTAATATGTACATCTGAGCATCCATCCATCTTTGCCTCTTCAATCAAATCTACAAATGTCATAGTTATTTATCCTCCCTAAGTAAATATTATCTTATTTCTTCTCCTGGCTTTTTCTTTGCCTTTTTATCCTCATACATAAGCTCATCAGCTTTTTTCATAAGTTCAGCATAGTTATAACCCTTCTCGCCATAGACAACACCCACAGCAATAACACAGTTAATTCCATCTTCCACTGTATTAAGTCTAGCAAGTTCTGCCTCCCAACGTTCCTTGAGATTGTCAACTTCTTCCTTAGTAACGTTACATGCGATCATAAGGAATTCATCTCCACCCATTCTATATCCATGAACCTTATTGTTGGTAACCTTACGAATACTATTTGCCGCCTTAATAAGTAGCTTGTCACCTGCTTCGTGCCCCTGAGTATCATTAAGAACCTTAAGATTATTAACATCCAAATTGAAAATACCTATAGAATCCATAAGCTGATATTCCGCGTCCATCATCTCTAGATATTTAGCTTTGTTAAACAAGCCTGTAAGTCCATCATGTTCACTGCTATAACGAAGCTTCTCTTTCATAATACCATTTTCAACGTAGAGTTTTATTACACTAAGTAGTGTCTTCTCCTTCATGGAATCTTTGTCCATATTTGGCCAAGCTCCAAAATATATGGCATATTTTTGTCCTGAGACAGCCCCGCTACAAAGCTTATTAAACACACTATCTTCCTTGCTACCATTAAGTGTCATCACTTCCTGAAGCTCTGGTGCTAGGCTAGTCATTAATATGTCATCGTCCTCATTCATTGTAAATGCACTTTCAACCTTGGCATTAAGGCCTATACGATCATTACAATATACGTCACCCATCTTGTTATATGTAATAACATCCATATGGCCTTCTCTTTGAATAAGGAAATATGCCTTGCTCACATTAAAATATTCAGTAAGCATTGGAAGTAATTCATAAAATGTATTTGACAGTTTCTGAAGCACTGCATTTTGGAATGCAGAAAGTTTCTTAAAGAAGCTCATATACTTTGTAATATCGCGATTGAGTCCCATATATTCAGTAATATCAGTCTCTAAATGAATTGTATAAATCTTAGCATCTTTCTCAAATTTTGATGAATTGATTCTGTAATACTTTTTACTGGCTCTGTCAATGTTCTCCCACTCCACAGCTGGTCCATCCACCTCTAGCTGCGGACATTCATCAAGCCACATAAACACCTGTGTAGCGTCCATACCTGTTATGTCTTGATTGTATTTTTTTGTATAGTATTCGTCAGCATATACTATCTCATCTGACGAATCTGATATAATCAAAACTCCTCCAACCTTGCCAGATACAAATTTCACAATCTCGTTAGTAAAATCCATAAGTAACCTCCCTTGTTATTCTTATGATATATTTATTCGAAAGTAAGGATATCCGCGAATCCTGTCATCTCGAACACTTCCATAACATCACTCACTACATTCTTAACAACCATAGTTCCCTGCAATGCGTTCATCTTCTTTTGTGCACCTAAAATTGCACGCAAACCCGAACTAGCTACATAATCGCAATCAGCCATATCGAGAACAAAGGACTTAACTCCTTCCACTAAACTCTCATCAATATCTGCGATTAACTTTGGCGCTGCATTAGTATCTAATCTACCACTAATCTCCATAATAAGCTGTGTGTCATTCTGTGTCTTTTTTATTTCCATAATAAACCTCCTCTATGTTCGTAAATCACTACCCTTTAGGATAATTTGCCTCCTATACGATTCTCAAATATTATACTATATCTACCAGGACTTTTCCATAATTATTATATTGTTTTCCCCACTTCTTTCGTAATAAATATGGTTCATAATATTTTTAACCATAAAAATTCCGAGTCCACCGATTTCTCTCTCATCGGCATCTAGTGTTGTATCAGGATCTGCCTTTTCCAAAGGATTGAATTCTTTACCTTGGTCAGATATAGAAATAACGACTTTATTTTCGTCATTATTCAATGCTTCGAAGGTGATTTTGCATTTACCCACAAAGCCTTCATATGCATAATTAACCACATTTACAAATAATTCTTCAACACAAACTACTATCTTCATAGCAATCTTCATGGGGCAATCAGCAAGTTCTAGATTTTCCTCTATAAAACCAAGAACTGCATCAAGATTATCCATAGTTGCTTCAACGTTAATCTCTTTGTTCATCTACAGTCCTCCTCTTTTTAATCTGACAATTTAGTCTCTATTTACGGAAGTAACAGAGTAGACAAACACTCCCTTTGACTTTCCTTTAAGTGGTATTTCTCCTACCTCTTCAACTTCTATTCTATCCTTTACTCTCTCATATATAGCATCACTAATAAGCACCTGGCCCTTCTTGGCATTAGACTCCAATCTGGCTGCAGTATTTACAGTATCTCCTATGGCTGTAAAATCCATGCGATTTTCACAACCCACATTGCCAACTACTGCAGGACCACAGTTTACGCCTACGCCAAATCCCACTGTTCTACCATATTTTTCGAGAAGCTCCGCCTCTAAAGCAACACCTTTTTCAACTATATCCATAGCTGCACACACTGCTCTGAATTCATAATCGTCCAAATCGAAAGGTGAGTTAAACACTGCCATGGTAGCATCGCCTACGAACTTATCTAGTGTTCCCTTATTCTTAAATATCGCTTCTGTAGTAAGTGCTAGGTAATGGTTAAGAATCTCAACCACTTGTTCTGGAGAAAGAACCTCTGACATTGTTGTAAAGCCACGAATATCAACAAACAAAACTGCTATGTCTCTATTTTCTCCACCTAACTTTATCTGAAAATCTCCCTTTTTGGCTATCTCATCTACTATTTCTGGTGCCACGTATTTCTTAAAGGCATTTAGCACCTTCTTACGCTTTATACTCTCTAATATGTACCCAATTGCCAGACAATAAATATAAGAAACAGCTAACATTATTGGGAAGTATATCAAACTGATTGCCTTGCCATTATTATTAAGTCCAACACCAACTATAAGTTCTGCTACAACTGCAAGAACCATCAGTATAGTAGATATCCATATCTTTGATTTTCTAAAGATCAAATGTATCAACCCACATATAATACCTAACAATGCACCTGCGATATATGGATTTCCATTAATAGAAAATCTTCCCTGCATAAAGGATTGCAATATGTTTGCATGAATTTCCACTCCGAACATCTGCTTACTGTAGCCATTTGGAACATTAAAATTATCTTGCATACCTGATGCATAAGCACCTACTAGTATAATACTATCCTTAAATACTCGGCTATCTATATTTCCATTTAATATATCTATCATAGAAATACACTCATAATCACCTGGTTTTCCCGAGTAGTTAATCATTGTTTTATTATACTTATCTGTAATCACCTGATTAGGATTAACTCCTTGGTTCTTACAATACAAATCATAGATTTCCTTAGAGAAGGTATTTGAACTTTCACCTTCATACTCCTCCCACATTGTAATTCTTCTGACAACACCGTCTGAATCTTGAGCTACATTTGAATAACCTATTCCAGCAACTCCTCTTAACTCCTCATAGGGATAATAAACTGCCTTTATCTCATATCCTGTAGTTCCGTCTTCATAATATGTCGGTTTTTCCTCATATTGAAACTGAGACACTACTACTACATTGCCACTCTCCTTTGCCGCATCGGCAAATGCTATATCACCTTCCGTAGGCTCTCCGTTTTCACCAAAATATCCAGAAAACAATATATCGAAAGCAATGACCGATGGCTTAGAGTTTTCATCCTGATTAAAATAATTAATCAAATCAGCATAATACTGTCTAGACCAAGTATTTATAGGACCTAGTTCCTCTAAGGTTCTCTCATCAATTGCTATAATTTTTATATCATTATCCACACCTCTTGGTCTCTGATACATAAGATCCTTTAGCATGTAATCCAGACCTGAAAACAAATTAGTAACAGTAAGCAAGAAGGTTAAAGCAAATACTATTAGTGCTTCTACTATGTATCTAACCGTTTTTTTCATTTGTTTTTATACCTCCCTTTACATCTCTAATATATCTATATTGCAATTTATAATGCAAACTATATTAGAATTTCTACTGTCTGCTCAAGTACACCATAGTGATATCATCCGCTTGCATAGCCCCATCTGCAAATGCATCGACCTCCCAAAAGATGGTATCTACAAACTTCTCAACATGGGAAGATTTATCGACATGTTTATTTAAAATTCCCTCTGTATACCCATCCCCTAAGAGTTCATCTTTAGGATTTACAGCTTCTGTAACACCATCGGTATACATATAGATTGAATCTCCTGGTTCAAGAACAAAACTTTGTTCCTTATAAGGAATATCCTCCATCATACCAAACACCAAATTTACTTTTGCCGGTATCATCTCAAACTGACCATTTGCCTTCCTCACAAAAGGTCTATTATGACCTGCATTGATAAATTTTACCTCATTTGTTTCAAGGTCTAACACGCAGATAAACGATGTTACAAACATTCCCTGCTCATTCTTGTAACAAAGCTGATTATTAGCCTTAGAAGCCACCTCTGCCAATGGAAGTCCTAATGTGGCATAGGTTTTGATATAAGTCTTGGCCATGCTCATAAAAATAGCTGCCGGAACCCCCTTGCCAGACACATCAGCTATAAGAAAACAAAGATGCCTGTCATCTATCATAAACACATCATAGAAATCACCACCTACTTCCTTGGCCGGACGCATCTTGGCAATTATTTCAATATTTTCAAGCTTATTAAATTCTGTAAAATCATGTTCTAGGCAACTATCTTGAATACGAGTAGCAACCTCAAGCTCTGACTTAATTCTTTCTCTCTCAGTAACAAGCTTAGTAGTCTTGTTATAAAGCATATTTATAAAGCTACCATATAGTTTTTTATTTGCAGCTGCCATATCCTCAAAAAGACTCTTAGATATATTAGCACACACAACTTCTGACGTAGCACGAACTGTAGCACCACGCTTATCATCATTAATAAGACCCATCTCACCGATAAAGTCACCCTTACCTAGGTTATTAATCAGCTGGCCTTTGCCACTTAGCACGTCTGTTGTTCCATCTAAAATTATGTACATACCATCATCACACTCATTACCATAGGTGACTATATCCTGTCCAACAGGTATTCTTACTTCAGACATAGCTTCCAAAAACAACTTTGTTCCCTCCGGCAACTCTTTACCTTCTTCAATATTAAAAAACTCCTGTATTGCCGGTACCTTCTTAAGCACTTCTATATCCATAGTAAACCTCCTATATTATCTGATTGTATGCGCACTAGTATGTATAATAAATCTTTCTCCTATAATCCATCAAAACCACATCTGGTTTATTCCCACTTAATCTCTGTATCCTCTACAATCGGTTTTGAAAAATCATAATTCCAACTTCCACTTGGAGCAGGCATAAGTGATGGAATCTGAGCACATTCGCCCTTCTTTACTGTCTGTGTTCCGAATACATTTCCATTATATGTAAATGTTACAGTAAATGGTCCCTTAAATGTTCTCACGATTTCTTCATCAGACATATTCTCATCCATATTAAGTACCTCTCCTACCTTCAAAAGAACATCGTCTGGAAGTGTAGAATAATCAATATCTGATACATCACCAAGATAGTCAGTTGTAGTGGCATCCTCGTAGATAATTACCTCTTTACCAGCATCAACTCCAACCTCTTTTTCCTCCACTGTACCATCTGCATATACAAGTTTTGTTGTTACCTTACCTTCAAACACTGATACTCTAGTATAGTTTGTACCATTTTCATCTTCAAAAACCTGAACATAATATGTAGTTCCTCTAACAGCCATTGTTGAATTCGGAGTGTTAATCTCATAAGATGACTCTCCACTAAGTTTATTCTGAATCTCGTTAGTTATTGCTCCACTTTTAAGATTGATTGTAGTTTTACTGTCAGCTGATGTTCCAGTTGCTTCCAGAGAAAACTCTGTATTCTCTTCTACATATACATACTTGTCATCATCTAATTTCAAAGTCATCAAGCCTGTATTTAACTTAATGTTATCTCCAGACTCTAAAACCATATTATTATATGGTTCAATATCACCCAAAGATTCTCTACTTACCAAACCATCTCCGTCAAATTCATATACCTTTATAATTCTATACGAATCATCTTTCTTAGTTATCATTACCACAGCAACTACAGCTATGCATATAACCAAAAGTATAGAAACTATCAATATTATCAACTTCTTGTTTTTCATATATTTCCTCCAAATTCATATCACTACCATATGTTAGTGCTGATTAAATGTATATTGACCTTCTCCACCCACATAAAACACTGTATTTCCACTATAGCTTGTAGCATCACCACTTACTGTCCACGTTCCAGAACCCAATGTATATGATTGTCCAGCCTGAAGTTTAACCTGTGATCCACTTGGTATTTTTCCTGTCTTTGTCCATTCAGCAGCCACAGTTATAGTTATATTTTTTATATTTCCAGCCATATCAGTAACTATAACCTTATACTCTTCTACTCCACCATTGGACTTTAGGTTTAGCACTGTACTTCCGCTATTAATATTAATATCTTCATCATTTACAGTTACACCTGCAAGATTAGAATCTGATATGGATACAGCAAGAGAATCTGCATAATAAGTCTTCTTGTTTTCTGCATCTACTGTAGGCATTTGGGTATCAATATTTACTGCCGACATTAGAGTCCCTGCTGACTTTGCCCCAGTATTAACATCCATAAAATATACATAGGTCTGTGTAACAGTACTACTTAAGGTAAACTGCCCAACATATTCACCATCTAAAGTTCTAGAAATTGCATATCCATCTTTTGCCACAACAGTTACTTCTGATGTATAAAAATCATTATCTCCTCGTGTACCAATAAAACTATAGCCATTAGACGGAACTGGCATATAGCTTATATTAAATTCATCTGTAAGAGTGACACTAGTATGCGTTTCAGTTTCAGCCAAAATCGCTCTTGCAACATAATTTCCTATAGCTGTGGGTTTAGTTTTGGTGTAAGTCAAATCCGATGCTCCAGCTACCTTATATTCAATAGCTACACCTGATACCGAATTAGTTCCAGAGGATATCTCAGCAGCAACACTAACACCGTAATATGTATCAGGAACATTCAACTTTCCCTCTCCAGTAGCCTTTGTTATAGCAAAGTCATCCGTCATAACAAGCTCATAGTTATCATCATCTTCAGGAATAGTAACTCTTGCAGTATAGTTTCCTACCGCTGTAGGAGTTGCTGTAGTGTAAGTTGAATCATCCGCTCCTTGGATTTTATATTCTACAACAGCACCTGTTGTTGCCTGTGTGCTAGATGTGTATTGTGGATTTAAAGTTTCTCCGTAAGCAATATCATCAACTGTAAACTCTCCTTCTCCGTCTACAATAAGTTTCTCTACAGCAGGCAGCGTAATAGTTACAGTTCCCGAATCGTATTCAGAAACTGTGTAGGACAATTGAACTTCTGTATCACTTATGTAGTCAAAGGAGCTAGAGCCTGAGCCTCCAAATGTTACCTTTGTAGCATAGTCATTAGGGAAATAATACCCTTGGGCTGCTGTAAATTTATATTTACCTGTTGTATCTCCAAACCACAGATAGGAGTCAATATTATCTGTTCCAGACGCAAAGCTCCAGCTTATATTTTCATCCTCTACCTGGAATGTTACGTAAACACCAAAATTCTTAAGAATAGAATTTCCTGAAGTACCACCAGTGAATATGTAATCAACTCCATCGTTATATACTGTAATGTCATAATTAGTGGCATTGATTATTGTATCCTTGTTTACATTAATGGTTGTGCTTGTGCCAGGAATAGTAAGCTCATCAGTTACTGTAACCGTTCCTGTACCAGCCACATCATTAGCAGATGTTAAAGTACCAACTGTATTTGTACCCTCAAAATGTATAGGACCATCGGCAGTTACTGTCCCTGCAGATATACTGTTACCTGTAACTCCGGCGCCTTCCCCTTCAGCCACATATATATTGCCATAGTGGCCACCAGTCAGTATAGTCTCTCCTGCGGTGTGATTCACTGAATTAATAGTACCACTACTTTGAACTTTATTAGTGTTACCTGCTATACCAGCCTCTATTCCACCAACAGTAACTCCCGCATCAACAGTAAGGGTGACTCCACCACTGACAAACACATATGTATCCTCCGTGTCAGCCGATATGGTAGTATTTGCATACAAATCAATTGATGCGGCATAAAGCACTAGGGGTTCAAATCCTGGCAACTGATTAAGTATTGCAACAGTCATGATAAGCACAATAAACCTTTTGATCCTTTCTCTCATAATAGTTCCTCCTACCTGTATGTATCAAACTTCACTAATATGGTGACTCGATTTTTGAGTAACCTGAATAGAATACCAAATCATTATATATATGTCAATATATTTTTATACTACAATACTATAAAATGTATTGCAATTATTTTTTCTTTTCACATTGCTTCATCAACCGTTTTTATAATACCACACTTTGTAATAATTATAATTTATTGCGTAAAATCAGCCGTGTTTTGCGTATATTTTCACGCCAAAAAAGATGCTCTTGTATTAATATCAAAAGCATCTTTCTCATAATTTGTCTATGTATCACTTACTGTTGAATGAATGTATATTCTCCTTCAGTCCCTATATAGAATGTTGTATTACCATTATAGCTTGTGGCATCACCTTCTACCTGCCAGGTTCCATCTCCTAAGGAATACTCATAATCTTCCATAAGGCTCACATTTTCACCAGTCGGAATAACTCCCTGTTCCATCCAACTATCAGCCACAATAACCTTCATAGTTTTAGTATTTCCAGCCAAATCTATAATCACTATATCGTATTCTTCTAGACCATCATTGGACTGAAGCTTGACAATGGACTTTCCATTTATAATATCTGTATATTCTTCTCCATTAACAAATATTGTTTTAAGGTTATCGTCTTCTATAGAAACATCCACAAACTCGGCGTAATATGTCACTCCTTGTTCTGCAGAAATAGAAGGGGCCATTTTATCTATCATGATTTCATCACACCAAACTCCGGCAGTTTTCTCTCCTGTCAGGATACTCTTATAGTAAAGATATCCCGCTTCTCTCGTAGCTTCAACAGTAATACTTGTTGCATACTCTCCATCTAATTTATCTGCAATTAGATACCCTTCTGGAGCATTTATTGTAACTGCTGTTGTGTAGTAACCATTTGTACCCTCCGAGCCGCTAAGGCCAACCTCAACCGTCGGTGCCGGAAGGTAACTTATGACAAAATCATCTGTTGCAACAACCTGATTATAAGACTCATTTGCACCATATGTCACTCGTGCTGTATATTGACCTACAGCTGTTGGCAATGTAGTAGAATATGTAGAATCATCCGCACCAAAAATCTTATATTCTATAACAGCCTGTTCCACACTATTAGTTCCTGAAGAAATTTCCGGACTCACTGTTGCTCCGTAATATATGTCATATAACTTAATTGTTCCATTGCCACTGGCTTTTTCTATAGAAAATGAATCTGTAATTACAGTCTGCTCATAGGATTCATTTGCAGCAAGGGTTACTCTTACAACATATTCTCCTACTGCTGTGACTATATTACTTGAATAAGTTGAGTCATCTGTTCCCGCAATCTTATATTCCACCACTGCCGTACTTACATCATTAGTATCAGATACAATCTGTGGTTCAAACTTTTCTCCGTAAACTATACTCTCTGCAATCAAAGCAATCATTCCCTTTGCTTTGTTTATAGAAAATGTAGATGTCTTCACTACCTGTTCATAGGATTCATTTGTAGCAAGAGTCACTCTTGCAATGTAATCGCCTACCGCTGTTGGCATTATCATTTTATACTCTGAATCTGCTGCGCTTACAAGCTTATACTCAACTACAGCTGTTTTTATATCATGTGTACTAGATGTAACCTGTGGTTCCAAAGTCTCACCATATATTATGTCCTCCACATTAAATTCCACACTACCTTGCGCTTTTAATATTGAAAACTCCACTGTATCTACAACCTGCTCATAGGATTCATTTGCAGCAAGGGTTACCCTTGCAACATAGTCACCCACAGCACTAGGGGCTGTTATTGTGTAGGCTGCATCAGGTGCTCCAAACAATTTATATTCCACAACTGCCGATGTCCTACTGTTAGTATCTGAAGCAATCTGCGGATTCGGAACTCCTCCATAAACCACATCACCTACAGAAAAAGTCACTGTTCCATATGCTTTTATTATAGAAAACTCCTTTTCTAAAACTAGCTCATTATATTCTTCATTTGCTGGAAGAGTTGCCCTCACAACATAATCTCCCACCGCTGTTGGCTTTGCAGTTGTATAAGTTTCATCAGCTGCCATCGCCTGCTTATATTCATACTTTGGTGTAGTAGTATCATTTGTAATAGATGTTACCTGTGGGTTGATGGCTTCCTTGTAACGGACGTCATCCATAGTAATAGTGCCTGTACCATCTACAGGAATCTTCTTAAGAGCAGGAAGATTAATCGTTACCTCTCCTGAATCAGACTCTGCAATAGTGTAAGACATTGTTATTACACTTTCACTAAGGCGATTATATGTAAAGGTTCCACTACCATTACTAGTGACAGTATAATCTTCTGGGAAATAATATCCTTCTGCCGCTGTAAATGTAATTGCATCAGTTGTCTCACCATATATTATAGGTGTATTAAA